>NZ_JBEZHM010000007.1:0-220813 GCF_040650575.1 Streptomyces sp. NPDC048659 | reverse complement strand
CCTTCGCGTACTCGTCCAGGTCGCGGGCGTCCGGCAGGGCGTTGACGACCTTCCAGCGGCGGACCGGCCGATCCGGTCCGGCCCCGCGCCCGCGCCACCCGACGGGGGGATCCACCATGCCCACGCCTCGCGAGCGGCTCGCCGACGCCCGGCTCTACCTGTGCACCGACGCCCGGAAGCGCCAGGGCGACCTGCCCGCCTTCCTCGACGCCGTGCTCTCCTCCGGCGTGGACATCGTGCAGCTCCGGGACAAGGGCATGGAGGCGGGCGAGGAGCTGGAGCACCTGTCCGTGTTCGCCGAGGCGTGCCGCCGCCATGGCAAGCTCCTCGCGGTCAACGACCGGGCCGATGTGGCCCACGCGATCGGCTCCGACGTGCTCCACCTGGGCCAGGGCGACCTGCCGGTGCCGGCCGCCCGCGCGATCCTCGGCGAGGGGGTCCTCGTCGGGCGCTCCTGCCACGCCGAGGAGGAGGCCGCCGCGGCCGCCGCCGAGCCGGGTGTGGACTACTTCTGCACCGGCCCCTGCTGGCCCACCCCCACCAAGCCGGGGCGGTACGCGCCGGGCCTCGGCCTCGTGCGCTACGCGGCCTCGCTGGCGCAGGACCGCCCCTGGTTCGCCATCGGCGGCATCGACGCGGGCAACCTGGACGAGGTGCTCGACGCGGGCGCCCGCCGGATCGTCGTCGTCCGCGCGATCACCGAGGCCGACGACCCGGCCGCCGCCACCGCCGCCCTCGCCAAGCGCGTCCGCGAGCGGCTCGGCTGACCGGCCGGACCGGGCGGCCCCGAAGGGTCGCCCGGCGCGCCGCAGCGGCCGGAAATACGACCGGAACCCGTCCATAAGCCGTCCAGAAAGCGGACGCGGCTTCTGTCGTCGCCCGGACCCCGTCTAACCTGCCCGTATGGCCCTTGGTACCGCTTCCACCCGCACGGACCGCGCCCGCACGGTGCGGGACATCCTCGCCGACGGTGGCACCTCCTTCTCCTTCGAGTTCTTCGCGCCCCGGACCGAGAAGAGCGAGCAGAGCCTCTGGAACGCCATGCGGCGGATCGAGGCGGTCGCGCCCAGCTTCGTCTCGGTGACCTACGGGGCCGGCGGCTCCACGCGCGGCGGCACCGTCAAGGCCACCCAGAAGATCGCCTCCGACACCACGCTCACGCCGGTCGCCCACCTGACCGCCGTCGACCACTCCATCGCCGAACTCCGCAACATCCTCGGCCAGTACGCGGACGCGGGCATCAGGAACATGCTCGCGGTCCGCGGCGACCCGCCCGGCGACCCGCTGGGGGAGTGGATCGCGCACCCCGAGGGCGTGCGGTACGCGGCCGACCTGGTCCGGCTGATCAAGGAGTCCGGCGACTTCTGCGTCGGTGTCGCCGCCTTCCCCGAGATGCACCCGCGCTCCACCGACTGGGACACGGACATCCGGCACTTCGTGGACAAGTGCCGCGCGGGGGCGGACTACGCGATCACCCAGATGTTCTTCGACCCGGAGAACTACCTGCGGCTGCGCGACAGCGCCGAGAAGGCGGGCTGCGACACCCCGATCATCCCCGAGGTCATGCCCGTGGTCAGCGTGCGCAGCCTGGAGCGGCTGCCCCAGCTGAGCAACGCCGCCTTCCCCGAGGACGTGAAAGACCGCATCCTCGCCGTCAAGGACGATCCGGCCGCTGTACGCTCCATTGGCATCGAGTTCGCGACGGAGTTCTGCGCGCGGCTGCTCTCCGAGGGTGTCCCCGGACTGCACTTCATCACGCTGAACAACTCCAAGGCGACGCTCGAGATCTACGAGAATCTCGGACTGCACCAGCAGTCGTGACCGGCCGTACCCGCCCCTTCCCGCGGCGGTGGCCGTAGGAGAGGGGCGGGCATGGGGTGGACGGTCCTCTACATCGCGTTCGGTGTCGTGGCGCTGTGGCTGCTGGGTGAGGTGCTCCTCCAGTACAAGGCGCGGCTGCGCTGGCGGCTGCTCGCGTTCGGCGGCTTCCTCACCGTCGTCGTCGGCGTGCTGCTGCCCTCCGTGCTGGTGATCGTGGCGGGTGCGATCGCCTTCGCCGTCGGCCAGACCTACGTCACGCTCTCCTTCCGGCGCGGCTTCTCCACCGGCTGGGCGATCGGCGGCAACCCGGGCGCGAGCCGCCGACGCAGGGGCACCGGCCGGGCCGCGAAGGAGGGTCCGACCCTGGAGGTCAGCGACCTCTCCTACGAGGCCGCGGAGCCGGAGGGGGCCGCGGCCCGCGCCGAGGACCCGTTCGCCGGGGACGCCTTCGCCGGGGTCGCCGCCGGGACCGCCGCGGCCGGCGCCGTGTACGAGCCCGAGCCGATGCCCGAGGACACCGGCCAGTACGGCGTCTACGGCACCTCCTACGAGCAGCCCCGGGCCGAGCACCAGCCCTATGCCGCCGCCGACACCTACGCGGGCGGCGGCTACGAGCAGCAGCCCGGCTACGACTACGCCGGCGGCGAGCAGCAGCAGTACGCGGCCTACTCCGACCCGTACATCGGCAGCTACCCGGAGACCGCGCAGCAGTACGACGGCTACCAGCAGCCCTACGCGGACCCGTACGCGCCCTCGTACACGTACGACACCCCGCCCGGCGGCGTCTGGGTCCCGCAGCAGCAGAACCGCGCGGACCACGACGGCGCCCAGCCCCAGCAGCCCCAGCCGTACCAGGACCAGCAGGGGCACCACGGGTACGGCGAGGACCAGCAGTACCGCTACTAGGTCCTGTCGTCCGGGGCCCGTGCGGCCCCGGCGGCGCGGCCGGTCAGCGCGAGCCGCGGAAGTCCGCGCCCTCCACGATCAGCCCGGCCACCAGCGCCCCGGACATCCCCGCGTGCGCCAGCCCGCCGCCCGGGTGCGACCAGCCGCCGACCAGGTACAGCCCGTCGAGGTCCGTCCGGTTGGGCGCGGGCAGCCACTGCCCGTGGGCCCCGGCGAGCGCCGGGCCCGGGACCTCGCCCACACCCGTCTCCAGGAGCGTGTCGTCCGGGGTGCGCGCCTCGTGCCACAGCAGCCGCTCCCGCAGCCCCGGCACCGCCGCCTCGGCCTGCTCCAGCATCCGCTCCACGTGGTCCGTGCGGGCCTCCCGGATCCGGACCGTCGCCGTGACCGTCACCGACTCGTGCGCGTCGTCGGGCCGCAGCGCCGGGTCGTCGGGCCGCAGCACCGTCACCGTCGGCAGCCCCCCGGCCGCGTGCACGACCGTGCGGTGCGCGGCGCCGGACTCCCGTGCCCCGCGCAGGGCCAGACAGAGCGTCACCCGGCCCGTGGTCACCGGCTGGTGGCGCGGCCACTCGTCCTGGGAGGTCCAGCCGACGATCTGCTCGGTGTAGAGCGCGGGCACCGGCGCCCCGGCGACCACGTGGTCGGCCGGCACGTTCTCGCCGCCCGCCAGCGCCAGGCCGACGGCCCGGCCCCGCTCCGCCAGCACGTCGGTGACCTCGGTGTCGAAGACGAACTCCACCCGCCGCTGCCGGCAGCGCTCGTACACCGCGTCGGCCAGCGCCCGGATGCCGCCGGCCACGTACCAGCTCCCGAAGGTCTGCTCCATGTACGGCAGCACCGCCGCCGAGGCGGGGGCGGTGGCCGGGTCGAAGCCGTAGCTCCAGGCGTACGAGTCGAGGAGCGCGGCGAGCCGGGGGTCGCGCAGCTCGCGCTCGCCGATCCGGGCCAGCGTCGTCGTCGGGCGCCGCAGCAGGCCCGCCTTGGGGGCCGGGTAGGGCTCGCGGCCCAGCGCCGAGACGTCCTCGGGCTGCGGCTCCTCCAGGAGCGGGCGCCGGGTGCGGTCCCAGGTCTCGCGGGCCCGCACCAGGAACTCGCCCCAGCGCTCGCCCGCGCCCGCGCCGAGCGCCTCGTCCAGCGCGGCGAGGGTGCCCGCCCGCGAGGCGTTCGGCAGGTCGGCCCGGGTGCCGTCGGCGAACAGGTGACGGCTCGCCGGGTCCACCTGGGTGAGCGTGACGCACTCCTCCAGCGGCTGCTTGCCGGTCTTGACGAAGAGGTCCCGGTAGACCGCCGGGAGGTGCAGCAGCCCCGGCCCGGTGTCGAAGCCGAAGCCGTCCCGCTCCAGCCGGCGGACCCCGCCGCCGTACGTCGCGCCGCTCTCGTACACCGTCACCCGGTGTCCCGCCACGGCCAGCCGGGCGGCGGCCGCCATCGAGCCGAGCCCCGCCCCGATCACTGCAATGCGTGCCATGCCAGCGACTTTAACCGGCCGCCGGGGCGCTCAGAAATGCTCCGAACCGTCCGTCGGCGCCGGTGGCCGCTCCCGCGCGTCCGCCAGCCGCCGCTCCTCCCGGCGCTGCGCGCGGCGCCGCCGGAAGCGGCGGATGCTGTGGGCGAGGAAGACCAGTATCACCAGGCCGAGCACGAGCAGCACGGCCGCGATCACGGCGGCGGCGACCGGGTGGAACAGCGCGAAGGTGACGATGCCGGCGACCCCGAGGTCCTCCGCCGTGGAGACCGCGATGTTGGAGAAGGGCTCCGGCGAGGTGTTGACCGCCATCCGGGTGCCGGCCTTCACGAAGTGGCTCAGCAGCGCCGTGGTGCCGCCCACCGCGCCCGCCGCCAGCTCCGGCAGCGAGCCGGACTGCCCGGCGAGCAGGGCCGCGACCACCGCGCCGGCGATCGGCCGGATCACGGTGTGGACGGAGTCCCAGACGGAGTCGACGTACGGGATCTTGTCCGCCACCGCCTCGCACAGGAAGAGCACACCGGCGGCGATCAGGACGTCGGGCCGCTGCAGCGCCTCGGGCACCTCGTCGGTGATCCCGGCCGCGCCGAACAGGCCGAGCAGCAGGACCACGGCGTAGGCGTTGATCCCGCTCGCCCAGCCGCTCGTGAACACCAGGGGGAGTACGGACACGTCCGCGATCGTAGCCAGCACTGAGTATCCGTACCTAGGAGGCGAGATGAGTAGGTGCGCGGATGGGCCGTGACCTGCGCGGAAGGGAGAGTGGACCGCACGGAAGGGGCGCGGCTCCGGTACCGCCGGCACGGGGCTGCGGAACGGGGGCCGCGCACCTGCCGGCACGGGGGTGCACGGGGTCCACGGGGGACACGCGGACCCACGGGGGAAACACGGGGGAGTACGGGGGAGCCGGGGGTCCACGGGGGATACGGGGATCCGCGGCGCGTACGGAAGAGGCGCCGGTCCGGCGTGGCTCGGGGGGATCGAGCCTCGCGGGACCGGCGCCTCCTTCGTGCCGGGTGTCCTGTGGGGTCAGCGCCCGCCGACGCGCCCGTGCAGCAGGCGGGAGAGCGCCGCGTGGACGTCGTCCAGGGAGCGCTCGCGCTGGAAAGCCTGCCAGTCGAGCGCGGCCACCAGGACCATGCCGACCAGCGCCGCCGCCGTCAGCTTCACGTCGATCTCGTCGCTCAGCTCACCGGCCTCGACCCCTTCGCGCAGCACGCCCTCGACGACCGCGACGGCCTCCTGGCGGACCACCAGGAGGGTCGAGTTCCAGGCCCGGTTGGTGCGCCAGAGCTCGGCCACGTACAGCTGGGTGAAGGCCGGGTAGCGGTCGATGAAGACCAGGCCGGCCCGGATCATCGCGTCCAGCGCGTCTATCCGGCTGCCGCCCCGCCCGGCGGTCTCCTCGGCCGCCGAGCGCAGGGAGGCGGTGAGGAGGGAGACGCCGTGCCGCAGCAGCTCCTCGAAGAGCTCGGTCTTGCTCTTGAAGTTGTAGTAGACCGTGCCCTTGGCCACGCCCGCCCGCTCGGCGATCTCGTCGACGGTCGTCGCCGAGAAACCCTGCTCCGCGATGAGCGTGACGGCCGCCTCGTAGAGCTTGGTGCGCGTGGCCTGACGTCTGGTGCTGCTGCTTTCCATGGGCTCGATTCTCACAGGTTCAGAGCGACAGTTCGGGGTGCAGCCGGTCGAGCGACCACACCTGCTTCTGACGCGCGGTCAGCGCGGTCAGGGCCAGCGCGCCCACCGTGAAGGCGGTGAGGACGGCGACGGCCTGCCAGACCGGCCCGATGCCGCCGCCCGTGATCAGCCGGCGCAGCGCCTCGACCACGTACGTCATCGGGAGGTAGGGGTGGATGGCGTTGAAGAAGCCCGGACTTGTCTGGACGGGGTACGTGCCGCCCGCCGAGGTCAGCTGGAGCATCAGCACCGCGAGGACCAGGATGCGGCCCGCCGCGCCGAACTTGGCGTTCAGCCACTGGATGATGGCGGCGAAGCAGCAGGTCACCAGGGCGAGGAAGCCCACGGTCCCGGCGGCCCTGGCCATCTCCAGACCCAGGCCCCAGTGGAGCACCGACATCAGCGCGCCGACCTGGAGGACGCCGATCGCGGCGACCGGGAGCCAGCCCGCGAGCGCGATCCGCCAGGCGGAGGCGCCGGCGGCCAGGGCGCGCCGGTTGAGCGGCTGGATGATCATGTACGCGACCATCGCGCCGACCCAGAGGGAGAGCGGGATGAAGTATGGGGCGAAGCCGGTGCCGTAGTTGGGCGCCTTGTGCATCGACTGGGCGGCCAGCTTGACCGGGTCGGCCATCACCTCGGTCCGCTTGTCGCGGTCCTGCTTGTCGTAGTCCGGGATCTGCTTCACGCCGTCGTTGAGGCCGGTGGCGAGCTCGCCCGAGCCGTCGGCCAGCTTGAACAGTCCGCCGTCGAGCTCGCCGGCGCCCTTCTTCAGCTTGCCGACACCGGTGTCGAGGCTGCCGGCGCCGGTGCGGGCGTCGGTCAGCCCCGTGTGCAGGCGGTCCGCGCCGTCGGCGACCTTGCGGGCGCCCGCGTTCAGCTCGTTGATCTTCTTGATGGCGCCCTCGACGTCCTCGTCCAGGTGCGGGGCGCGGCGGGCCAGCTCGTCGGCGTCCTTCTTCAGCGTGGCGAGCCGGGTGTCCAGGGTCTTCAGGTCGCCCTTCTGGTCCTTGGTCAGCTCGTGGATGTCGTCGGCGATCGTGGCCACGTCGGCCGCGGTGACCGACGCCTCCTTGAGGACCTCGCACTCCTGGGCGTCCGGTGTCGGGTCCGTCTCGCAGCGCTTCTTGTAGAGCGCGGCGAGCTTGTCGTCGGCCAGGTGGGCGGCGCTGCGGGCGGCCGGGGCGCGGCGCACCAGGTCGTCCAGGTTGTGCCGGACGGCGGTCGCCGAGTCGGAGACCAGCTTGGCGGTGTCGCGGATCGACTTGCCGTTGTTCGCGAGGTACGGGCGGACCTGGTCGGCCGTGCCGTTCACCTTGTCGGCGAGCGTCTGGGTGCCGTCGGCGACCTGGCGGGAGCCGTTCTCCAGGTCGGCGGCGCCCTTGTTCAGCTTCTTGATGCCGGTCGCGAGGTCGCCGCTGCCCTTCTTGGCGTCCGTCAGGCCGTCGGCGAGGCTCTTGGAGCCCTCCTTCGCCTTGTCGACGCCGTCCTTGAGGTCGCCCGCGCCCTTGGCGGCCTTGGCGGTGGCCTCGTGGATGTCGGAGAAGGAGATGAAGATCTTGTCCAGGAAGGTGCGCGAGGACTTGGTCGAGGCGGCGGTGCGCACCTCGGAGAAGACCGTGCGGGAGATCTGCCCGACGATGTAGTTGTTGGCGTCGTTCGTGCGCACCTTGAGGGCGCCGGTCTCCGGCGAGTCCCCGGAGCTGGAGGCGATCCGCTCGCTGAAGTCCGAGGGCATGGTCAGGGAGAGGTAGTACTTCCCGTCCTCGACACCCGCGCGGGCCTCGTCGTCGCTCACCTCGTGCCAGTCGAAGACGGCGCTCTCGCGCAGGTTCTCGGTGAGGTCGTCGCCGACGGTGATCTTCTTGCCGCCGGTGGTGGCGCCGCGGTCCTCGTTGACGAGGGCGACGGGGATCTTGTCGAGCCTGCTGTACGGGTCCCAGAAGGACCACAGGTAGAGCGCGCCGTAGAGCAGCGGCAGCAGCAGGATCGCGACGAGCGCGGCACGCGGCAGCTTCCCCCTGCCGAACCGCTTCAGCTCAAGCGCGGCGAGTCGCGGCGATCGCATCGGACTCCCCCTTCCGGGCCTTGTGCATCGGGACGGTGTCGGTGACGGGTGCGGGGGCTTCGGTGGGCGCGGCTTCGGCGGGCTCGGCGGGCTCGGCGGGTGCGCCGGGTGCGGTGTCGGCGGTGGGCGCGGGGGCCTCGGCGGGCGCGGCTTCGGCGGGTGCCGTGGGTGTCTTCCGCTTGCGGGTCGTGGCCCGGGCGGCGGGCGCGGTGGAGACGCGCAGGGCGCCCTCGGGCGCCTCGCTGCACACGGCGAGGACGGTGGTGCCGGAGTCCGTGAGGGACCGCAGCAGCGCCCACGCCTCGGCGCGGTCGCCGTCCGAGAGCTTGAGGTCGGCGTCGTCCAGGCCGATCAGCCGGGGCCGCCCGATGAGGGCCAGGGCCAGCGAGAGGCGCAGCGCCTCCAGCCGCTCCAGGTCCCGTACGGCGGTGCGGTCGCCCTTCGGCAGGGTCTCCGGGTCGAGCCCGGCGGTCTTCAGGGCCTCGTCGATCCGGGCCCGGGTGGCGGCGGCGCGCTCGGCGGGCCGCCGGAGCAGCGCCTTGAGCGAGCCGTCGAAGCGGCGCTGGAGCAGGGCCCGCTCGCGCAGGTGCTCGGCGACGGTGAGGGCCGGGTCCAGGTCGCTGACACCAGGCACCGGGCCGAGCGCGCTGATCCGGCGCACGGCCGCCATCTTGCGGGGCAGCCGGAGCCCGGCGACCTCGACGTGGCCCTCGTGGGCCTTCATACGGCCGGTGAGGGCGAGCAGCAGGCAGGTGCGGCCGGAGCCGGACGGCCCCTCGATGGCCACCAGCGAGCCGGGCGCGGCCTCGAAGCCGATGCCGCGGAAAGCCCAGCCGCGCGGGCCCTTCAGCCCGTATCCGTCCGCGACGACGGCGGCGCCGTGCGGCTCGTCCGGTTGCGCGTCCACGATCCCCCCTAGGAACTCTTTTGAACTGACCGGTCAGTGCAAAAAGTACCGCCGCTCTGCCGTCCAGGCAAAACCCCAGGTCAAGGGCGATGTCAGTGGGGGCGTGCACGATGAACACATACGGCCACAGCGCCGTCACCCGACGACAGGAGGCTCGTCATGGCCGGCCACCACGCCGCCGCCGCACCCCGGCGCCACACCGCGCCGCGCCCCGCCCCCGCCCAGCTCGGACCCGCGTCCGACATCCATCCCGTCCAGCGCCGCGCCTCGGCCCCGCCCGCCGCCCTCGACCTGCTCGCCAAGGCCGGGGCGGGACTCGACGAGGCCGCCGCCCTCGACGTGCCCAACGAGCGGTACGCCACCGCCCACCTCGCCGCCCTGCGCGCCGCCGCCGCCGTGCTCGCCGCCCGCGGCCGGCCCGAGCGCGACCCGCGCAGGCGGGCCCGCATCCGCAGCGCCTGGGAGGTGCTCCCGGAGATAGCGCCCGAGCTCACCGAGTGGAGCGCGCTCTTCGCCTCCGGCGCCGCCCGCCGGGCCAGGGCCGAGGCCGGGATCGCCGGCGCCGCCAGCCGCCGCGACGCCGACGACCTCCTGCGGGACGCGGGGATGTTCCTGCGCCTGGTGGAGCGGCTGCTGGTGCTCCAGCCCGTGCTGCCGCGACAGCCGGGGGCCGGGGAGACCGCGGGATGATCGGGAGGGGAGGTCCGAGGCCATAGGGTGGGAGGCGTTCGTCCCCGTCACCGAGGAGTCAGCAACCGTGTCGGACCCTTCCCCTGTCTTCGGTCGAGAGGCGACCTCGCGCCCGTCGCGCGCCTCCCTGCGTACCGCCGTCGTCCGGGACGTCCTCAAAGACGCCCTCGACCGCCGGGTCAAGGCCACCGGGAACGACTGCCTCGATGTCCTCGACACGGGCGGCGGCTCCGGTAACTTCGCGGTGCCCGCGGCCGGCCTCGGACACCGCGTGACCGTCGTCGACCCCAGCCCGAACGCGCTCTTCGCCCTGGAGCGGCGCGCCGCCGAGGCCGGCGTCGCCGACCGGGTGCGGGGAGTGCAGGGCGACATCCGCGGCCTCTTCGACGTGGTCGACCGTGAGGGCTTCGACGCGGTCCTGTGCCACGGCGTCCTGGAGTACGTGGACGACCCGGCCGAGGGCGTGCGCAACGCGGTCGCCGCGCTGCGCCCCGGCGGCGCGCTGAGCCTGCTCGCCGCCGGACTGGGCGGGGCCGTGCTGGCCCGCGCGCTGGCCGGGCACTTCACCGAGGCCCGGCACGCGCTGACCGACCCGGCGGGCCGCTGGGGCGAGGGCGACCCGGTGCCGCGCCGCTTCACCGCCGAGCAGCTCACCGAGCTCGCCCAGGACGCGGGCCTGGACGTCGGCGCCGTGCACGGCGTGCGGGTCTTCGCCGACCTCGTCCCCGGCGTCCTCGTCGACACCGAGCCGGGCGCCGCCGAGGCGCTGCTCAAGCTGGAGGCCGCCGCCGCGGAGCTGGCGTCCTTCCACGCCATCGCCACCCAGCTGCACGTCCTGGGCGAGAAGCGCGCCTGACACCCGCACGGCGGTGCCCCGGGGCTCGGGCCCCGGGCCGCCGCCGCACGCGCTGATCAGCGACGCAACCGCAGATGGAGTACGCCACAGGCCGCCCGTTCGAGGACATGTCCCCGTATGATCGGGAGACACGATCCGGCATGACGGGCAGGGGGCTGGGGAATCAACGCCTCAGCATCCGAACCGCATGGCGGCCCGGATTGGCGATTTGGCATTGAGGGCGGGTTTCACGGGGGCGATTCCCTGCCTATCCTGAAAGGGCCGCAAACCGGTCGCCCCCGCGACCGACGACTAGGAGGACTCCGTGCCGCTCTCGGAGCACGAGCAGCGAATGCTCGAGCAGATGGAGCGAGCGCTGTACGCCGAAGATCCCAAGTTCGCGACAGCGCTCGAGGGAAGCGGGCTGCGTACGTACACCCGGCGACGGGTCTACCAGGCAGTCGCCGGCTTCCTGGTGGGTATCGCGCTCCTCATGGCCGGAATGATCGCTCCGCAGATCTGGCCGCTCAGTGTGGTGGGGTTCCTCATCATGCTGGGCTGCGCGGTCCTGGCGGTCACCGGATGGCGCAAGGCGCCCAAGCCGGGCGAACAGCCCCGGCCGACCGGCGGCGGCGGGCGACAGGCCCGGCAGCGCCGCTCGATGATGACCCGTATCGAAGAGCGGTGGCAGCGCCGCCGCGACGAACAGCAGGGCGACGGCCACCACTGACCCGCCCGACCCCCACACTCACCTGAGCCCCGCGGCAGCCCCCGGCGAAAGCGGGGCTCAGCTATGTCTGGGGGAGGGGCGGGGGCAGGGCGCCGTGCCTCCAGGGGCATGGCGCCTCCGAGTGCCCTGCGCCCCGGCACCTCCGGCGCCCCCGGGGCCTGCGCCACGCGGGCCCCGTGGACCCAGGGCGTCAGCTCGCCGAGGTCCCCGGGGTCCCGGGGCGCCAGGCCGCCGGGGTGCGCGCCATGCGGGCCCCGAGGGCCTCGGGCGTCAGGTCGCCGAGTCCCCGGGGCTGCCGGGCGTCAGGCGCGGCCCGTCAGGCCGCCGGGTCGCGGGTCGGGCGGCGCTGGACGAGGGCGCGGGTCCTCGTCGACGTGGTGGTGCGCAGGGAATCCCAGCGGGCGCGCGCCGCCCAGGAGACCCTGGCCGCCGAGCGCGGGGCCAGCAGCGCGCGCAGCCGGCCCGTGCGGGTCGCCGAGGCGGCGAAGCCGCGCCGGATCAGCAGCGCCTGGTCGGTCAGGCCCGTCACGGGCGCGGGGCGTGGCGCGTACAGCGCCTGCTCCACCGCCCGCGCCACCCGGTGCACCGCGTCCGCAGCCTCCGGCCCCAGCTGGCCCAGCCGGACCAGCCGCGCCGCCGTGCCGCGCGGGGTCAGCGAACCGTCCGGGGTCACCCCGTGGTCCCAGGCCGTGTCCTGGACCTCCGCCCAGACCGCGAGGACCCGGGTGACCGGATCGCCCGCCGGGCCGAGGCGGCGCGCCCGCAGCCGGGCCCGCCAGAGCCAGGGCAGCAAGGGCAGGGCCAGCAGGAGGAGCACGCCCAGGCCCAGCAGGGCGAGCTGGAGCGGCGGCGTCCCGGAGCCTCCCGCCGCCGCGGCCCCGGCCGCCTGGTCCGGACCGCACTCACCCAGGCGCCGCAGCTGCGCCGGGCAGCTCTCCGAGGCGCTCGGCACGGCCGAGGGCTCGGCCGACGCGCCCGCCGAGGGCTGCGCCGGGGGGGCCGCCGTCCCGCCCGTGGCCTGCTCGCGGGTGTAGTCCGGCGCCGTGCCGCGCGAGGGCGTCGGCTCGAAGCGGGTCCAGCCCGCGCCCTCGAAGTACAGCTCGGGCCAGGCGTGCGCGTCCCGGATGCCGACGGACAGCGAGCCGTCCTGCTGCGGGGTGCCCGGCATGAAGCCGACCGCGACCCGGGCGGGGATGCCCAGGGAGCGGGCCATCGCGGCCATCGTGAAGGAGAAGTGGATGCAGAAGCCCTGCTTGTCCCTGAGGAACCGGGAGATCGCCTGGACCCCGGTGCCGGAGTCGACGTCCACGTCGTAGCGGAAGCCGCCGTCCCGGGCGAACCAGTCCTGGAGCCGCACCGCCCGCTCGTAGCCGTTGCGCGCGCCGCGGGTGACCTCCAGGGCCGTCGCCTTCACGTCCGCCGGGAGCGAGGCCGGGACCTTCGTGTACTCCTGGCGCAGCTTCTCCGGCGCGGCCGGGGCCGCCGCGAGCTGCTCGGCGGTGGGCCGGACGTCCAGGCTGGTCACCGAGTAGCGGGCGCCCTTGGTGTTCTGCCCGTTGTCGCCGACGAGCATCCGCCCGGCCGGCTCGTACCGCCAGCTCCCGCCGATGGCGACCTTCGAGGCCGGGTAGGGCATCGGCAGCCACTTCTGCTCGTACGCCGTGGAGGCGACGAAGTTGCTGGTGACCTCGGTGGTGGTGACGTCCTGGGCCAGCCCGTCCGGCCAGGGCAGGAGCTCGGGCACCGCCTCGATCGGGCGGACCGAGGACTTCCACGCCGTCCCGTCGAACTGGTCGAGCGCGACGAGCCGCAGATACATCCCGGAGGCGTCCCGGGCGTTGGTCCGGTAGCGCAGCACCTCGCGGTCGTCCTGCTGGCGCAGGTTGTCCTGGAGGGAGACCAGCGGGTTCACCGCCGAGATCGTGCCGCCCTGGCCGCCGGGGCCCTCGCCGTCCCCGCCGCCGAACAGCCCGCCGCCCAGGCCGGGCAGGGCGAACGGCACGATCAGCGCGATGCCCAGGGAGACCACGCCGATCCGGCGCCCGGTGCGCACCGGGGCGGAGGCGGCGCGGCCCTCGCCGGCCGCCGGTCCCCGGCCCCCGCGCGGGGCGCCGCCGAAGACCCGGCCCCACTGCGAGAGCCGGTCCCGGCCCTCGGCCAGGAGCAGCAGCAGATAGCCGACCGCGGCCAGCAGGAAGAAGAGCCAGCCCGCGCCGCCGCCGGAGAGCCCGGCGGCCACCGAGTACAGGGCGAGCAGCGGGAGGCCGGCGGGGGCGGCGCTGCGGAAGGTCACCGCGAGGGTGTCCACGAGCAGCCCGACCGCGGCGACGCCGACGACGAGCAGCAGCCGGATGCCGGCCGTGTCGGGGGCCGGGGCCGCGTAGGTGCCGACGTCGTCCACGCCCTGCTGGAAGAGCGTGCCGAAGGCGGCGAAGGCGTCCGGTCCGGGCAGCAGCCCGAGGACCGCCTGCTCGCGGGCGAAGACCACGGTCAGCACGAGCAGCGCGACCAGCGTCTGCGCGGCGATCGTCAGCGGCCGGGCAAGCGGCACCCGCCGGGTGGCCGTGCCGACCGCGCTGACCAGGCCCAGCAGGATCGCCGCGGTGAAGATCCAGGTCGCCGGCTTCACCAGCGGCAGCAGCGCGGCGGACGCCAGGAGCGTCGCGCCGAAGGCCGCAAGCGTCAGCCGCCCGCGCCCGCTCATGACCAACCTCCGTACGTGTCGGCCGCGGGGGCCTGGGTCTGGGTGCCGCCGGTCCGCTGCCAGAGCTCGGCCAGGCGCGCGCCCGCGGGCACGGCGACGGCCGTCCAGCCGGCCTCCCGGAGCTGCCGCAGCCGGTCCTCGACCGCGCCGGTCACGGCGCCGCCGGTGAGCCAGGTCCCGGAGTCCAGCAGGAAGGCGAGCGCGGTGCCGCCGCGCTGCCGCATCCGGGCGGCCAGCGCCGCCTGCTCCTCGTCCAGGTCGCCGAGGAAGGCGACCAGCAGGCCCTCGTGTCCGCCGCGCAGCACGTCGTGGGCGCGGGAGAGCCCGGCGCCGTCGGAGTGGTCGACGACCGCGAGGGTGTCCAGCATCAGCCCGGCGGCGTCCGCCGTGTTCTGCCCGGAGCCCGCGAAGCCCTCCGCGCCCTCGCCGGGGACGGTGCTTCCGGTGTCGGTGAGCAGCCGCACCCCGTAGCCCCGCTCCAGCATGTGCACGAGGACGGAGGCGGCGCCGGAGACGGCCCACTCGAAGGCCGAGTCGGGTCCGCCGCCCTCGTAGGCGATGCCGCGGGTGTCGAGCAGCACCGTGCAGCGGGCCCGCTGCGGCTGCTCCTCCCGGCGCACCATCAGCTCGCCGTAGCGCGCGGTGGAGCGCCAGTGCACCCGGCGCAGGTCGTCGCCGTGCCGGTAGGCGCGCGGGATGATGTCGTCGTCCCCGGCGAGCGCGAGGGCCCGCTGCTGCCCGTCCCCGTACCCCGCGGACTCGCCGGCCGGGCGGGCCGGGGGCAGGGCCTCGGTGCGGGGGATCACGGTGAGCGTGTCGTGGGCGCTGAAGGAGCGGGTCAGCTCGCACATGCCGAACGGGTCGGTGAGCCGCAGCTGGAGGGGGCCGAGGGCGAAGCGGCCGCGCAGGTCGGAGCGGACCCGGTAGGAGACCTCGCGCCGGCCGCCCGCCTCGACCCGGTCGAGCACGAAGCGGGGGCGGGGGCCCAGCATGTACGGCACGTGGTCCTGGAGCATCAGCAGCCCGGTGGGCAGCCGGGAGACGTTGTCCACGCGCAGGTGGACCCGGGCCTCGGCGCCGGTCTCGACCCGCTGCGGGGCGAGCCGTCGGCTGCCCGCGACCCGGTAGCGGGTGCGGTGCAGCACGACGACGCTGACCAGCGGCAGCACGGCGAGCAGCAGGCCGACCCGGAGCAGGTCGGCCTGGCCCAGCACGTAGGCGCAGACGCCGGCGGCGATCCCGGCGGCCAGGAAGGACCTGCCGCGGGTGGTGAGTCCGGCCAGGGCGGCGCGCAGGCCGCCCCGGGCGTCGTCGCCGTCCCTCTCCCCCGGGGGAACCTGTCCCCGCTGAGCGGCGGCGGTGTCCATCACAGCCGCCGGGCGCCGGGCTGCTGCTGGCCGTAGAGCGGTCCGGCGGGCGCCGCCGGGGGCGCCGCGGCCGGGACGGGCGTGCGCTGCAGGATGTCCTGGACGACCTGCTCGGCGGTGCGCCGGTTGAGCTGGGCCTGCGCGGTGGGCAGCAGGCGGTGGGCGAGGACCGGGGCGGCGAGCGCCTGGAGGTCGTCGGGCAGCACGTACTCCCGGCCGCTCAGGGCGGCGGACGCCTTGGCGGCGCGGAGCAAGTGGAGCGTGGCGCGCGGGGAGGCGCCGAGTCTGAGGTCGGGGTGGGTGCGGGTGGCGGCGACGACGTCCACCGCGTACCGCCGGACGGCCTCGGCGACGTGGACCCCGCGGACGGCGTCGATCAGCTTGGCCACGTCATGGGCGTGGGCGACCGGCTGGAGGTCGTCCAGCGGGGAGGCCGAGCCGTGCACGTCGAGCATCTGGAGCTCGGCCTCGGCGCTCGGATAGCCGATGGAGACCCGGGCCATGAAGCGGTCGCGCTGGGCCTCGGGCAGCGGATAGGTGCCCTCCATCTCGACCGGGTTCTGCGTGGCGACGACCATGAACGGGCTGGGCAGCTCGTAGGTCTGGCCGTCGACCGTGACCTGGCGCTCCTCCATGGACTCCAGGAGCGCGGACTGGGTCTTGGGGGAGGCCCGGTTGATCTCGTCGCCGATCACGATCTGGGCGAAGATCGCGCCGGGCTTGAACTCGAACTCGCGCCGCTGCTGGTCGAAGATCGACACGCCGGTGATGTCCGACGGCAGCAGGTCGGGCGTGAACTGGATACGGCGGACCGAGCAGTCGATGGACCGCGCCAGCGTCTTGGCGAGCATCGTCTTGCCGACGCCGGGGACGTCCTCGATGAGGAGGTGTCCCTCGGCCAGCAGCACGGTCAGCGCAAGCCGTACGACCTCGGGCTTGCCCTCGATCACACCTTCCACCGACCGGCGCACCCGCTCCGCTGTGGTGGTCAGATCTGTGAGGCTCGCTCGATCGTCATAGGTCGTCACCCGGCCCTCCTCGGCCCTTCCGGCAGCACCGACACCTGCCCCCGGAACGAGGTCCGGGGGGTGTCACCCGTGCATTCTTGTTGCCGTGGCCGGGTCGTGTCACTTGCCCGCCGTCGCCCTGTGGATAACTCGGGGCGAATTGCCGGGGTTTGCGACCTTGTGTCGGGCCGATCGGGCAGATCCGGCCGACGGGGCCGGGGCGATCAGGCGGGGCTGATCTCCCGCAGCAGGCCGGTCGTCACGTCGAAGACGAAGCCGCGCACGTCGTCGGTGTGCAGGAGGAACGGGGAGGTCCGCACCCGCTGCATCGACTGGCGCACGTCCTGGTCCACGTCGCGGAACGCCTCCACGGCCCACGCCGGGCGCTGGCCGACCTCGTCCTCCAGCTCGTGCCGGAAGTCCTCGGTGAGCGACTCCAGGCCGCAGTTGGTGTGGTGCACCAGCATCACGCTGCGGGTGCCGAGCGCCCGCTGGCTGATGGTCAGGGAGCGGATGACGTCGTCGGTGACGACCCCGCCGGCGTTGCGGATGGTGTGGCAGTCGCCGAGCTCCAGGCCGAGCGCGGCGTGCAGGTCGAGACGGGCGTCCATGCAGGCGACCACGGCCACGTGGAGCACGGGGCGCGCGTCCATCCCGGGGTCGGTGAAGTCGGCGGCGTAACGCTCGTTGGCCCGGACGAGACGGTCGGTGACCGCGCTCTCGGAACGTATGGCGTCGGCGGAGGGGTGCGCAGAGGTCGACATGTCTCCGACGTTAACGGTCACCGACCGCTCCAGCCTGCTGTGAGAGCGGACAAAGAGCGCCATTGAACCTTGTTGTGAGCGAACCCACAGGCCGCGCCGGACGGGGCCGTCCGGGTGAGCCGCGCCGGGCGGCGCGCGAGTCGGGCCCGGGCGCGCGACGCGCCAGCCGGTTGGTTGACCGGCCCGTCCGGTGGACTAAAGTGACGCGAAGTTCACGGAGACATCGAGCGATTTCCGCTGTTTCTCCCCTGTATGTGCGGCGGTACCTGCGGCTCGGCCTCCTCCCGCTCGCCGGTGGTACCCGTTCCCGCCGGATCTGAGAGGGCGCTTTGAGCAACGACCGACACGTCCCGGTGATGCTCCAGCGGTGCCTGGACATGTTGGCCCCCGCCCTGGAGCGCCCCGGCGCGGTCGTCGTCGACTGCACCCTCGGCCTCGGCGGTCACAGCGAGGCGCTGCTGCGGGACTTCCCCGAGGCCCGGCTCGTCGCCCTCGACCGGGACAAGGAGGCGCTGCGCCTCTCCGGTGAGCGGCTCGCCCCCTACGGCGACCGGGCCACCCTCGTCCACGCCGTCTACGACGAGCTCCCCGAGGTCCTGGAGCGGCTCGGCATCCCGCGCGTCGACGGCGTCCTGTTCGACCTCGGCGTCTCCTCCATGCAGCTCGACGAGGCCGACCGGGGCTTCGCCTACGCGCAGGACGCCCCGCTCGACATGCGCATGGACCAGACGACCGGCATGAGCGCCGCCGAGGTCCTCAACACGTACCCGCCCGGCGAGCTGGTCCGCATCCTGCGCGCGTACGGCGAGGAGAAGCAGGCCAAGCGGATCGTCTCCGCGGTCGTGCGCGAGCGCGAGAAGGAGCCCTTCAGCAACAGCGCCCGCCTGGTCGAGCTGATCCGCGACTCCCTCCCGCAGGCCGCCAAGCGCACCGGCGGCAACCCCGCCAAGCGCACCTTCCAGGCCCTGCGCATCGAGGTCAACGGAGAGCTCTCGGTCCTGGAGCGGGCCATCCCGGCGGCAGTGAAGGCCCTCGCCGTCGGCGGCCGGATCGCCGTCCTCTCGTACCACTCCCTGGAGGACCGGCTGGTCAAGCAGGTGTTCGCGGCCGGCGCCGCCAACACCGCGCCGCCCGGACTCCCGGTCGTCCCCGAGCGCTACCAGCCCCGCCTCAAGCTGCTCACCCGAGGCGCCGAGCTCCCCACCGAGGAGGAGGTCGCCGAGAACCGCCGCGCGGCCCCGGCCCGGCTGCGCGGGGCCGAGCGGATCCGGGAGGACGAGCCTTCGTGAGGCGGGGGCACCGCCCGGCGGCGGACCAGGAGGCGCGATGACGCGACAGGGCCCCCTCAAAGGGCGGGCCGCGCGGCTCGGGCGGCTGATGCCCTCCGGGCCGAGCAGCGCCGCCCGCACCCCCTTCGTCCTGCTCGTGGTGGTGCTGCTCGGCGGCGGCCTGATCAGCCTGCTGCTGCTCAACTCCGCCGTCAACCAGGGCTCCTTCGAGCTCAGCGAGCTCAAGAAGAAGACCACCGAGCTCACCGACGAGGAGCAGGCCCTCCAGCGGGACGTGGACGACAGCTCCGCCCCCGACGCCCTGGAGCGGCGCGCCCGGGAGCTCGGCATGGTCCCCGGCGGCAGCCCCGTCTTCCTCGACCCCGGCGGCAAGGTCCGCGGCGTGCCCTCCGAGGCCGCCTCGCCGAAGCCCACGCCGCCGCCCGCCCCGCCCGCCACCACGGCACCGGCCACCACCCCGCCCGCCGACCCGGCGGCCTCCTCGGGGGCTCCCCCCGGCGCGTCCCCCAAGCCCGGCGACACGCCGAAGCCGCCCGCGGCCGGGACACCCGCGAAGACCCCCGACACGCCGAAGACGACCGCGACCGCCCCCACGACCTCCGGCAGGTGAACCCGTGCCCTCCAAGGAGCCCCCGCGCCGCCGCGTCCCCGGCCCCGCCCGGCCCGCGCGCCCCCGCCAGCCCGCCGCCGGCCGCCCCGCGCCCCGGCCCGCGCAGGCCCGCCGCCCGGCCCCCCGGCCCCCGGCGGGCGGGCGCACCATCCGGCTCGGCAGCGCCCGGCCCCGGCTGCGCCTGGTCTCGCTCGGCCTGACCCTGGTCATGCTGGTCTTCGTGGTGCGGCTGCTCCAGGTCCAGGCGGTGGACGCCAGCGCCTACGCGGCCAAGGCCGAGAAGCACCGCTACCAGGAGTACACGCTCTCCGCCGACCGGGGCGAGATCACCGACCGGTCCGGCGTCGCGCTGGCCGCCAGCGTCGACGCGTACGACATCACCGCCGACCCCAAGCTCTTCACCTTCGAGGACGCGAAGATCAAGGACGCGCCCGAGCAGGCCGCCGCGCTCCTCGCCCCGATCCTCGGCAAGGAGCCCGCCGAACTCGCGAAGAAGCTCCGCACCCCGAAGTCCCGCTACACCCTGCTGGCCCGCAAGCAGACCCCGCAGGTCTGGAACCAGATCAAGGACCTGAAGAAGGTCTACGAGCGCAAGGCCAAGACCGAGAACGGCGGCAACGGGATCAGCCTCCTCGGCGGCATCCTCAGCGAGCCGGTCACCAAGCGCGTCTACCCGAACGGCGAGCTGGCCGCCGGGATACTGGGCTACGTCAACGCCGAGGGCCGCGGCGCCGGCGGCGTGGAGTCCATGCTGGACAAGGACCTCGCGGGCAAGGACGGCAAGATCAGGTTCGCCCAGTCCGGCGGGCGCCGGGTGCCCACCGCGGGCTCCCAGGGCACCCCCGCCGTCCCCGGCTCCGACATCGAGCTGACCATCGACCGGGACATCCAGTGGGCCGCCCAGCAGGCCATCACCGACCAGGTCAGGAAGTCCAAGGCCGACCGCGGCTACGTCGTCGTCCAGGACACCCGCACCGGCGAGGTCCTCGCCATGGCCAACGCCCCCGGCTTCGACCCCAACGACCTCTCCCAGGCCAACGCCACCGCCATGGGCAACGCGGCCCTCCAGGACGCCTACGAGCCCGGCTCCACCAGCAAGGTGATGTCCATGGCCGCAGTCCTGGAGGAGGGCGCGGCCACCCCCGCCACCCGGGTCACCGTCCCCAACCGGCTGCACCGCGGCGACCGCCTCTTCAGCGACGACATCGACCACGTCACCTGGTACCTGACCCTCAACGGCGTCCTCGCCCGGTCCAGCAACATCGGCACCATCCTCGCCACCGGACAGCTCGGCAAGACCCAGCCCGAGGCCAACCGGGTGCTCTACGACTACCTGCGCCGCTTCGGCGTCGGCAGCCCGACGGGCCTGGACTTCCCCGGCGAGACCCCCGGCATCCTCGCCAAGCCGCAGGACTGGTCCACCTCGCAGCAGTACACGATCCCCTTCGGCCAGGGCCTCTCGCTCAGCGCCATGCAGGCCACCTCCGTCTACCAGACCATCGCCAACGGAGGCGTACGGATCGAGCCCACCCTGGTCCGCGGCACCAAGGGCCCCGACGGCCGCTTCACTCCCGCGGCGGCGCCCAAGGAGAACCGGGTGGTCAGCGAGAAGACCGCCAAGACCCTCGCCCAGATGCTGGAGTCCGTCGTCGACGACGAGGACGGCACCGGCAACAAGGCGGCCATCCCCGGCTACCGGGTCGCCGGCAAGACCGGCACCGCCAACCGCGTCGACCCCGAACTCGGCGTCTACAAGGGATACACCGCCTCCTTCGCCGGCTTCGCCCCCGCCGACGAGCCCCGGATCGCCGTCTACTGCGCCATCCAGAACCCCACCAAGGGCAGCTACTTCGGCGGCCAGATCTGCGGACCCATCTACAAGAAGGTCATGGAGTTCGCCCTCAAGACCCTCCACGTCGCCCCCACCGGCACCGACCCCGCCCGCCTGCCCACCACCTTCAAGCCCACCCCGTGACACGCCGGGAGCACCAGTGACGACCATCACCCCCCGTTCCGGGAACCGGAAATCGAACTCCGGCGACGCCGCGGCCTCATTTAGCCCCCCGGCCGGTGCGCCCGGTACGCTCACCGCCGTGCCACACGCTGATCAGTACCGAACCACCCCGCCCCGCCCGGAGCGGCTCCGCCCGACACCCCTGGGCGAGCTCGCCGCACGGCTCGGCACCGGGACCGCCGAAGGGACCGCCGTCACCGGCGCCACGGAGGTCACGGGCATCACGCACGACTCGCGGGCGGTGCGTCCCGGTGACGTCTACGCGGCCCTGCCCGGCGCCCGGATGCACGGCGCCGACTTCGTCGCCCAGGCCGCCGGGCTCGGCGCCGCCGCGATCCTGACCGACCCGGCCGGCGCCGAGCGCGCCGCCGCGACCGGCCTGCCGGTCCTGGTCACCGAGGACCCGCGCGGCCGGATGGGCGAGCTCGCCGCCGAGATCTACGGGCGCCCCGGCGCGGACCTGCTCCAGATCGGCATCACCGGCACCTCCGGCAAGACCACCACCGCCTACCTCGTCGAGGGCGGGCTGCGCGGCGCGGGCCGCGCCACGGGCCTGGTCGGCACGGTCGAGATGCGCATCGGCGACGAGCGCATCAAGTCCGAGCGGACCACCCCCGAGGCCACCGACCTCCAGGCCCTCTTCGCGGTCATGCGCGAGCGCGGGGTCGAGGCGGTCGCCATGGAGGTCTCCAGCCACGCCCTCGTGCTCGGCCGGGTCGACGGCTGCGTCTTCGACGTCGCCGTCTTCAACAACCTGAGCCCGGAGCACATGGAGTTCCACTCCGACATGGAGGACTACTTCCAGGCCAAGGCGCGCCTCTTCACCCCCGAGCGCAGCAAACGCGGCGTGGTGAACCTGGACGACGCGTACGGCCGCCGGCTCGCCAAGGAGTCCGGCGTCCCCGTCGTCACCTTCTCCGCCGACGGCGACCCGGACGCCGACTGGCGCGCCGTGGACGTGGTGAGCGGAGCCGCCGACTCCGCCTTCACCGTCCTCGGCCCCGACGGACAGCGAGTTTCGGCCACCGCGCCGCTGCCCGGTCCGTTCAACGTCGCCAACACCCTCGCCGCGATCGTCACCCTCGCCGCCGCCGGGATCGACCCCCAGACCGCCGCCGACGGCGTCGCCGCCGTCCCCGGCGTCCCCGGGCGCCTGGAGCGGGTCGACGCGGGCCAGCCGTACCTCGCCGTCGTCGACTACGCGCACAAGACGGACGCCGTCGAATCGGTCCTGCGCTCGCTGCGCGAGGTCACCCGCGGCCGGCTGCACATCGTCATCGGCTGCGGCGGCGACCGCGACACCACCAAGCGCGGCCCGATGGGCGCCGCGGCGGCCCGGCTCGCCGACACCGCCGTCCTCACCTCCGACAACCCCCGCTCCGAGGACCCGCTCGCCATCCTCACCGCGATGCTCACCGGCGCCGCCGGGGTCCCCGCCGCCGAGCGCGGCGAGGTCCTCGTGGACGCCGACCGGGCCGCCGCCATCGCGGCGGCCGTGGCCCGGGCCGAGCCCGGCGACACGGTGCTGGTCGCGGGCAAGGGCCACGAGCAGGGCCAGGAGGCCGGCGGCGTGGTCCGCCCCTTCGACGACCGCCACGTCCTGCGCGCGGCGGTGCTGGACCGGCTCGCCCGGCAGCGGGCACAGCAGGCGCAGGACGCACAGCAGGCACAGGACGCACACCGTCACGAGAACAGTCAGGGATGAAGCAGTGATCGCCCTCTCCCTCGCCGAGATCGCCGAAATCGTCGGCGGGCAGCCGCACGACATACCGGATCGGGCCGTGCGGGTCACCGGTCCCGTCGTCATCGACTCCCGCGAGGTGAAGCCCGGCAGCCTCTTCGCCGCCTTCACCGGGGAGCACGTCGACGGCCACACGTACGCGGAGCGCGCCGTCCAGGCGGGCGCGGCGGCGGTGCTCGCCGCCCGCCCCGTCGGCGTGCCCGCGATCGTGGTCGACGACGTGCAGGCCGCGCTCGGCGCGCTGGCCCGCGCGGTCGTCGAACGGCTCGGCACCGACGTCGTCGCGCTCACCGGCTCGGCCGGCAAGACCTCCACCAAGGACCTGATCGCCCAGGTCCTGGAGCGTCACGCGCCGACCGTGTGGACACCCGGCTCCCTCAACAACGAGATCGGCCTGCCGCTGACCGCGCTGAAGGCCGACGCGGCCACCCGGCACCTCGTCCTGGAGATGGGAGCGCGCGGAATCGGCCACATCCGCTACCTCACGGGCCTCACCCCGCCGCGGATCGGCCTGGTCCTCAACGTGGGCACCGCGCACATCGGCGAGTTCGGCGGCCGGGAGCAGATCGCCCAGGCCAAGGGCGAGCTGGTCGAGTCGCTGCCCGCCGAGGCCGACGGCGGCGTCGCCGTCCTCAACGCCGACGACCCGCTCGTACGGGCCATGGCGAGCCGCACCTCGGCGCGCGTCGTGCTCTTCGGCGAGGCCGAGGACGCGTCCGTACGCGCCGACGACGTCCGCCTCACAGCGGGCGGACAGCCCTCATTCAGGCTTCACACACCCACCGGGTGCAGCGACGTGACCTTGCGCCTGTACGGTGAGCACCACGTGTCGAACGCGCTCGCCGCGGCTGCCGTCGCCCATGAGGTCGGCATGTCCGTCGAGGAGATCGCCACCGCGCTCTCCGGGGCAGGCAACCTGTCCCGCTGGCGCATGGAGGTCACCGAGCGTCCGGACGGCGTGACGATCGTCAACGACGCCTACAACGCGAACCCCGAGTCCATGCGAGCCGCACTGCGCGCGCTCGCGGCCATGGGCAGGCCCGCACAGGCCCAGGGGTCCCGTACGTGGGCGGTGCTCGGCAAGATGGCCGAGCTCGGTGACGAGTCGCTCGCCGAGCACGACGCGGTCGGACGGCTCGCCGTCCGGCTCAACGTCAGCAAGCTCGTGGCGGTCGGGGACAGGGAAGCGTCCTGGCTGCAACTGGGCGCCTATAACGAGGGTTCGTGGGGTGAGGAGTCGGTGCACGTGTCCGACGCGCAGGCGGCGGTCGACCTGTTGCGCAGTGAGCTGCGTCCGGGGGACATCGTCCTGGTGAAGGCGTCCAGGTCGGTGGGTCTTGAGCGGGTCGCCCTGGCACTGCTCGACACGGCCGAGGGCGAGGTCTCCGGCCGATGAGGCAGATCCTCTTCGCGGGGGCCATCGGCCTCTTCCTGACCCTGATCGGCACCCCGCTGCTCATCAAGCTGCTCGCCCGCAAGGGATACGGGCAGTTCATCCGCGACGACGGCCCGCGCGGCCACGCCGGGAAGAAGGGCACGCCCACCATGGGCGGCATCTCCTTCATCCTGGCCACGCTCATCGCGTACGCCCTGACCAAGGTCATCACCGGTGAGGACCCGACGTACTCGGGCGTCCTGGTGCTGTTCCTGATGGCGGGCATGGGCCTGGTCGGCTTCCTCGACGACTACATCAAGATCGTCAAGCAGCGTTCGCTGGGCCTGCGGGCCAAGGCGAAGATGGCCGGCCAGCTCATCGTCGGCATCGCCTTCGCCGTGCTCTCGCTGCAGTTCGCGGACCTGCGCGGCAACACCCCGGCCTCCGAGAAGCTCTCCTTCATCACCGACTTCGGCTGGTCCATCGGCCCGGTGCTGTTCGTGGTCTGGGCGCTCTTCATGATCCTGGCCATGTCCAACGGCGTGAACCTGACGGACGGTCTGGACGGCCTGGCCACCGGCGCGTCGGTGATGGTCTTCGGCGCGTACACCTTCATCGGGCTCTGGCAGTTCCAGGAGTCCTGCGCCAACGCGATGACGCTGACCAACCCGAACGCCTGCTTCGAGGTCCGCGACCCGCTCGACCTCGCGGTCGTCGCCGCGGCCCTGATGGGCGCCTGCTTCGGCTTCCTGTGGTGGAACACCTCGCCCGCCAAGATCTTCATGGGCGACACCGGCTCGCTGGCCCTCGGCGGCGCGCTGGCCGGTCTCGCCATCTGCTCCCGCACGGAGCTGCTGCTGGCCATCCTCGGAGGCCTGTTCGTGATGATCACGATGTCCGTGGTCATCCAGGTCGGCTCCTTCAAGATGACCGGCAAGCGCGTCTTCCGGATGGCACCCCTCCAGCACCACTTCGAACTCAAGGGGTGGTCGGAGGTCCTGGTCGTCGTCCGCTTCTGGATCATCCAGGGCATGTGCGTGATCGTGGGCCTGGGCCTCTTCTACGCGGGATGGGCAGCAGAGAAGTGAGCGAGCTGGACTGGCAGGGCAAGAAGGTCACCGTCGCCGGGCTCGGCGTGAGCGGCATCCCCGCCGCCCGTGCCCTGCACGCCCGGGGCGCGGTCGTCACGGTCGTCAACGACGGCGACGACGAGCGCTCCCGGGCGCAGGCCGCGGAGCTGGAGGCGGCGGGCGTCACCGTCCGCCTCGGCGACGGGGCGACCCTGCCGCCCGGCACCGAACTGATCGTCACCGCCCCCGGCTGGCAGCCGGACAAGCCCCTCTTCCTGGCCGCCGCCGAGGCGGGCGTGGAGATCTGGGGCGACGTCGAGCTGGCCTGGCGGCTCCGCGGCCCCGACGCCGCCCCCTGGCTCGCGGTCACCGGCACCAACGGCAAGACCACGACCGTGCGGATGCTCGCCTCCATCCTGACCGCCGCCGGGCTGCGCACCGCGGCCGTCGGCAACATCGGCGTCTCGCTCCTCGACGCCGTCCTCGGCGACGAGGAGTACGACGTGCTCGCCGTGGAGCTCTCCAGCTACCAGCTGCACTGGGCGCCCTCGCTGCGCGCCCACTCGGCCGCCGTGCTCAACCTGGCGCCCGACCACCTCGACTGGCACGGCTCCATGGAGGCGTACGCCGCCGACAAGGGCCGGGTCTACGAGGGCAACCGGATCGCCTGCGTCTACAACGTGGCCGACCGGGCGACCGAGGAGCTGGTCATGGCAGCCGACGTCGAGGAGGGCTGCCGGGCCATCGGCTTCACCCTCGGCACCCCCGGCCCCTCCCAGCTCGGCGTCGTCGAGGACATCCTGGTCGACCGGGCCTTCGTCGAGAACCGGCAGAAGAACGCCCAGGAGCTCGCCGAGGTCGCCGACGTCCAGCCGCCGGCCCCGCACAACATCGCCAACGCGCTCGCCGCCGCCGCCCTCGCCCGCGCCTTCGGCGTGGAGCCGAAGGCCGTACGGGACGGGCTGCGGGCCTTCCGGCCCGACCCGCACCGCATCGAACTGGTCGAGGAGATCGAGGGCGTGGTCTACGTCGACGACTCCAAGGCGACCAACACCCACGCCGCCGAGGCGTCGTTGGCCGCCTACGACCCGATCGTCTGGATCGCCGGCGGCCTCGCCAAGGGCGCCGCCTTCGACGAGCTCGTCACCAACGCGGCGAAGCGGCTGCGCGGCGTGGTGCTGATCGGCCGCGACCGGGAGCTGATCCGCGAAGCACTGGCCCGACACGCCCCCGAGGTCCCGGTGGTGGACCTCGACCGGACCGACACTGGGGCGATGTCCGCGGCGGTCCGGGAGGCGGCCTCGCTCGCCCGGCCGGGGGACACGGTCCTGCTGGCCCCGGCCTGTGCCTCGATGGACATGTTCACCAACTACAACAAGCGGGGCGAGGCGTTCGCGGACGCGGTCCGCGCCCTCGCCGCGACCGGGCGCGCCTGACCTGACCAGCAAGGAGGTCCGGCCGGGCCGGGCACGACTGGAGGGGACGGCGACCATGCCGAGCAGAACCGCGGGGACCCGCGGCCCGTCCGCCGTACGCGGCGGAGGGCGCGCCCCGGCCCCGCCGCGCAAGCCGCGCCGGGGCGGGCTGCGCGGGCTGCCCGAACGGGCCCGCAGGGCCTGGGACCGGCCGCTCACCGCGTACTACGTGATCGTCGGCGCCGGACTGCTCATCACCGCGCTCGGCCTGGTGATGGTCTACTCGGCCTCGATGATCACGGCGCTCCGCTACGACCTGGTGCCCTCGTACTTCTTCCGCAAGCAGTTCTTCGCGGCGCTGCTCGGGGCGGGGCTGCTGCTGGTGGCCTCCCGGATGCCGGTGAAGCTGCACCGGGCGCTGGCCTACCCGATCCTGGTCGGGGCGATCTTCCTGATGGTGCTCGTCCAGATCCCCGGGATAGGGGTGGCGGTCGGCGGCAACCAGAACTGGATCTCGCTGGGCGGACCGTTCATGCTCCAGCCCAGCGAGTTCGGCAAACTGGCGCTGATCCTGTGGGGGGCCGATCTGCTGGCCCGCAAACAGGACATGAAACTGCTCACGCAGTGGAAGCACATGCTGGTCCCGCTGGTGCCCGGAACGTTTCTGCTGCTCGGGCTGATCATGCTGGGCGGTGACATGGGCACGGCGATCATCCTCTCGGCGATCCTCTTCGGACTGCTGTGGACCGCCGGCGCGCCCACCCGGCTCTTCGTCGGGGTGCTGTCCGTGGCCGGGGCGATCGGCTTCCTGCTGATCAAGACCAGCGACAACCGCCTGAAGCGCTTCGCCTGCATCGGGGCCACCGATCCCGGCGGAGAGGGCGCCCCGTGCCTCCAGGCGGCGCACGGGATCTACGCCCTGGCCTCCGGCGGCTGGTTCGGTTCCGGCCTCGGGGCGAGTGTGGAAAAATGGGGCCAACTCCCCGAAGCGCACACCGACTTCATCTTCGCCGTGACCGGTGAGGAACTGGGTCTCGCGGGGACGCTGTCGGTGCTGGCCCTGTTCGCGGCTCTAGGCTATGCGGGTATCCGCGTGGCCGGACGTACGGAGGACCCCTTCGTGAGGTTTGCCGCGGGAGGCGTGACCACCTGGATCACGGCGCAGGCCGTGATCAACATCGGTGCGGTGCTCGGTCTGCTGCCGATCGCCGGAGTCCCGCTCCCGCTGTTCTCCTACGGGGGATCGGCCCTGCTGCCGACCATGTTCGCCGTCGGGCTCCTGATCGCCTTCGCGCGACAGGAACCCGCCGCGAAAGCGGCCCTGGCCCTGCGCCGCCCCGGCTGGGGCAAGCGGGCCGGGGGGAGATGGAAGTCGATGCGACGGCGCGTCAAGAAGCGTCCGTCCGGAGAGCGGTGAATTTCGGTGCATGTCGTCCTCGCCGGCGGAGGTACCGCCGGCCACATCGAGCCCGCGCTCGCACTCGCGGACGCCCTGCGCAGGCAGGACCCCTCCGTGGGGATCACGGCGCTGGGCACGGAGAAGGGCCTGGAGACCCGGCTGGTCCCCGAGCGGGGCTATGAGCTGGCGCTCATCCCCGCCGTGCCGCTGCCCCGCAAGCCCACGCCCGAGCTGATCACCGTCCCCGGACGGCTGCGCGGCACGATCAAGGCCGCCGAGCAGGTCCTGGAGCGCACCAAGGCGGACTGCGTGGTCGGCTTCGGCGGCTACGTGGCGCTGCCCGGCTACCTGGCCGCCAAGCGGCTCGGCGTGCCCATCGTGGTCCACGAGGCGAACGCCCGGCCCGGCCTGGCCAACAAGATCGGTTCGCGGTACGCGGCCGGGGTCGCCGTGGCCACCCCGGACTCCAAGCTGCGCAACGCCCGTTACATCGGCATCCCGCTGCGGCACACCATCGCGACCCTCGACCGCGCCCGGGTGCGCCCCGAGGCGCGCGCCGCCTTCGGGCTGGACCCGAACCTGCCGACGCTGCTCGTCTCGGGCGGCTCGCAGGGCGCCCGGCGGCTCAACGAGGTCGTCCAGCAGATCGCCCCGGTGCTCCAGCGCTCGGGCATCCAGATCCTGCACGCGGTCGGCCCGAAGAACGAAATGCCGCGTGTCGACAACATGCCCGGAATGCCGCCGTACGTGCCGGTACCGTACGTGGACCGGATGGATCTCGCGTACGCCGCCGCCGACATGATGCTCTGCCGCGCGGGCGCGATGACCGTCGCCGAGCTCTCCGCCGTCGGGCTGCCGGCCGCCTACGTCCCGCTGCCCATCGGCAACGGCGAACAGCGGCTGAACGCCCAGCCGGTGGTCAAGGCCGGCGGCGGGCTCCTCGTCGACGACGCGGAGCTGTCGCCGCAGTGGGTGCAGGGCAACGTCCTGCCCGTACTCGCCGATCCGCACCGGCTGTACGAGATGTCCCGCGCCGCCGCCGAGTTCGGCCGCCGGGACGCCGACGACCTGCTCGTCGGCATGGTGTACGAGGCGATCGCCGCCCGCCGACAGGCGTAGCGGCGGCGGAAAGGGAGACGCCCTGTGGCAGCCGGACCGGCGACCGAGCAGAAGAGCGCGAGCGGCGGGTCCAAGGGCTCGTCCGGGGCGTCCCCCGGGTCCGGCGGCGGTCGGGCCCGGGTCCCCGGCCCGCGCACCCTCCTCCTCGCCTTCGGCGCCCTCGCCGTGCTGGCCGGCGGTGCCTGGGCCCTCTACGGCTCGAACTGGCTCCGCGTGGAGCGGGTGAGCACCTCCGGCATGGAGGTGCTCACCCGGGCCGAGGTGGAGCGGATCGCGGCCGTCCCGGTCGGCGCGCCGATGGTCTCCGTCGACACCGACGGGATCGAGGCGCGGCTGCGCGAGCGGCTGCCCCGGATCGACAGCGTGGACGTCGTCCGGTCCTGGCCGCACGGAATCGGCCTGAAAGTGACCGAGCGCAAGCCCGTACTCCTGTGGGAAAAGGGCGGAAAGTTCATTGAAGTGGACTCCGGCGGTGTGCGGTTCGCCACCGTCGCCAAGGCGCCCCCCGGCGTACCCCGGCTCGTGCTCGACGCGGGCGCCTCGCCCAGCCTGCGCCGCTTCGACGAGGACCGGCTGCTGGCCGAGGCGGTAGGCGTGACGGGCGAACTCCCGGAGAAAATCGCCCAGGACGCCCGTGTCGTCCGGATCGCGTCGTATGACTCCATCACCCTGGAGCTCGGCAGGGGGCGCACGGTCTTCTGGGGCAGCGGTGAGGACGGGGCCGTCAAGGCCCGGGTCCTGACCGCGCTGATGAAGGCGACGCCCAAAGCGGGGCACTTCGACGTAAGTGCCCCCACGGCGCCCGCTTCGTCGGGAAGTTGACGCTCATCACCCCTGGCCAGCACCCTGGTTGGCCAGCGCTACGGGTGATCACATAGGGTGAAAAGAAAAACGGGAGGTTCGGCGTGTTCGTTGAACGTGCGCCACTTGTCGACTTAGTGTCCTGTTCGGAAGAGTCCAGCGAACAGAGACACTGGTAACCCTAAACTTCAACGTTAGGGTTTGGGTCGGCGTTTCGGACCGTCCCAATCGGCATCCGTCGTCGCGGCGCGCTTACCACCGCGAAGCGGCGACACGTAACTCGAGGCGAGAGGCCTTCGACGTGGCAGCACCGCAGAACTACCTCGCAGTCATCAAGGTCATCGGTGTCGGCGGCGGTGGTGTCAATGCCATCAACCGAATGATCGAGGTCGGTCTCAAGGGCGTCGAGTTCATCGCCATCAACACCGACGCTCAGGCGCTGTTGATGAGCGACGCCGACGTCAAGCTCGACGTCGGCCGTGAACTCACCCGCGGCCTCGGCGCCGGGGCCAACCCGGCAGTCGGCCGCAAGGCGGCAGAGGACCACCGCGAGGAGATCGAGGAGGTCCTCAAGGGGGCCGACATGGTCTTCGTGACCGCCGGCGAGGGCGGCGGCACCGGCACCGGCGGCGCACCCGTCGTCGCCAACATCGCGCGCTCGCTCGGCGCCCTGACGATCGGTGTGGTCACCCGGCCGTTCACCTTCGAGGGCCGTCGGCGCGCCAACCAGGCGGAGGACGGCATCGCCGAGCTCCGCGAAGAGGTCGACACCCTCATCGTCATCCCGAACGACCGGCTGCTGTCGATCTCGGACCGTCAGGTCTCCGTGCTCGACGCCTTCAAGTCGGCCGACCAGGTGCTGCTGAGCGGCGTCCAGGGCATCACCGACCTGATCACCACCCCGGGCCTGATCAACCTCGACTTCGCCGACGTCAAGTCGGTCATGTCCGAGGCGGGTTCCGCGCTCATGGGCATCGGCTCCGCCCGCGGCGACGACCGCGCCGTGGCCGCGGCCGAGATGGCGATCTCCTCCCCGCTCCTGGAGGCGTCCATCGACGGCGCCCGCGGGGTGCTGCTCTCCATCTCCGGCGGCAGCGACCTCGGTCTCTTCGAGATCAACGAGGCCGCCCAGCTGGTGAGCGAGGCCGCCCACCCCGAGGCGAACATCATCTTCGGCGCCGTCATCGACGACGCCCTCGGCGACGAGGTGCGGGTCACCGTCATCGCCGCGGGCTTCGACGGCGGCCAGCCGCCGGCCCGCCGGGACAACATCATCGGCTCGGTCTCGGCCAAGCGCGAGGAGCCGGCCCCGGCCCCCCGTGCCGCGGAGACCTCCCGCCCGCTGGGCGGACTGGGCACGGTGGCCCCCCGCGAGGAGCCCGCGCAGGCCGAGCCCGCGCCGGCCGTCAGCGAGATCCCGCTGCCGCCCGTCTCCTCGCCGGTCGTCCCGCCGGCCCGCCCGTACCCGGACAGCCAGGCCGAAGAGCTGGATGTCCCGGACTTCTTGAAGTGATAGGACAGCGTCACCACGCGAGCGGCGCCCACTTCGCCTTCACCGACCGGTGGGGCGGGGTGAGCGCCGTTCCGTACGAGGAGCTCAACCTCGGCGGAGCCGTCGGCGACGACCCGGCGGCCGTCCTCGCCAACCGCGAGCGGGCGGCGGCCGGTCTCGGCCTCGACCCGGCCCGGGTGGTCTGGATGAACCAGGTCCACGGCGCCGGCGTCGCCGTCGTGGACCGCCCCTGGGGGACGGACCCCGTCCCCTCGGTGGACGCGCTCGTGACCGACCGGCCCGGCCTCGCCCTCGCGGTGCTCACCGCGGACTGCGTGCCGGTCCTGCTGGCCGACCCCGTCGCCGGGGTCGTCGCCGCCGCCCACGCCGGGCGGCCCGGGATGACCGCCGGGGTCGTCCCCGCCGCGGTGGCCCGGATGACCCAACTCGGCGCCCGCCCCGAGCGGATCGTCGCCCGCACCGGCCCCGCCGTCTGCGGGCGCTGCTACGAGGTGCCGGACGCGATGCGCGCCGAGGTCGCCGCCGTCGAACCGGCCGCGCACGCCGAGACCTCCTGGGGGACCCCCGCCGTCGACGTGACCGCGGGCGTCCTGGCCCAGCTCGCCCGACTGGGCGTCACCGACGTGGCGGCGAGCGGGGTCTGCACCCTGGAGTCGCCGGACCACTACTCGTACCGCCGCGACCGCACCACCGGGCGACTCGCGGGATATGTCTGGCTGAACCGGGAAGAGACATGACGGACCGCACCGAGGAACTGGCCGCGAATCTGGCACGGGTGGAGGAGCGCATCGCCGCCGCGTGCGCCGCCGCCGGCCGGGCGCGCCGGGACGTGACCCTCATCGTGGTCACCAAGACCTACCCCGCGAGCGACGTGCGGATCCTGCACGGGCTGGGGGTCCGTCATGTCGCCGAGAACCGGGACCAGGACGCCGCCCCCAAGGCCGCCGCCTGCGCGGACCTGGACCTGAACTGGCACTTCGTGGGCCAGTTGCAGACCAACAAGGTCCGTTCCGTGGTGGGTTATGCCGATGTGGTGCAGTCCGTCGACCGGCTGAAGCTCGTCTCCGCGCTCTCGGCGGGCGCGGAGAAGGCGGAGCGGGAGCTGGGCTGCCTGATCCAGGTGGCGCTGGACGCCGAGTCCGGCGCGCGCGGCGACCGGGGCGGGGTCGCGCCCGACGGGATCGAGGAGTTGGCGGCCGCGGTGGACGCGGCGCCGGGGCTGCGGCTGGACGGACTGATGACCGTCGCCCCGCTGTCCGGCGCGTACGCCGGGCGGCAACGCGCCGCCTTCGACCGGTTGATGGATTTGTCGACTGCCCTGCGCGCGACCCGTCCGGCTGCGAACATGGTGTCAGCAGGGATGAGTGCGGACCTCGAGGAGGCCGTGGCGGCCGGAGCGACACACGTGCGCATCGGTACGGCGGTACTCGGTGTCCGCCCGAAGCTCGGGTAACGTCGCGAAGCAGGTCGGACCACAGCAGAAAATATGGTCATTCCGCCAGAAAGGCGGGGAGACCTCGTGGATCGCGGGCACTTGGTGACACTGCGACATTCGGTAAGGGCGATCCACCACAGAGCGGAGGATGCAGAGCATGGCCGGCGCGATGCGCAAGATGGCGGTCTACCTCGGCCTCGTGGAGGACGATGGTTACGACGGCCGGGGCTTCGACCCCGACGACGACTTCGAACCCGAGCCGGAGCCCGAGCGCGACCGGCGCCATCACCAGCCCCCGCGCCAGGTGGAGCGCGAGGAGCCGGTACGCGTGGTCTCCCCGCCCGCGCCCCGCGAGCCGGTGTCCCATTCTGTCCCGGTACCCGCCGAGAGCGGGCGTCCGGCCCGAATTGCCCCCGTGGCATCCATCACACCCGAACGCCCGAGCCTGGAGAAGAACGCGCCGGTGATCATGCCCAAGGTCGTGTCCGAGCGGGAGCCCTACCGCATCACCACGCTGCACCCGCGGACCTACAACGAGGCCCGTACCATCGGGGAACACTTCCGTGAGGGCACTCCGGTGATCATGAACCTCACGGAGATGGACGACACCGACGCGAAGCGACTTGTCGACTTTGCCGCCGGTCTCGTCTTCGGTCTCCATGGCAGCATTGAGCGCGTGACGCAGAAGGTGTTCCTGTTGTCGCCTGCTAACGTCGATGTCACGGCGGAGGACAAGGCCCGCATCGCAGAGGGCGGGTTCTTCAACCAGAGCTGAGAACCGAGACCGAGAACGACCCGGCCGCAGGGCGGCCGGACAAGCGAGAGCCAGGGGAGAGGGAAGCGCGGGAATGGGCGTCGCACTACAAGTGGTCTACATCGCGCTGATGTGCTTCCTGGTCCTCCTGATCTTCCGGCTGGTCATGGACTACGTCTTCCAGTTCGCCCGTTCATGGCAACCCGGCAAGGCGATGGTGGTCGTTCTGGAGGCCACCTACACTGTCACCGATCCACCGCTCAAGCTTCTGCGGCGGCTCATCCCGCCGCTGCGTCTCGGGGGCGTGGCACTCGACCTGTCCTTCTTCGTTCTGATGATCATCGTCTACATCCTGATCAACGTCGTGAGTGGTTTCGCGAGGTGATGGTGCAGGAGCATCAGGGAAATGTGGACGATACGGTCTTGCCGACTGCCGACGACTACGTAGAGGTGAAGAAGAGATGCCGTTGACCCCCGAGGACGTGCGGAACAAGCAGTTCACGACCGTCCGCCTTCGAGAAGGCTATGACGAAGACGAGGTCGATGCCTTCCTCGACGAGGTCGAAGCCGAACTGACCCGGCTGCTCCGCGAGAACGAGGACCTGCGCGCCAAGCTGGCCGCCGCGACCCGTGCCGCCGCGCAGAACCAGCAGCAGCAGGGAATGCGCAAGCCCCCGGAGCAGCAGGACCGTCCCGTCGGTCCCGGCGCCCCGGTGCCCGCCGCCATATCCGGACCGCCGGCCCAGCAGCAGCCCCCGCAGATGGGCCCGCCGCAGCTTCCGTCCGGTGCCCCGGCGCTGCCCCCCGGCCCCATGCAGGGTGGCCCGATGCAGGGTGGCCCCATGCAGGGCGGCCCGATGCAGGGCGGTCCCATGCAGGGTGGCCCGATGCAGGGCGGTCCCATGCAGGGTGGCCCGATGCAGGGCGGTCCCATGCAGGGTGGCCCGATGCAGGGTGGACCCATGCAGGGTGGCCCGATGCAGGGCGGTCCCATGCAGGGCGGCCCGATGGGGCACCCGCAGCAGCAGATGCAGCAGATGCAGCCGGCTCCGCAGGGCCCCGGCGGCGACAGCGCCGCGCGTGTCCTCTCGCTGGCCCAGCAGACCGCCGACCAGGCGATCGCGGAGGCCCGTTCCGAGGCCAACAAGATCGTCGGCGAGGCCCGTTCGCGCGCCGAGGGCCTGGAGCGGGACGCCCGCGCCAAGGCCGACGCCCTGGAGCGGGACGCGCAGGAGAAGCACCGCGTCGCGATGGGCTCCCTGGAGTCCGCCCGCGCCACGCTGGAGCGCAAGGTCGAGGACCTGCGGGGCTTCGAGCGTGAGTACCGGACCCGCCTGAAGTCGTACCTGGAGTCGCAGCTGCGTCAGCTGGAGACCCAGGCCGACGACTCGCTGGCCCCGGCGCGCACGCCCGCGACCGCCTCCCTGCCGCCGTCCCCCTCGATGGCCTCGGCGGGTGCCCCCGCCCCGTCCTTCGGCGGCAACGGCCCGATGGGCGGCGCCCCGTCCTACGGCGGCCAGCAGCAGATGTCCCCGGCGATGACCCAGCCGATGGCTCCGGTCCGGCCGCAGGCCCCGCAGCCGATGCAGCAGGCGCCGGCGCCGATGCGCGGCTTCCTGATCGACGAGGACGACAACTGACGGCGCCGCACGTCCACGCGCCCAGCGCGTAGCCGTCGGCGGCAGTCGCAAGGGCCGGGCCCCGGGTGAGAACCCGGGGCCCGGCCCTTTTGCGCGTCCCCGGAGCACCGTGTCTCCCGGGGTACGGGAAAGGGCCCGGCCCCCCTCGCGGGGTGCCGGGCCCTTCGCCGTACCGGCTACGCCTTGCGGAGGCGGAAGCTGAAGGCCAGGCCCTCGTCCTCGAACGGGCTGCCGTACGAGTCGTCGCCCGCGCCCTCGGCGTGGTCCGTGGCCAGCACCTCGTCCGCGATCAGGCCCGCGTGCGCGGCCAGCGCCTCGGCCGTCTCCGGCGAGGTGGAGGTCCAGCGCAGCGCGATCCGGTCCGCCACGTCGAGGCCGCTGTTCTTGCGGGCCTCCTGGATCAGCCGGATCGCGTCACGGGCCAGACCGGCCTTGCGCAGCTCCGGGGTGATCTCCAGGTCGAGCGCGACCGTCGCGCCCGAGTCGGAGGCCACCGACCAGCCCTCGCGCGGGGTCTCGGTGATGATGACCTCCTCGGGGGTCAGGGTCACCTCCTCGCCGTTCACCGTCACGACCGCCTCGCCGCCGCGCAGCGCCAGCGACAGCGCCGCCGCGTCGGCCGCGGCCACCGCCTTCGCCACGTCCTGGACGCCCTTGCCGAAACGCTTGCCCAGCGCCCGGAAGTTGGCCTTGGCGGTGGTGTCGACCAGGCTGCCGCCGACCTCGGAGAGGGAGGCCAGCGAGGAGACGTTCAGCTCCTCGGTGATCTGCGCCTGGAGCTCGGGGGAGAGCGCCGCGAAGCCGTTCGCCGCGACCAGCGCGCGGGAGAGCGGCTGACGGGTCTTCACACCGGACTCGGCGCGGGTCGCGCGGCCCAGCTCGACCAGGCGGCGGACCAGCAGCATCTGCTCGGACAGCACCTCGTCGACGAGCGCCGTGTCCGCCTCCGGCCAGGTGGCCAGGTGCACGGACTCCGGGGCGTCCGGGGTGACCGGGACGACCAGGTCCTGCCAGACCCGCTCCGTGATGAAGGGGGTCAGCGGGGCCATCAGGCGGGTGACCGTCTCGACGACCTCGTGCAGGGTGCGCAGCGCGCCCTTGTCGCCCTGCCAGAAGCGGCGGCGGGAGCGGCGCACGTACCAGTTGGACAGGTCGTCGACGAAGGCCGAGAGCAGCTTGCCGGCGCGCTGGGTGTCGTACGCCTCCATCGCCTCGGTGACGGCGCCGACCAGCGTGTTCAGCTCGGAGAGCAGCCACTTGTCGAGGACCGTGCGGTCGGCCGGCGCCGGGTCCGCGGCGGACGGGGCCCAGCCCGAGGTGCGGGCGTACAGGGCCTGGAAGGCCACCGTGTTCCAGTAGGTGAGGAGCGTCTTGCGGACGACCTCCTGGATGGTGCCGTGGCCGACCCGGCGGGCCGCCCAGGGGGAGCCGCCGGCCGCCATGAACCAGCGGACGGCGTCGGCGCCGTGCTGGTCCATCAGCGGGATGGGCTGGAGGATGTTGCCCAGGTGCTTGGACATCTTGCGGCCGTCCTCGGCGAGGATGTGGCCGAGGCAGACCACGTTCTCGTACGAGGACTTGTCGAAGACCAGGGTGCCGACGGCCATCAGCGTGTAGAACCAGCCGCGGGTCTGGTCGATGGCCTCGGAGATGAACTGCGCCGGGTAGCGGCTCTCGAACAGCTCCTTGTTCTGGTACGGGTAGCCGTACTGCGCGAACGGCATGGAGCCCGAGTCGTACCAGGCGTCGATGACCTCCGGCACGCGGACGGCCTCGTGGGAGCAGCCCTCGGCGGTGCAGGTGAAGGTGACCGCGTCGATGAACGGGCGGTGCGGGTCGAGCTCGGACTGGTCGGTGCCGGTCAGCTCGGACAGCTCCGCGCGCGAGCCGACGCAGGTGAGGTGGCCCTCCTCGCAGCGCCAGATGGGCAGCGGGGTGCCCCAGTAGCGGTTGCGGGAGAGCGCCCAGTCGATGTTGTTGTTCAGCCAGTCGCCGAAGCGGCCGTGCTTCACCGAGTCCGGGAACCAGTTGGTCTTCTCGTTCTCTTCGAGAAGGCGGTCCTTCACGGCGGTCGTACGGATGTACCAGGACGGCTGCGCGTAGTAGAGCAGCGCCGTGTGGCAGCGCCAGCAGTGCGGGTAGCTGTGCTCGTACGGGATGTGCCGGTAGAGGAGGCCGCGCTCGTCGAGGTCGGCGGTCAGCTTCTCGTCGGCCTTCTTGAAGAAGACGCCGCCGACCAGCGGGACCTCCTCCTCGAAGGTGCCGTCGGGGCGGACCGGGTTCACGACCGGCAGGCCGTAGGCGCGGCAGACCTTGAGGTCCTCCTCACCGAAGGCGGGGGACTGGTGGACCAGACCCGTGCCGTCCTCGGTGGTGACGTACTCGGCGTTGACCACGTAGTGGGCCTCGGCCGGGAAGTCGATGAGCTCGAAGGGGCGCTGGTAGGTCCAGCGCTCCATCTCGGCGCCGGTGAAGGACTCGCCGGTGGTCACCCAGCCGTCGCCGAGGGCCTTCTCCAGCAGCGGCTCGGCGACGACGAGGCGCTCGTCGCCGTCGGTGGCGACCACGTAGGTCACCTCGGGGTGGGCGGCGACGGCCGTGTTGGACACCAGGGTCCACGGGGTCGTCGTCCAGACCACCAGGGCCGCCTTGCCGGCGAGCGGGCCGGAGGTCAGCGGGAAGCGCACGTAGACCGAGGGGTCGACGACCGTCTCGTAGCCCTGGGCCAGCTCGTGGTCGGACAGGCCGGTGCCGCAGCGCGGGCACCAGGGGGCGACGCGGTGGTCCTGGACCAGCAGGTCCTTGTCGAAGATCTGCTTCAGCGACCACCAGACCGACTCGATGTACGAGGGGTCCATGGTGCGGTACGCGTCGTCGAGGTCCACCCAGTAGCCCATCCGGGTGGTGAGCTCGGCGAAGGCGTCGGTGTGCCGGGTCACGGACTCGCGGCACTTGGCGTTGAACTCGGCGATGCCGTACGCCTCGATGTCCTTCTTGCCGGAGAAGCCGAGCTCCTTCTCGACGGCGAGCTCGACGGGCAGGCCGTGGCAGTCCCAGCCGGCCTTGCGGGCCACGTGGTAGCCGCGCATGGTCCGGAAGCGGGGGAAGACGTCCTTGAAGACGCGCGCCTCGATGTGGTGCGCGCCGGGCATTCCGTTGGCGGTGGGCGGGCCCTCGTAGAACACCCACTCGGGGCGGCCCTCGGACTGCTCCAGGGTCTTGGCGAAGACCTTGTTGTCCTGCCAGAAGTCGAGCACTCCGTGCTCAAGCGAGGGCAGGTCGACCTGGGCGGGCACCTGGCGGTATTGCGGCGGCGTCATGCTTGCGAGCTCCTCCGGCGGACTGGTTCGCTTCCGTCCGGAGGGACGAGAGCACTGCTCCCGCGGTACCACCCTCCTTGGCCCGGGGCCGGCCGCTGCCGTCCCGCGCCCCCTCATTGGGGTCGCGACGCCGGTTCTACTCGCCGTGGTCGCCCGCGGCTTTCTTCCGGCGGCTCCGGGGTGATGCTTCACATCGGGCTCGCCCCCGGGCTCTCACCGTCCCCGGGTCGCTCATGGCTGCTTGCGACGCTACTCGTCCCCATCCAAGCCTTTCGCTGAGCCCAGTGTACGGGGCCGGGGCGGGCCCGGCCGACCGGATTTCCCGCGTTTCCCGGTGACCCGAATGGGCACACCGGCCCGCCCGGAGTCGGACTTCGGCCAAGTGGGGGACGGCCGGGACGGATAACCGGCCGGGGAGCTGGGCACAACGCAGGCAGGTCCGTCCCGACGGGCGCCGGGGCGGGCGTGCAGGGCGGCGTGCCCCGTTGCCGCGGGCCCTGGGCCGATTTATCGTCCCAGCACGATTCGCGCGCAAGATCACAAAATGTGTAAGGGGCCGCGACATGGTGGCGAAGAAGACCGCCGCGAAGAAGACGACGGCCGCGCGGAAGACGGCGTCCGCCGAGGAGTCCGCGCCCGCGGAGAAGGCAGCGGAGGAGCGCGCGGCCCCCGTGAAGAAGGCGGCGGCAGCGAAGAAGGCCGCCCCGGCGAAGAAGGCCACGGCGAAGAAGGCCACAGCGACGACGGCCGCCAAGAAGGCCGCGAAGAAGGCGGCGCCCGCCAAGGCCGCGAAGGCCGCGAAGAAGGCGCCCGCCAAGGCGGCGAAGGCCGCGACCGAGAAGACAGGAGCCAGGACGGTGGCAGCGAAGAAGACTGCGGGTGGCGTCACGACGGCCCCGGGGGAGGCCGCGGTGCCTCACTCCCGGCCCGGCGAGCTCGCCGTGCGCCCCGGCGAGGACCCATGGACCCCGGAGGAGATCGCCGAGGCCCGCAGCGGGCTCCAGGCGGAGGTGCTGCGGCTGCGCAGCGAGCTGGTGCACTCGCAGGAGGAGCTGACCGGGCTGATGCGCGACTCCGGCGACGGAGCGGGCGACGACCAGGCCGACACGGGGACCAAGAACATCACGCGCGAGCACGAGCTCTCCCTGGCGGCGAACGCGCGCGAGATGCTGGAACAGAGCGAGCACGCCCTGGAGCGGATGGACGCCGGCACGTACGGCCTGTGCGAGGTCTGCGGCAAGCCGATCGGCAAGGCCAGGATGCAGGCGTTCCCCCGCGCCACGCTGTGTGTGGAGGACAAGCAGAGGCAGGAGCGCCGCGGCTGACGCGGCCGGAGGAGTGTGCCGTACTCTCGTGCACATGGCAGAGGCGGAGAGCGTCATCGGTACGCCGGATTCAGGTACGCCGGATTCAGCAGGGGCCGACGAGACGGCCGTCCCCGAGGAGCGGCCCAAGGGGAGGCGACGGATCGTCGCGCTCCTCGTCGTGGCCGTGCTGGCCTACCTTCTCGACCTCGGCAGCAAGATGCTGGTGGTCGAGAAGCTGGAGGGACACGCCCCGATCAAGGTGATCGGCGACCTGCTGCGCTTCGAGGCCATCCGGAACCCGGGGGCCGCCTTCGGCATGGGCGAGGCGTTCACCTTCATCTTCACCGGGATCGCGACCGTGGTGATCATCGTGATCATCCGGCTCGCCCGCAAGCTCTACAGCCTGCCCTGGGCGATCGCGCTGGGCCTGCTGCTGGGCGGCGCGCTGGGCAACCTCACCGACCGGATCTTCCGCTCGCCTGGTGTCTTCGAGGGGGCGGTCGTCGACTTCATCGCCCCCGCCCACTTCGCCGTCTTCAACCTCGCCGACTCGGCGATCGTCTGCGGCGGCATCCTCATCGTCTTCCTGTCCTTCCGGGGCCTGGACCCGGACGGAACGGTCCACAAGGACTGAGCCGGGGCCCCCGCCCGACCCGTGCGGACGACAGCGTGTCGTCCGCACAAGGCATACTCGACGGGTGAGCACGAGTCCCGAGATCCGCACCCTGCCCGTTCCCGATGGCCTGGAGGGCGAGCGCGTCGACGCCGCCATCGCCCGTATGTTCGGGTTCTCCCGTACCAAGGCCGCCGAGTTGGCCGCCGCAGGCAAGGTCCAGGTCGACGGCGCCGTCGTCGGCAAGTCCGAGCGGGTCAGCGGCGGCGCGTGGCTCGAGGTCGAGATGCCGGGCGCCGCGGCCCCGGTGCAGATCGTCGCCGAGCCCGTCGAGGGCATGGAGATCGTCCACGACGACGACGACATCGTCGTGATCATGAAGCCGGTCGGCGTCGCCGCCCACCCCAGCCCCGGCTGGACCGGCACCACCGTGATCGGCGGCCTCGCCGCCGCCGGCTACCGGATCTCCACCTCCGGCGCCGCCGAGCGCCAGGGCATCGTGCACCGCCTCGACGTCGGCACGTCCGGCCTGATGGTGGTGGCGAAGTCCGAGTACGCGTACACCTCGCTGAAGCGCCAGTTCAAGGAGCGCGTGGTGGACAAGCGCTACCACGCCCTGGTGCAGGGCCACCCGGACCCGATGAGCGGCACCGTCGACGCGCCCATCGGCCGGCACCCGAACCACGACTACAAGTGGGCCGTGACCGCCGACGGCAAGCCGTCCGTCACCCACTACGACCTGATCGAGGCGTTCCGCGCGGCCTCGCTGCTGGACATCAAGCTGGAGACCGGCCGCACCCACCAGATCCGGGTGCACATGTCCACGCTGCGCCACCCCTGCGTCGGCGACCTGACCTACGGCGCCGACCCCACGATGGCCAAGCGCCTCGGGCTGACCCGCCAGTGGCTGCACGCCGTCCGGCTCGGCTTCGAGCACCCCGGCGACGGGCAGTGGGTCGAGTTCGCCAGCACCTACCCGGCCGACCTGCAGACCGCGCTCGACCGCATCGCCGCGGAGAGCCGGTGAGCGCCCCGTCGTCCGCGGCCGCGGGTGTCACCGTCCGCGAGGCCGTGGAGGGCGCCGACCTGGACGCCTGCTTCGCCGTGCGCCGCGAGGTCTTCGTCGAGGAGCAGGGCGTGCCCCAGGAGCTGGAGTACGACCCGTACGACGCGACCGCCGCGCATGTGCTGGCCGTCGCCGCCGACGGCACGCCGCTGGGCACCGGGCGGCTGCTGTACGGGGCCGACGCGACCGGCAAGACCGGCGCCGACGCCTCGGTGGGCTCCCTCGGGCGGCTCGCGGTGAACAAGGCGGCGCGCGGTCTCGGGGTGGGCGCCGCGCTGGTGCGGGCCATCGAGGACGCGGCCCGCGCGCGCGGGCTCGCCGCCGTCGACCTGCACGCCCAGACCCACGCCCTCGGCTTCTACGAGCGGCTGGGCTACGTGGCGTATGGTCCGGAGTTCCCGGACGCCGGGATGCCGCACCGGGCGATGCGCCGGACGCTCTGAGCCGCTCCGCCCCCGCGCTCCGGTGGGGGCAATCGCGGCGAAATAGGACGTACGTGACAGGGTAGGGTCGTGGATCAACTGGCCCTGCTCTTCCTTCTGCTGCTCGGCGCCGTGCTGACCGTGCCCCTCGGGGAGCGGCTCGGGCTGCCCGCACCCGTCCTGATGACCCTGGTCGGGATCGTGCTGGCCGTCACGCCCTTCGTGCCCGACGTGGCCATCCCGCCCGAGTTCATCCTCCCGCTGGTGCTGCCGCCGCTGCTGTACGCCTCCGTGCAGCGGACCTCCTGGCGCCAGTTCGCCGCCAACAAGCGGCCGATCTTCCTGCTCGCGGTGGCCCTGGTCTTCGTGACCACGGCCGCCGTCGGCGCGGTCGCCGACGCGCTCGTGCCGGGCATCCCGCTCGCCGCCGCCCTGGCGCTCGGCGCGCTGGTCGCCCCGCCCGACCCGGTCGCCGCGACCGCCGTCGCCGGCTCGCTGGGGCTGCCCCGCCGCCTGGTGTCGATCCTGGAGGGCGAGGGGCTCTTCAACGACGTCACCGCGATCGTGCTCTACAACGTGGCCATCACCGCCGTGGTGAGCGGCGCCTTCTCCTGGCCCGAGGCGCTCGGCGAGCTGGTCCTGTCGGCCGTCGTCGCCGTCGCCGTGGGGCTCGCCCTCGGCTGGGCCGCCAACCGGCTGATGAGCCTGCTCGGCGACCCCACCCTCCAGATCGGCCTCACCCTGCTGGTCCCCTTCGTCGCCTACGTGCTCGCCGAGGAACTGCACGGCTCCGGCGTCCTCGGCGTCCTGGTCACCGCCCTCTTCCTGGCCGAGTACGCGAGCGACGCCGACGACGTGATGGGCCGGCTCGCCGGGCAGACCTTCTGGGAGATCGTGGACACCCTGGTCACCGGCATCGCCTTCGGGCTCATCGGCCTGGAGCTGGTGAACGTCTTCGGCGTCGTGGAGAAGCACGGCCGCGAGGTGATCGGCTGGGGCGCGGCCGTCGTGGGCGTGGTCGTCGGCGTCCGGCTGCTGTGGCTGCTGCCCGCCACCTGGCTGACCAAGCGGCTGCACACCGGCCGCGACTACGCCGAGGAGATCCCGATGAGCTGGCGGGAGACCGTCGTCATGTGGTGGTCCGGGATGCGCGGGGTGGCCTCGGTGGCGCTGGCCCTCGCCATCCCGCTGCGCACCGACGGCGGCGAGCCCTTCCCGGGCCGGGACGAGATCGTCTTCATCGCCTTCTGCGTGATCATCGCCACCCTGGTGGTCCAGGGGCTGACCCTGCCCTGGCTGGTGCGGCGGCTGGGTGTGAAGGCCGACACGGAGGCCGAGCGGGCCTTCGAGCGGGAGCTGGCCATCCGGGCGGCCAAGGCCGCGAAACGGCGCCTGAAGGAGATCGAGGAGGTCGAGGAGCTGCCCGAGGAGGTCGCCGAGCGGCTCCAGCGCGGGGCCTTCGACATCGGGGCGCGGATCAGCCCGGACATGGTCGACGAGGAGCGGCGGGCGGCGTTCACCGAGCGGGTGGACCGGTTGCGGAAGACGCAGCGGATCCAGCGGGAGCTGATGTCGGCGGCCCGCCACGAGGTGCTGGCGGCGCGCAGCGAGCCGGGCGCCGACCCGGAGGTGGTGGACCGGGTGCTGCGGCAGCTCGACGTGCGCAGCATGCGCTGAGCGGCCGGGGGCGGGCGGCCAAGGCCGGATGGGAGGATGGGGGCATGGACATCATGCTTTTCCACTCGGTCTACGGGATGCGCCCCGCCGTCGAGGCCGCGGCCGAGCGGCTGCGGGCCGCCGGGCACCAGGTCTGGACGCCGGACCTCTTCGAGGGCGCCGCCGCCGGCACCGTGGAGGAGGGCATGGCGCTGCGGGACAAGATCGGGAAGGACGAGCTGCTGCGGCGGGCGGTCCTGGCGGCGGCGCCGTACTCGGAGCGCGGGCTGGTCTACATGGGCTTCTCGTTCGGCGCCTCGGTCGCGCAGACGCTGGCGCTGGGCGACGAGAAGGCGCGCGGGCTGCTGCTGCTCCACGGCACCTCGGACCTGGCCGAGTCGGCGTCGGTGGACGAGCTGCCGGTGCAGCTGCACGTGGCGGAGCCCGACCCGTTCGAGACGGACGACTGGCTGTCGTCCTGGTACCTCCAGATGCGCCGGGCCGGTGCGGACGTGGAGGTCTACCGCTACCGGGGCGCCGGGCACCTGTACACCGACCCGGAGCTGCCGGACTGGGACGCGGAGGCGGCGGAGCGGACCTGGCAGGTCGCGCTGGCGTTCCTGGACGGCCTGTAGGCCCCCGGGGGGATTCCCCCGAGGACCTAGGCCCGGCCGGACGGTCCGTCAGGCGCGGTAGGCGGTCCAGGAGTCGTTCATGCGGGTCACCTGGCCCGACGTGAACTGGTACATGCAGGAGTCGTACGTGTAGTCCATGAAGTTGTGGATCGGGTCCACGCCGGGCTTGTTGGCGCAGGTGTCACGGCCGGTCGGGCACTCGAAGGCCGCGCTCTTCTCGGCCGGGGTGTCGCTGACGTAGTCGCCGTTCCCGTTGCAGCCGCCCTGGAACGTGTGGTAGAGCCCCATCCAGTGGCCGACCTCGTGGGTGGCGGTGTCGCCCTCGTTGTAGTTGGCCGCGGAGCCGCCCGGGAGCGAGGCGTCGAGGATGACGACGCCGTCCATCTTGGGGCTGGCCTTGTACGAGGACGGGAAGGTGGCCCAGCCGAGCAGCCCGCCGCCGAGGTTGGCGGTGTAGACGTTCAGCGCGTTGGCGCCGCCCTTGCGCAGGGCGTTCTTCATGTCCTTCTCGGCCTGGGTGCCGTCGGAGACGTTGTACCAGGTGGCGTTGTCCGTGTAGTCGGTGCCGGCCAGGGTGAACTGGAAGCCGCTGTTCACGTTGCCGGTGCCCTGCCCCGCGTAGGCGGCGTTGAGGACGGCCATCTGGTTGCTGACGGCGGCCGCGCTGAGCTTGCCCGCGGTGCCGCTGTGGATGACGTGGAAGTACACGGGGATCGTCGTCACGGCGGCGGCGCTCGCGCCCGCGGAGAGCCGGCCGGCGGCGCGGGCGGCGTTCACCTTCTTCTTGAGGTCGTCGTCCATGGCCTTGGCCTGGGCCGCGGTGACCTCGTTGGGCTCGGCCTCGGTGGCGTGGTCCTTGGCCTTGCGGGCGCCGGACAGGGCGGCGGAGTCGTCCGCGCACTTCTCGGCGGCGGCCAGGGCGGTGGTGCCGGCCGGGGTGGCCGCGGGGGCGGAGAGGGGCGCCAGGGCCAGGGTTCCGGCCATGACGGCGGTGCCGAGCATACGACGTGACATACGCGGCGATATACGGACAAGAGCACGCACGGCGACTCCTTGCGGGGGGTGGTGGGGAGGCGCTTCCTCGCCACTGGCCGGGAGATTACGCGTGCATGTCAGACGCCGTTGAGGAGTGATCAAGCCCAATCATTCATGGGGCAAAGCGGGTCATCGGGAAGAAAAACTTCTGTCTGCCATGGGGTTTGAGACAAGGGGGTAACAGAAGAGACGGCGAAGGCGGGTGGTGTGTCCGGGTTCGAACGTCCGGACTCACCACCCGCCGTAGCCATGTGATCTCCCGTTAACAGGGCCGATCATGGCTGAAAAGTGCCGTCACGGAGGCCCGTGACTCCCGCCCGTACGCCTCAGCGCACCGGCTGGTACACGCGCTCGACGCGCTGCGTTCCGCTCAGCGTGCGGTACGAGCGGGCCCAGGACGCCGTCGCGTTCACGTCCGCCCGGTCCGAGACCGTGTAGTAGTCCATCTGCGAGCGCTCCGCCGTCACGTCGAGCACCCCGTAGCCGTGGTGGTCCATGTCCACCCACTTCACGTGCCGGTTGGCGGTCTTGACCGCGCCCGCCGCCACCACCGACAGCGTGCCCGGCGCCACGTGCAGCAGGTCGTCCAGGTTGTCCGAGGTCACCGAGGTCACCACGAACTCCGTCGCCGCCGAGGCCGACAGCGGATACGTCGCCGCCGTCACCGGCACGTCGTTCGCCCAGGCCATGTGGATGTCGCCGGTGAGGAAGACGGTGTTGCGGATGGACCGGTCCCGCAGGTGCCGCAGCAGCTCCTTGCGGTCGTCCGTGTAGCCGTCCCACTGGTCGACGTTGACCGCGATGCCCTCCTTGGGCAGCCCGAGCAGACCAGCCAGCGGCTCCAGCAGATGGGCCGGCAGCGAGCCGAAGGCCACCGGCGAGATCATCACCGAGGTGCCGACCAGCTGCCAGGCGGCGTCCGAGGCCGACAGGCCCGACTTCAGCCAGTCCAGCTGCGCCCGGCCGGTGATCGAGCGCTCCGGGTCGTCCACCGCGCCGCTGCCCGTGCCCGCCTGCTGGGAGCGGAAGGAGCGCAGGTCCAGCAGGTGCAGGTCGGCCAGCCTGCCGAAGCGCAGCCGGCGGAAGACCGTGCCCTCGGTCGAGGCGCGCACCGGCATCCACTCGAAGTAGGCCCGCTTGGCCGCCGCGACCCGCGCCGCCCAGTCGCCCTCGGTGCCGGGGGTGTGGTTCTCGGCCCCGCCCGACCACGCGTCGTTGGCGAACTCGTGGTCGTCCCAGATCGCCACGACCGGGTGCGCCGCGTGCAGCGCCTGGAGGTCGGCGTCCGTCTTGTACTTCCCGTGCCGGGTGCGGTAGTCGGCGAGCGAGACGATCTCGTGGGCCGGCTCGTGCGCGCGGACGACGTACTTCGCCTCCGGGTAGGAGCCGGTGCCGTACTCGTAGATGTAGTCGCCGAGGTGCAGCACCGCGTCCAGGTCGGCGCGGGCGGCGAGGTGGCGGTACGGGGAGAAGTAGCCGGCCTCCCAGTTGGCGCAGGAGACCACGCCGAAGCGGACGCCGGGGCCTGCCGAGTCGGCGGCGGGGGCGGTGCGGGTGCGGCCGGTCGGCGAGACGGTCCCGCCCGCGGTGAAGCGGAAGTAGTAGGCGGTGCCCGGGCGCAGGCCCCGGACGTCCGCCTTCACGGTGTGGTCGGCGGCGGCGGAGGCCAGGGTGCTGCCGCTCGCGACGGTCCGGGCGAAGCCGCGGTCCTCGGCGAGCTCCCAGCCGACGGTGGTGTCGGGGCCGAGGTCCGAGCCGGGCACGGCGTCGGGGGAGGGGGTGACGCGCGTCCAGAGCAGGACGCCGTCGGGCAGCGGGTCGCCCGAGGCGACGCCGTGCAGGAAGGCGGGCGCGGCCGGTTCGGCGAGCGCGGGGGAGGCGGTGGCCACCAGGGCCGGGGTCACGACGGCCGTCACGGCGGCGGCCTTCACGACGGTGCGGCGGGTGGGGGCGGCTATGAGGTGAGGACTGGTCACGGGCCGTCAGATTACCGGCCGGTAAGGAGTTGTGGCAGCTCCGCGCGCAAAGTTCGCCGACTCTTCGGCGGGGCGTCGCCCGGGGCGGCGGCGCGCCCCGGAAGCGCCGCGGCCCCCGGGCCGCCCGCGCGGGGCGGGGCGGTCCGGGGGCCGGAAGGAGCGACGGGCGCGGCGAGGGGCGGGGTCAGCCCTTCATCACCTTGGTGAGCGCCGCGTTGAACTGGTCCACCGTCAGCGGCGGGTTCTCGCTGCCCTCGGCGGTCAGGGTCTTGCCGTCCATCTTCAGCGTCGGCGTGCCCCGGACCCCGCTCTCGTCGAAGGTCTTCGACATCTTCATCGCCCAGGCGTCGAAGGTGCCGCTCTCGACGTTCTTCTTGAACTCGGCGTTGCCCTTCAGGGCCGGCACCGTGTCCGCGATCTCCAGCAGGAGGGAGTCCTTGGCGAACTTGTCCTGGCTCTCCTCCGGGTGGAACTTCGTCGAGTACAGCGCCTCCTTGTACTTCAGGAAGGCGTCCCCGCTCACGTTCAGCGCCGCGCCCAGCGCCGACAGGGCGTTCTTCGAGCCCTCGCCCTGGTCGGAGTTGTCCAGGAAGGTGGCGCCGACGAACTTGATCTTGTACTTGCCGTCGGCGACGTCCTTGGCCACCGTCGCGCCCACGCCCTGCTCGAAGGTCGCGCAGACCGGGCAGCGGGGGTCCTCGTACAGCTCCAGGGTCTTCTTGGCCTCGGGCTTGCCGATGACGACCGTGGTGCCGTTCGTGCCCTCGGTGTTCTTCGGCGCCGTGATGTTCTTCGCGTCCGCGGCGGCCTCCCACGCGGAGGGCTTGTTGGCCTGGACGATGGCGTAGCTGACGCCGCCGACCACGGCGAGGGCGGCGACCGCCGACACCGCGACGACGACCTGGCGGCGCGCCTTGTCCTTCTTGGCCTGGCGCTCGCGCTCCTCGCGCAGCCGCTCGCGGGCCGCCGCCTTGTTGGCCTGGCTGTTGCGCTTGCTCATGATCGTGATCTCCGTGACATGAAGAAGGAAGAAAAGAAAGAAGGGGGGAGGGGGGAAGGGGCGCGTGCCGGCTCAGACGAGGGCGGGCATCGGCGCGCGGCCGAGCCGGAGGCCCGCGGAGCGCGGCGGTCCACGCCGTCCCACGGAGTGCACGAGCAGCCGGGCCCGCGACCGGCGCGGCCGGTCCGCGGGACGCCCGGCGCGCCGCGGGGCCGTGCCCACGGCGCGGAGGAAGGCCGCCACCAGGCGCAGCGGCCGGAAGGCGAGCGCCTCGGCCGCGCGCAGCAGCCGGGCGAGCCCCCGCTCGCCGCCGCGCAGCCAGCAGGCCGCCGAGAGGCCGACCGCCACGTGCGCGGCGAGCAGCAGCCAGGGCACCGCCGGGTCGGGGGAGCTCAGCAGCGCCGCCGCCGTCCCGCCGCCCGGGGCCGCCACACCCGGCAGCGGGGTGCCGAGGGCGCCGCCGCACAGGGCGTCGAAGCCCACCGAGCGCAGCGCGCCGGAGACCGGGCCGCCGGCGGGCCCGTAACAGGCGGTCTGGCCGCTGGTGAACAGCGTGTCGGCGGCCAGCTCCAGCGGCACGAGCAGCCCGGCGATCGGGCCGAGGCCCCGCTCCCGCCCGGCCAGCGCGTAGGCGACGGCGAAGACGCCGGCGGCGACCGGGACGACCGTCCCGAGCGGCAGCGGCACCCCGGACAGCAGCACGTGCGAGGCCACGGACAGCGTCACGACCAGGGTCGTGAAGATCGCCGCCCGCAGGGCTCTCAGCTGAGTGCTTGCCATGTCCATCGCCGGGAAAGTGTGTCATGCCCGCCCGTAAGGCGTCCCTAAGCCCGAGCTGTGAAAGCGCCGGGCCGGCCCCGGACGCCCCTACAGCCCCGGGATGCGCCCGTTGCGGAAGAGGTCCACGAAGATCTGGTGGTCGGCCCGCGCCCTGGCCCCGTAGGTGTGCGCGAAGTCCACCAGGAGCCCGGCGAAGCCCTCCTCGTCGGCCGCGATGGCCGCGTCGATGGCCCGCTCGGTGGAGAACGGCACCAGCGACTGCCCGCTGAGGTCGTCCGCCGCCGCGTGCATGGCCGCCGTGGCCCGCCCGAGGTCGGCCACGGTCGCCGCGATCTCCTCCGGGTCGTCGATGTCGGACCAGTCCAGGTCCACCGCGTACGGCGAGACCTCGGCGACGAGCTGCCCGGCCCCGTCCAGCTCCGTCCAGCCGAGCCACGGGTCGGCGTGCGCCTGGAGCGCCCGCTGCGAGATCACGGTGCGGTGGCCCTCGTGCCGGAAGTAGTCCCGTACCGCCGCGTCCTTCACGTGGCGCGAGACGGCCGGCGTCTGCCCCTGCTTCATGTAGATCACGACGTCGTTCTCCAGGGCGTCGCTGTGGCCCTCCAGGAGGATGTTGTACGAGGGGAGGCCGGCCGAGCCGATGCCGATGCCGCGGCGGCCCACGACGTCCTTCACCCGGTACGAGTCCGGGCGGACCAGGCTCGCCTCCGGCAGGGTCTCCAGATAGCCGTCGAAGGCGGCCAGCACCTTGTAGCGGGTGGCCGCGTCCAGCTCGATCGCGCCGCCGCCGGCCGAGAACCGGCGCTCGTACTCGCGGATCTCGGTCATCGAGTCCAGCAGCCCGAACCGGGTCATCCCGCGCGCGTCGCGCAGCGCGTCCAGCAGCGCGCCGTCGGCCGTGTCCAGGGTGAAGGGCGGGAGGTCGTCGTCCTTGCCCCCGGTCGCCAGCGCGTGGATCCGCTCCCGGTAGGCGGCGGCGCAGATCCGGACCAGCTCGCTGATCTGCTCGTCGCCCAGCGCCTTCTGGTAGCCCAGCAGCGCCAGGGAGGCCGCGAGCCGCTTGAGGTCCCAGGTGAAGGGGCCGACGTACGCCTCGTCGAAGTCGTTGACGTTGAAGATCAGGCGCCCGTTGGCGTCCATGTACGTGCCGAAGTTCTCCGCGTGCAGATCGCCGTGGATCCACACCCGGGCGGTCCGCTCGTCCAGGTACGGGCCGTCGTGCCCGTCGTGCGCCTCGTGCTCCAGGTCCTGGTAGAAGAGGCAGGCGGTGCCCCGGTAGAAGGCGAAAGCGGAGCCGGCCATCTTGCGGAACTTGACCTTGAAGGCGGCGGGGTCGGCGGCGAGCAGCTCGCCGAAGGCGGTGTCGAAGACGGCGAGGATCTGCTCACCGCGCTCGGCCGCGGTGGGCTGGGTGACCGACATCGAGGGTGCCTCCTGGTGCACGACTGTTCATGACAATTGGGACAGGTGTTCCCGGTCTTCCAACGCGTGACCGTACCGCCGAGTGCCCGCCGTCTGTCAGTCGGCCGACGTAGACTTCCACGCTGTCCCCCCAGGAATTCATCGGAGGCATCCCACCGTGACCAAGCCGCCCTTCACGCACCTCCACGTCCACACCCAGTACTCCCTGCTGGACGGTGCCGCGCGGCTGAAGGACATGTTCAACGCGTGCAACGAGATGGGCATGACCCATATCGCCATGTCCGACCACGGCAACCTGCACGGGGCCTACGACTTCTTCCACAGCGCCAAGAAGGCCGGCGTCACGCCGATCATCGGCATCGAGGCGTACGTCGCCCCGGAGTCCCGGCGCAACAAGCGGAAGATCCAGTGGGGCCAGCCGCACCAGAAGCGGGACGACGTCTCCGGCTCCGGCGGCTACACCCACAAGACCATCTGGGCGGCGAACGCCACCGGACTGCACAACCTCTTCCGGCTGTCCTCCGACGCGTACGCCGAGGGCTGGCTCCAGAAGTGGCCCCGGATGGACAAGGAGACCATCTCCCAGTGGTCCGAGGGCCTCATCGCCTCCACCGGCTGCCCCTCCGGCGAGCTCCAGACCAGGCTCCGCCTCGGCCAGTTCGACGAGGCACTGAAGGCCGCCTCCGAGTACCAGGACATCTTCGGCAAGGACCGGTATTTCCTGGAGCTCATGGACCACGGCATCGAGATCGAGCGCCGGGTCCGCGACGGGCTCCTGGAGATCGGCAAGAAGCTCGGCATCCCGCCGCTGGTCACCAACGACTCGCACTACACGTACGCGCACGAGGCCACCGCCCACGACGCCCTGCTGTGCATCCAGACCGGCAAGAACCTCTCGGACCCGGACCGCTTCAAGTTCGACGGCACCGGCTACTACCTGAAGTCCACGGACGAGATGTACGCCGTCGACTCCTCCGACGCCTGGCAGGAGGGCTGCCGCAACACCCTCCTGGTCGCCGAGCAGATCGACACCACCGGCATGTTCGAGGCCAAGAACCTCATGCCGAAGTTCGACATCCCGGAGGGCTACACCGAGGTCACCTGGTTCCGCGCGGAGACCATGAAGGGCATGGAGCGGCGCTTCCCCGGCGGCATCCCCGAGGACCGCATGAAGCAGGTCGAGTACGAGATGGACACGATCATCTCGATGGGCTTCCCGGGCTACTTCCTCGTCGTCGCCGACTTCATCATGTGGGCCAAGAGCCAGGGCATCGCGGTCGGCCCCGGCCGAGGCTCCGCGGCCGGCTCGATCGTCGCGTACGCCATGGGCATCACCGACCTCGACCCCATCCCGCACGGCCTGATCTTCGAGCGCTTCCTCAACCCCGAGCGCATCTCGATGCCCGATGTCGACATCGACTTCGACGAGCGCCGGCGCGTCGAGGTGATCCGGTACGTGACCGAGAAGTACGGCGCCGACAAGGTCGCCATGATCGGCACCTACGGCAAGATCAAGGCCAAGAACGCGATCAAGGACTCCGCCCGCGTCCTCGGCTACCCGTACGCCATGGGCGACCGGCTCACCAAGGCCATGCCCGCCGACGTCCTCGGCAAGGGCATCGACCTCGACGGCATCACCAACCCCTCGCACCCGCGCTACAGCGAGGCCGGCGAGATCCGCGGGATGTACGAGAACGAGCCGGACGTCAAGAAGGTCATCGACACCGCCAAGGGCGTCGAGGGCCTGGTCCGCCAGATGGGTGTGCACGCCGCCGGCGTGATCATGTCCAGCGAGCCCATCGTCGACCACGCCCCGATCTGGGTCCGGCACACCGACGGCGTCACCATCACGCAGTGGGACTACCCGCAGTGCGAGTCGCTCGGCCTGCTGAAGATGGACTTCCTCGGCCTGCGCAACCTCACGATCATGGACGACGCCGTCAAGATGGTGAAGGCCAACAAGGGGATCGACCTCGACCTCCTGGCCCTCCCGCTCGACGACCCCAAGACCTTCGAGCTGCTCCAGCGCGGCGACACCCTCGGCGTCTTCCAGTTCGACGGCGGACCCATGCGGTCCCTGCTGCGCCTGATGAAGCCCGACAACTTCGAAGACATCTCCGCCGTGTCCGCGCTCTACCGCCCGGGCCCGATGGGCATGAACTCGCACACGAACTACGCCCTGCGCAAGAACAAGCAGCAGGAGATCACCCCGATCCACCCCGAGCTGGAGCAGCCGCTCGAAGAGGTGCTCGCGGTCACCTACGGCCTCATCGTCTACCAGGAGCAGGTCCAGAAGGCCGCCCAGATCATCGCCGGCTACTCGCTCGGCGAGGCCGACATCCTCCGCCGCGTCATGGGCAAGAAGAAGCCCGACGAGCTGGCCAAGAACTTCACCATCTTCCAGGCCGGCGCCCAGAAGAACGGCTACAGCGACGCGGCCATCCAGGCCCTCTGGGACGTGCTGGTCCCCTTCGCCGGCTACGCCTTCAACAAGGCGCACTCCGCCGCGTACGGACTGGTCTCCTACTGGACCGCCTACCTCAAGGCGAACTTCCCCGCCGAGTACATGGCGGGCCTGCTCACCTCGGTCAAGGACGACAAGGACAAGTCCGCCGTCTACCTGAACGAGTGCCGCCGCATGGGCATCAAGGTGCTCCCGCCGAACGTCAACGAGTCCGAGTCGAACTTCGCCGCCCAGGGCGACGACGTGATCCTCTTCGGCCTCACCGCCGTCCGCAACGTCGGCTCCAACGTCGTCGAGTCGATCATCAAGACGCGCAAGAGCAAGGGGAAGTACTCCTCCTTCCCCGACTTCCTCGACAAGGTCGAGGCCGTCGTCTGCAACAAGCGGACCGTCGAGTCGCTGATCAAGGCCGGTGCCTTCGACACCATGGGCCACACCCGCAAGGGCCTGGTCGCCCAGCACGAGCCCATGATCGACACCGTGGTCGCCGTCAAGCGCAAGGAGGCCGAGGGACAGTTCGACCTCTTCGGCGGCATGGGCGAGGAGGACAGCGACGAGCCCGGCTTCGGCCTCGACGTCGAGTTCTCCGACGTCGAGTGGGAGAAGGCGTACCTGCTCGCCCAGGAGCGCGAGATGCTCGGCCTGTACGTCTCCGACCACCCGCTCTTCGGCCTGGAGCACGTGCTCTCCGACAAGACCGACGCCGGCATCTCCCAGCTCACCGGCGGCGAGCACGCCGACGGCGCCGTCGTCACCATCGGCGGCATCATCTCCGGCCTCCAGCGCAAGATGACCAAGCAGGGCAACGCCTGGGCCATCGCCACCGTCGAGGACCTGGCCGGCTCCATCGAGTGCATGTTCTTCCCCGCCACCTACCAGCTGGTCTCCACCCAGCTCGTCGAGGACACCGTCGTCTTCGTCAAGGGGCGGCTCGACAAGCGCGAGGACATCCCGCGGCTGGTCGCCATGGAGCTCATGGTCCCCGACCTCTCCAACGCCGGGACCAACGCCCCGGTGATCCTCACCATCCCCACCGTCAAGGTCACCCCGCCGATGGTCAGCAGGCTCGGCGAGATCCTCAAGCACCACCGGGGCAACACCGAGGTCCGCATCAGGCTCCAGGGACCCCGCTCCACCACCGTGCTCCGGCTCGACCGGCACCGGGTGCAGCCCGATCCGGCGCTGTTCGGCGATCTGAAGGTGCTGCTCGGGCCGGCCTGCCTGGCCGGATAGGACCTCCACCCACGCGCAAGGGGCGCGCCCGTCGTCACGGGCGCGCCCCTTTGCCGTGCTTCCGTCAGTTGTGCCCGAAGCGCTTCTGGCGGCCCTTGCGCGCCATGTCGCCCGGCGTGACCTGGGTGGCGCGCTGCTCGGCCTGGGACTCCATCGCGGACGCCTGCGCCTGCTGCCGGCCGCGCTCGGCCTGCGAGCCGCGCTGCTGCTGACTGCGGTCCTGCTTTCGGTTCTTGGCCATGGGGTGATGCCTCCTCAAGGGGGGTGTGGGCCGGGGCCGCTGTCAGACTCACATAGGGCGTGAAGCACCGCATTTTGGATCATTACGGACCGTAATCGGGGCCCCTGAGTGAGATCCGCCACGCCGATGATCCAGTTCCGGACCTCTCCATCGGCGCCGTCGGGCAGACTCGGAGCAACCTGGAGCACTTCCGATCCCGAGGTTCCCGAAAGAGGGTGGAACACGTGGACCGCTGCGTCGTCCTGGTGGACGCCGGCTATCTGCTGGGCGCCGCCGCCAGCCTCCTCGCCGGGGAGCCCGCCCGCTCACGGATCACCGTCGACCACGCCGCGCTGATCCGGCAGCTCCGCGAGCGCGCCGAGGCCGACACCGCGCAGCCGCTGCTGCGGATCTACTGGTTCGACGGCGCGCCCGACCGGGTGCCCCAGCCCGAGCACCGCAGGCTCCGCGTGATGCCCCGGGTCACCGTCCGGCTCGGCGCCCTCACCCGCAGCGACGGGCGCTGGGCCCAGAAGGGCGTCGACGCCGCCATGCACACCGAGCTCACCGAGCTCGCCCGCAACCGCGCCTGCTCCGACATCGTGCTCGTCACCGGCGACGGCGACCTCCTCCCCGGCCTCATGTCCGCCAAGGAACACGGCGTCGCCGTCCACCTCTGGGCCGTCCAGGCAGCCGACGGCGACTACAACCAGTCCGAGGACCTCGTCGCCGAGGCCGACGAGCGCAGCGTCCTCGACCGGGCCTGGATCACCCGGGCCGTCCGCGCCCGCGACCTCAGCGGGCTCTGCGCCCCGCCGCCCGCGCCCCGCCCCGAGATCGCCGCCATCCTCTCCGCGCCGCTGCCCGAATCCGCCCTCGCCGCCTCCGCCGAACGGGCCGCCGCCGCGGCCGCCGTCGGCCACGACCCCGCCCGCGCCGACCCCGCCCGCGCCGACGCGGGCGGGCCCGCCGGAGCGGACACCGTCGGCGCCGACGGCGTCAACGGGTCCGCCATCCCCGCGCCCGCCTCCGCCAAGACCGTCCCCACGCCCAAGGACCTCGCCGCCCTGCGCGGGCCCGCCGCGCCCGCCGCCCCCCACGTCAACGGGGCCAACGGGGCCAACGGCGCCAACGGGGCCAACGGCGCCACCCTCCGCTGGTCCTCCGACAAGGGCTGGATCGACCGCCCCGCCGCCCCCCTCGGCGAACCCGCCGAGACCGCCGTCCTGCCCACCCTCGCCCAGCTCACCAGCGCCGAGCAGCGCTGGGCCGACCGCGAGGAGGACATCACCACCGTCGGCGGCGACCCCTACGAGGTCGGCCAGGTCTTCGCCCGCCGCTGGCTCGACCGGCTCCCCGAACCCGGCCACGTCCAGAAGCTCGCCGTCATGTACCCGCGCATCCCGCACCGCATCGACGGGGAACTCCTCCGCTACGCCGCACGCTTCGGGCTCCTCGCCCACAAGGACGACCAGATCGACGAGCACGACCGCTACGCCATCCGGGCGGGGTTCTGGCGCGAGATCGACGTCCACGCCGCCGCCCAACACGCCCCCGCGCCCGAGGAGAGCCGGGGGACCCCGTAGGCTCATCCCTCGTGAGTACGGTGTGCGTGGTGCGGGATCTGGTCAAGACGTACCCCGCCACGCGCGGCAGACGCGGAGCCCCCGCGACCCCCGAGGTCCGGGCCACCGACGGGATCAGCCTCGACGTGGCCGGCGGTGAGATCTTCGGGCTGCTCGGACCCAACGGCGCCGGCAAGTCCACCCTCGTCCGCCAGCTCACCGGACTCATGCGCCCCGACTCCGGCACCGTCCGGATGCTCGGCCACGACCTCGTACGCCACCCCGAGCGCGCCTCCCGCCTCCTCGCCCACCTCGGCCAGGAGTCCACCGCGCTCGACGAGCTCACCGTCGCCCTCGCCGCCGAGACCACCGCGCGGCTGCGCGGACTCGACGCCCGCGCGGCCCGCGCCGAGCGCGACGCCGTACTCGACGAACTCGGACTCGCCGAGATCGCCGGGCGCCCCCTCAAGAAGCTCTCCGGCGGACAGCGCCGGCTCGCCTGCGTCGCCGCCGCCCTCGTCGGCGAACGGCCCGTCCTCGTCCTCGACGAGCCCACCACCGGCATGGACCCCGTCGCCCGCCGGGCCGTCTGGGCCGCCGTCGACCGGCGGCGCGCCGAACGCGGCGCCACCGTGCTGCTCGTCACCCACAACGTCATCGAGGCCGAGACCGTCCTCGACCGCGTCGCCGTCATCGACCGCGGCCGGGTCATCGCCTGCGACACCCCCGCCGGGCTCAAGGAGCGCGTCGCCGGGGAGGTCCGCGTCGACCTCGTCTGGCGCGAGCGGGCGCCCCTCGACCTCCCCGAGGTCGCCGCGCTGCGCCCCGCCGCCCAGGAGACCGGGCGGCGCTGGACGCTGCGGCTCGCCCCCGACGAGGCCCGCGCGGCGGTCGCCGCCGTCACCGGCGGCGCCGCCTTCGCCGCCCTCGACGACTTCACGCTGGCCACGCCGAGCCTGGAGGACGTGTACCTCGCGCTCGGCGGCGAGAACCGGGGACTGGTGAAGGCGTGACGCCCGTGTCGCATGTCAGGAGCCGTACGAGTTGAGCACCCTGCCCGCGGAGGTCCTGCCCGCCGCCGCCCTCGGCCACGAGCCCGCCCGGGACGCCGAGGACCACGACGCCGCGCCCCTCGCGCCCCGCGCCAGACTGTGGCCCTCCCTCGCCGCCGTCTACCGCGCGCAGCTCTCGCGCGCCCGGGTCTCCCGGATCCCGCTGCTCTTCGTCGCCACCTTCCAGTCCGTCGGGATCATGGTCCTGATGCGGGGGGTCGTCGACGGGGGCTCCGAGGCGCGGGCCGTCGTCGCCGGGTCCGCCGTGCTCGTCGTCGCCTTCGTCGCGCTCAACCTGCTCGCCCAGTACTTCGGGCAGCTCCGGGCCGGCGGCGGGCTCGACCACTACGCCACCCTGCCCGTGCCGCCCGCCGCCGTCGTGCTCGGCGCCGCCGGGGCGTACGCCTCCTTCACCGTGCCCGGCACCGTCGTCACCGCCGTCGCCGGATCCGTGCTCTTCGGGCTGCCGCTCGGGAACCTGTGGATCCTCGCCGCCGTCGTGCCGCTCTCCGGCGCCGCCCTCGCCGGGCTCGGCGCCGCGCTCGGGCTGCTCGCGCCGCGGCCGGAGCTCGCCACCCTGCTCGGGCAGCTCGGCATGTCCGCCGCGCTGCTGCTCGGGGTGCTGCCCGCCGAGCGGCTGCCCGGGCCCATCGGCTGGGCGCGGGACCTGCTGCCCTCCACGTACGGTGTCGAGGCGCTCGCCCGGACCTTCGACTCGCGGCCCGACTGGGCGGCCGTCTGTCTCGATCTCGGCATCTGCGGTGCCGTCGGGGTGCTGTCGCTGGCCGTCGCCACCTGGGCCTACCGGCGGGCGGCGGTCCGCTGAGGCGGCCCACAGCCACACCTGGCACGATGGCGGGGTGACCGCACCTCTGACGCCGCCCCACCAGCCGCCGCACGACTCCCAGTGGCCCGCGCCCTACCCCGCGGACGCCGCTCCGGACGGCGCCCCCAGCACCGCGACCGAACTGCGGCAGGCCGCCGTCGTGGCCGTCGTCTCCGGCGTCGTCGGTGCCCTGCTCGGGCTGCTCTGGCTGTGGCTCGCCCCGCGCGTCACCCTCATCTCGGACGGCAAGGCCGTCTTCCTGCGCAACAGCGAGGGGGAGGCCGCGATCGGGATCGACGGGACCTTCGTGCTCCTCGCGCTCGGCTTCGGCGCCGTCGCCGCCCTCGTCGTCTTCCTCGTGCACCGGCACGGTGGGGTCGCGCTGGTGCTCGGGCTCGCCGTGGGCGGTGTGCTCGGGTCGCTGCTCGCCTGGTGGGTGGGGATCTCCCTCGGGCCCGAGCGGGACGTCGTCGCCCACGCCAAGGCCGTCGGGCCCAACGTCGACTTCCAGGCGCCCCTGGAGCTCAACATGGCCGCCGCCGCCATGCTCGCCTGGCCCATCGCCGCGATGATCGTGCACCTCGGGCTGACCGCGCTCTTCGGGGTCCGTGACCCTGAGCCCGAGGACGAGGGCTGGCCGCCGTTGCCCACCGTCTGAGGCGGTGCGCGGGGGCGGCGCGGGCGCCGTGGAGGGGGCCGCGTTCCGGACTGCATGATTTACGGCGCGGAGCCTGGAGCTCCTGATGGCTCGGGGCCGCGTTCCGCGCCGCAAATCACGCTTTACGTCCGGAACGCGGCCCCCTCCACGGCGCCCGCTCGCGTCGTCTTTCAGCTGCGGCCGATGGGGGCCAGGGTCGCGCTGGTCAGGTGGGCCAGAGCCTGCGGGGTCAGTTCCACTTCCAGGCCCCTGCGGCCCGCCGAGACGCAGATGGTCGTGTGTTCCTCCGCCGAGCTGTCCAGGACCGTGCGCAGGCGCTTGCGCTGGCCCAGGGGGGAGATGCCGCCCCGTACGTAGCCCGTCGTGCGCTCGGCCGCCGCCGGGTCCGCCATCGCGGCCTTCTTGCCCCCTACCGCCGCCGCCAGCGCCTTCAGGTCCAGCTGGCCCGCCACGGGGACCACGGCCACCGTCAGCTCGCCGTCCACGTCCGCCACCAGGGTCTTGAACACCCGGGTCGGCTCCACGCCCATGGCCCGCGCCGCCTCCTCGCCGTACGACGGGCTCGCCGGGTCGTGCTCGTACGCGTGCAGGGTGAACGGGGTGCCTGTCGTCGTCAGTGCCACCGTTGCCGGGGTGCCGCCTGGCTTCTTTTCTTTCTTGGCCATGACCTGTCCTAGTTCGGGCTGGTGGGGGTGCGGGTCAGCTCCACCGCGGGCAGGGACGGGAGGTGGCGCAGGACCGCCGTCTCCTTGCGCAGCAGCGCCAGCTCCTCGCGCAGCCGCGTCGCCGTGTCCGGTGCCTGGAGCAGGCGCTGCTTCGACGGGGTGTCCAGGACGGCCGCGGCCGCGACCAGGTACGACACGACGGACGGGTCGTCCGGCAGTTCGGTCGTGGTCAGGGAGCGCTCGCGGGCGCCCGCGAGTCGCTTCTGGTAGTTCCTGAAGGCCCGCAGGACGCCCTCGGCCAGGGCTTCGGCCTCGTCGCCCTGCTCCTCCGGGATCTCCTCCAGCTCCGCGGTCAGGAACGGGCCTCCGGAGTCCACCGACAGCAGCTTCACCCGGGTCGTGCCCGTGGCCATCACCTCGAAGCCGCCGTCCGGGCGCTCCCGGATCTGGGCCGCGTCGGCGATGCAGCCCACCCGGTGGAACGCCTGGATCGGGTCGGGGCCGAAGCCGGCCGTGGGGCCCTTCTCCGGCAGCGCGGTCTGGTCCGGCAGGCCCGGCGCCGTCGGCGCGACCTCCCGGCCGTCCCGGATCGCCACCACCGCGAAGCGCCGCGGCTCGGAGTCGTCGGTCTTCAGCAGCTCGCGCATCATGGCGCGATAACGCTGCTCGAAGACGTTCAGGGGCAGCACGAGGCCCGGGAACAGCACCGCGTTGAGCGGGAACAGGGGCAGGCGAGCTGTGGTCACAGCGGTCAAGCGTAATGGGCGTCCGGGCCGTCACTACCTGTCCGGGCGCCCTCGCGCAGCCGGGTGCGGCGGGCGGCCTCCCGGACCGTGGTGCTCCGGGCCTCCAGGAAGGCCCGCAGCGGGTCCTCCGCCTGGGCGCTCCAGGGGAACGAGGTGGCCAGGGTGCCGATCCGGGCGAACTCCGCCAGGGCCTCGTGCCAGCGGGAACGGTGCACGAGGACGCGCACCAGGAGGTTGCGGGTCTCCGGTGGCCACGGCGCGTCCGCGGAGCGGGCCAGCGCCCGGTCCGCCGCCGCGTCCAGCCGCCCGGCCGGCACCCCGTGGTCCGGGCCCGCGAGGAGCTGGGCGAAGGCCGCCCGGACCGGCAGGGTCTGCACCAGGGAGCCGGGCAGCGCGTCCTCCGCCGCCTGCTCGGCGAAGTCGAAGCACTCCCGGTGCGAGCCGTACCACTGCGCCGACAGGTACTTGAGGGCCGCCACATGGCAGCCGTAGTGGTGCGGGGCGCGGCGCACGGCCTGCTCCCACAGCGCCTCGAAGCGGCTGTGCCCGGCGTGCGCGCCCCGCGCGTGGTCCAGCGCCAGCCGCCACGGCACCGGGTCCCGCGGCGCCGCCTCGGCCGCCGCGTCGATCAGCGGGTCCAGCTCACGCAGCCGCTCCGCCCTGGCCGGCGACTCCCAGGCGCGCCGCACCGCGAGCTGGGCCGCCACGAGGAGGGCGTCCGGGTCGTCCGGGGTGGCCGAGAGCCAGTGCCGCAGCCAGGCGTCCCTGCTGTACGCGAAGGTGCTCAGGCGCGTCACGCAGCGGTCGCGGTCCTCCCAGTCGGCCGCGTCCCGGGTGGTGGCGAGGAGCTTCGCCGCCGGTTCCGGGTCGCCGAGGGCCGCGGCGACCAGCGCCGGCGCCATCCGGGTGTCCGGCGCGTCCAGCAGCACGTCATCGTCCGGCGGGAGGCCGGCGGCCAGCCGCGGGGCGTGCCGGAGCATCCGGGCGGTGCCCCTCAGGGCGCGGAGCAATGACATGGTGCAAAACATTGAAAAGCGCAGGTGAGAGCCGCGCCAGTGGGGGACTGTGAAGACTTGGTGGCGGCTGGAAGGTTGTCCCCGGGCCAGTCAAGAGTGTGTAAAGGAAGAGGGGGTTGCGGGTGGGTTCTCAGCCGCGTCTCAGGAGGCGGGACGCGCCCGCCGCCACCGTGGTCGCCAGCACCCAGCCCAGCAGGATCAGCACCGTCGACGCCCACTGCCAGAAGCCCGCCATCCGCCAGTAGCCGACCTGGCCCAGGTCGATCACCGGGAGCAGCACGTCCAGGGCGTAGAGGGTGGCGTTCCACGTGGGGGCCTCGCCCTGTTTCAGGGGGACCGGGTCGTAGTGGGCGAACGCGTAGGCGCCCGCCGCCCACAGCACCGCCATCCACACCAGCGCCCGGCCCGGGCGGTAGCCGTACGCCACCGCGAGGTCCTGGACGTAGCCCCACAGCTTGCCCGCCAGGGGCAGGGTCTCCCGGCGGCGGCGCTGCTTGGCGAGCAGCACCACCCGCGCGTCGGCGTCCTCCCCGCTGTTGCGCAGCACCGCCGCCAGCCGCTCGTACGGCTCCGGCGCGTACTCCGGGGTCGCCGACGCCACCCACTCCAGGCGTCTGCTCAGCGGGAAGTGCCCGTACGGCACGAGGTTCTCGTAGACGAAGCCGCTCAGCGCCAGGCCGCCGGGGCCCGGCCAGCTGGTGGAGAGGTCGATCAGGGTCACCACCTTCGCCCCGTTGAGGACGACCCTGCCCTCCTCCGGGCGTTCGCCGTTGAAGCGGAGCTCCGGGGTGACGATGCGGCGCAGCGACAGCTCCTCGCGGCGCGCGCCGTCCAGCAGGAAGCGGGCGTAGTGCAGGTCCAGCGAGTCGCCGAACCGCCCGTCGTCGAGCCGCACCCCGCCGTGGCACTCCACCGGTTTGCGGCGGGCGCCCTGGGAGGGGGTCACCCCGTACGGCGGGGTCGCCGTCGCGTCGCCGGAGGCGTCGTAGACCCAGGCGGCGTTCAGATAGAGGGTGCGCTCGACCGTGAGCTGCGGCGCGTTCAGCGCGCGGCGCTGCTGGGCGCCGCGCAGCACGCTGCCCCGCAGGCTCAGCGACACGCCGACCTTCGCCCCGCGCAGGCTCACCTCCCCGTGCGTCTCGATCAGCTCCGCCTGGAGGTCCTGGGCGACCGCCAGGCCGTCCGCCGTGATCGCCCGGCCGCGCCGGTCCGGCCACACCCGGATCTGGTTGATCAGCAGGTCCGTGCCGATCTGCGCGTCCGTCAGGCGGATGCCCCGCTCCACCCGGCAGCGCGGCAGGTGGAGGTCGCCGGCCGTGTGCAGCCGGGCGGCCTCCAGGCGGGGTATCGCGCACTCGATGATCCGCAGCGTCCCGAAGTGGGCCTCCGGCAGCACCACCTCGCCGTCGAAGCGGCAGCCGTTCAGCTCCACGTACGGGCCTATCGTGCCGCCCGCCAGGTTGAGCACCCCCGTGATCCGCGCGCCGCGCAGCTTCAGGGCCGCGACACGCCCGGACCGGGCCTGCGGTCCGTCGAGCAGCAGCAGCGCCACCACCTCGGCCCGCACGCTGCGCTCCGCGCCCCAGACGCGCTGCCGGTCGAACGGGTCGTCCCGCTCCGCGACCCCCTCCCTGAGATCACATGCCTTGCCGATCCTGAACGCCCGCCACATGTAGCGCTCCGGGCCGGTCAGGCCCTCGGGCACCCCGTCGTCCACGCGCGGCTCGGTCACTGCCGCCCCCTCGCTTCCCACGACTCCGTTTCCCGGATTCGTACAGCCGTTCTTCCCGCTGAGTGACGGACTGAACGCTAACGGTCAGGAGTGGCGACAAGACGCCAGAGTGGCCCGTATCAGCCAGTGATACGGGCGTCCGGGGCTCTGGGCCGTCTGCGAGAATTGACCCGTGATCTCTCGAATCGATCTGCGCGGCGCGGCCCTCCCCGAGGGTGCCGCCCTGCGCGACCTGCTGCCCCGTGCCGAGTTCGACGTGGAAGCCGCCCTGGAGAAGGTGCGGCCCATCTGCGAGGACGTCCGGCATCATGGCGCCGCAGCGGTGATCGACTACGGGGAGAAGTTCGACGGCGTCCGCGTCGAGAGCCTGCGCGTGCCCGCCGAGGAGCTCACCCGCGCCCTCGACGAGCTCGACCCGGCCGTCCGCGCCGCCCTGGAGGAGTCCGTCCGGCGCGCCCGCCTGGTCCACCGCGCCCAGCGCCGCACCACCCACACCACCCAGGTCGTGCCCGGCGGCACCGTCACCGAGAAGTGGATCCCCGTCGAGCGCGTCGGCCTGTACGTGCCGGGCGGGCGTTCGGTGTACCCGTCGTCCGTCGTGATGAACGTCGTCCCCGCCCAGGAGGCCGGGGTCGAGGGCATCGCCGTGTCCTCGCCGCCCCAGCGCGAGTTCGGCGGGCTGCCGCACCCGACGATCCTGGCCGCCTGCGCCCTGCTCGGCGTCGACGAGGTCTACGCCGCCGGCGGCGCCCAGGCCGTCGCCATGTTCGCGTACGGGACCGAGGGCACCCCCGAGGCGCCCGGCTGCGCCCCCGTCAACCTGGTCACCGGGCCCGGCAACATCTACGTCGCCGCCGCCAAGCGCCTCCTCAAGGGCCGCATCGGCATCGACGCCGAGGCCGGCCCCACCGAGATCGCCGTCCTCGCCGACACCACCGCCGACCCGGTGCACGTCGCCGCCGACCTGATCAGCCAGGCCGAGCACGACCCGATGGCCGCCTCCGTCCTCGTCACCGCCTCCGCGGAGCTCGCCGAGGCCGTCGAGGCCGAGCTCAAGGCCCAGGTCGCCGTCTCCAAGCACGTCGACGACCGGATCGTCCCCGCGCTGGCCGGCCGCCAGTCCGCGATCGTCCTGGTCGCGGACCTGGCGGACGGCCTGCGGGTCGTCGACGCCTACGGCGCCGAGCACCTGGAGATCCAGACCGCCGACGCCGCCGCCGTCGCCGACCGGGTCCGCAACGCGGGCGCGATCTTCGTCGGCCCCTGGGCGCCGGTCTCCCTCGGCGACTACTGCGCAGGCTCCAACCACGTGCTGCCCACCGGCGGCTGCGCCTGCCACTCCTCGGGGCTGTCCGTGCAGTCCTTCCTGCGCGGCGTGCACATCGTCGACTACACGCGCGACGCGCTCGCCGAGGTCGCCCACCACGTGGTGACCCTCGCGGAGGCGGAGGACCTGCCCGCGCACGGCGCGGCGATCAAGGCCCGGTTCGGGTGGAAGGTGCCGGAGAGCAAGTGACCTCGTACGACCAGGCCGGCGACCCCGACCGTTCCCCCTGGGACGAACTCCCCGTCCGCGACGAGCTGAAGGGCAAGTCCCCGTACGGCGCGCCCCAGCTCGACGTCCCCGTCCAGCTGAACACCAACGAGAACCCGTACCCGCTGCCCGAGGCCCTGGTGGCCCGGATCGCGGAGCGGGTCGCCGAGGCCGCCCGCGGCCTCAACCGCTACCCCGACCGGGACGCCGTCGAGCTGCGCACCGAGCTCGCCCGCTACCTCACCCGTACCGGCGGGCACCCCGTCACCATGGGCAACGTGTGGGCCGCCAACGGCTCCAACGAGGTGCTCCAGCAGCTGCTCCAGACCTTCGGCGGACCCGGCCGCACCGCGATCGGCTTCGAGCCCTCGTACTCCATGCACGCCCTGATCGCCCGCGGCACCGGCACCGGCTGGATCTCCGGCCCCCGCAACGAGGACTTCACCATCGACCTCGCGGCGGCCGAGCGGGCCATCGCCGAGCACGCGCCGGACGTCGTCTTCGTCACCTCGCCCAACAACCCCACCGGGACGGCGGTCGAGGCCGAGACGGTGCTCGCGCTGTACGAGGCCGCGCAGGCCGCCAAGCCCTCGCTGGTGGTCGTCGACGAGGCGTACGTCGAGTTCAGCCACCGCGCCTCGCTGCTGCCCCTCATCGAGGGCCGCCCGAACCTGGTGGTCTCCCGGACCATGTCCAAGGCGTTCGGCGCCGCCGGACTGCGCCTGGGCTACCTCGCCGCCCACCCCGCCGTCGTCGACGCCGTCCAGCTGGTGCGCCTGCCGTACCACCTGTCGGCCGTCACCCAGGCCACCGCGCTCGCCGCCCTGGAGCACACCGACACCCTCCTCGGGTACGTCGAGCAGCTCAAGGCCGAGCGCGACCGCCTCGTCACCGAGCTGCGGGGCCTCGGCTACGAGGTCACCGATTCCGACGCCAACTTCGTCCAGTTCGGCCGCTTCGCCGGAGCGGAGGGCTCCCACGCGGCCTGGCGGAAGATCCTCGACCGGGGCGTCCTGGTCCGGGACAACGGCGTACCGGGCTGGCTGCGGGTCACCGCGGGCACCCCCGAAGAGAACGACGCGTTCCTCGACGCGGTTCGTGAGTTGAAGAAGGAGCAGGACGCATGAGCCGCGTAGGCCGCGTGGAGCGCACCACCAAGGAGACCTCCGTCGTCGTCGAGATCGACCTCGACGGCACCGGCAAGGTCGACGTGTCGACCGGGGTCGGGTTCTACGACCACATGCTGGACCAGCTCGGCCGGCACGGTCTGTTCGACCTGACCGTGAAGACCGACGGCGACCTCCACATCGACTCGCACCACACCATCGAGGACACCGCCCTCGCCCTCGGCGCCGCCTTCAAGCAGGCCCTCGGCGACAAGGTCGGCATCTACCGCTTCGGCAACTGCACCGTCCCGCTGGACGAGTCGCTCGCCCAGGTCACCGTCGACCTCTCCGGCCGCCCCTACCTGGTGCACACCGAGCCCGAGAACATGGCGCCGATGATCGGCTCCTACGACACGACGATGACCCGGCACATCCTGGAGTCCTTCGTCGCCCAGGCGCAGATCGCCCTGCACGTCCACGTGCCGTACGGGCGAAACGCCCACCACATCGTCGAGTGCCAGTTCAAGGCCCTCGCCCGCGCCCTGCGCTACGCCTCCGAGCGGGATGTGCGCGCCGCCGGGATCCTCCCCTCCACGAAGGGCGCGCTGTAACCGTGAACAGCCTCTCCACCATCCTGATCGTCGTCGGGCTGTTCCTGCTCGGCGGCATCTACTCCTTCGTCAAGCAGAAGATGCCCAAGGGCCTCATCGTGCTGCTGTCCTTCGGCGCGGTCATGTGCCTGACGGCCGGTCTGCTGCGGCTGGACGTGTGGTCATGAGCGTGACCGGCTCCAAGAAGGTCGTCGTCTTCGACTACGGCTTCGGCAACGTGCGCTCCGCCGAGCGGGCCCTGGCCCGGGTCGGCGCCGACGTCGAGATCACCCGCGACTACGAGCGCGCCATGAACGCCGACGGGCTGCTGGTCCCCGGCGTCGGCGCCTTCTCCGCCTGCATGGAGGGCCTGAAGGCGGCCCGCGGCGACTGGATCATCGGGCGCCGGCTCTCCGGCGGGCGTCCGGTCATGGGCATCTGCGTCGGGATGCAGATCCTCTTCGCCCGCGGCATCGAGCACGGCGTGGAGACCGAGGGGCTCGACGAGTGGCCCGGCTCGGTCGAGCCGCTGAAGGCGCCCGTCGTGCCCCACATGGGCTGGAACACGGTCGACGCGCCCGAGGGCAGCGAGCTCTTCGCCGGGCTCGACGCGGACACCCGCTACTACTTCGTGCACTCCTACGGGGTGCGCGAGTGGGAGCTGGAGATCGGCAACCCGCACATCCGCGCCCCCAAGGTGAGCTGGACCACCCACGGCGAGCCGTTCGTCGCCGCGGTGGAGAACGGTGCCCTGTGGGCCACCCAGTTCCACCCCGAGAAGTCCGGCGACGCCGGCGCCCAGCTCCTCACCAACTGGATCGGAACCCTGTGACCAGCGCGCTCGAACTCCTTCCCGCCGTCGACGTCCGCGACGGCCAGGCCGTCCGGCTGGTGCACGGCGAGTCCGGCACGGAGACCTCCTACGGCTCGCCCCTGGAGGCCGCCCTCGCCTGGCAGCGCTCCGGCGCCGAGTGGCTGCACCTGGTCGACCTGGACGCCGCCTTCGGCACCGGCGACAACCGGCAGCTGGTCCGCGAGGTCACCGAGGCCATGGACATCAAGGTCGAGCTCTCCGGCGGCATCCGCGACGACGCCACGCTGGCCGCCGCGCTCGCCACCGGCTGCACCCGCGTCAACCTGGGTACGGCCGCCCTGGAGACCCCCGAGTGGGTCGCCAAGGTCATCGCCGAGCACGGCGACAAGATCGCGGTCGGCCTGGACGTGCGCGGCACCACCCTGCGCGGCCGGGGCTGGACCCGCGACGGCGGCGACCTGTACGAGACGCTGGCCCGGCTCGACGCGGAGGGCTGCGCCCGGTACGTGGTCACCGACATCGCCAAGGACGGCACGCTGGCGGGCCCCAACCTGGAGCTCCTGAAGAACGTCTGCGCGGCCACCGACAAGCCGGTCGTCGCCTCGGGCGGCGTCTCCTCGCTGGACGACCTGCGCGCCCTGTCGGGCCTGGTCCCGCTGGGTGTCGAGGGCGCGATCGTCGGCAAGGCGCTGTACGCGAAGGCGTTCACCCTGGAGGAGGCCCTCAAGGCGGTGGCGACCGCATGAGCGACTCCGTGCGCAAGGTCGTGACCGGCGCCCCCTGGGAGGAGCAGTTCGGCTACTCCCGCGCGGTGGAGCTGCCGAACGGGACCGTCCTGGTCGCCGGCTGCACCTCCGTGGTCGGCGGCGCGATCGCCGACGGCGGTCCGTACGAGCAGACCGTCAACTCCTTCAACGTCGCCTTCGACGCCCTGAAGCAGCTGGGTCTGGGCGCCGAGCACGTCGTCCGCACCCGCATGTACATCACCCACGCGCGGGACGTGGACGAGGTCGGCCGGGCCCACAAGGAGCTCTTCGACACGGTCCGCCCCGCCGCCTCCATGATCATCGTCTCCGGTTTCGTCGACCCCCGCCTGGTCGTCGAGGTCGAGGTCGAGGCGTACCGCCCGGCCGGCACCGAGGGAGGGACCGCGTGAGTCTCGCCGTACGCGTGATCCCCTGCCTGGACGTGGACAACGGCCGGGTCGTCAAGGGCGTCAACTTCCAGAACCTGCGGGACGCGGGCGACCCCGTCGAGATGGCCAAGCTGTACGACGCCGAGGGCGCCGACGAGCTGACCTTCCTCGACATCACCGCCTCCTCCGGCGACCGGGAGACCACCTACGACGTGGTGCGCCGCACCGCCGAGCAGGTCTTCATCCCGCTGACCGTCGGCGGCGGGGTGCGCTCCGCCGAGGATGTCGACAAGCTGCTGCGGGCCGGCGCGGACAAGGTGGGCGTGAACACGGCCGCCATCGCCCGCCCCGAGCTGATCCGCGAGATCGCCGAGCGCTTCGGGCGGCAGGTGCTCGTCCTGTCGGTCGACGCGCGGCGCACCGAGTCCGGCTCCTTCGAGGTCACCACGCACGGCGGGCGCCGGGGCACCGGCATGGACGCCGTCGAGTGGGCGCACCGGGCCGCCGAGCTGGGCGCGGGGGAGATCCTGCTCAACTCGATGGACGCGGACGGCACCAAGGACGGCTACGACACGGAGATGATCGAGGCGGTACGCAGGCACGTGACCGTGCCGGTGATCGCCTCCGGCGGCGCCGGCAAGCTGGCCGACTTCGCGCCGGCCGTCGACGCGGGCGCGGACGCGGTGCTCGCGGCCTCGGTCTTCCACTTCGGCGACCTGCGGATCGGCGAGGTCAAGCAGGCGCTGAGGGAGGCGGGCCGGCAGGTCCGTTAGGCGGGATGCTTTGGAGGGCCCCCGGGGATCCCGGGGGCCCTTCTCTTTCCTTCGATACGAAGGATTAGTTGTGCAATTTTCATTGCGCAAGTTTTCCTTCCTATCTAGGGTTCCGGCATGACCTCGTCGGAGAACCGCCGGATCACCGATCTCGGCACCCTCAAAGCCATCTCCCACCCGCTGCGGATGCGCCTCTACCGCGCCCTCTTCGTCGCCCGCACCGCCACCGCCTCGCAGCTCGCCGACCAGGTCGACGAGGCCGTCTCGCTGGTCAGCTACCACCTGCGCAAACTGGCCGAGCACGGCCTCATCGAGGAGGCCGAGGCGCAGTCCGCCGACGGCCGCGAGCGGTGGTGGCGGCCCAGCTCCTACGGCTTCAGCATCCACGAGGAGGACGTCCGGGACGCGCCCGAACTCGTCGCCGCGACCGCCGCGTTCGGCCGCGCCGTCAACGCCCAGCGGAGCGAGATGCTCGGCCGCTTCCTCGACGAGCGGCACACCTGGTCCGAGGAGTGGCGGGCCGCCTCGGTGAGCTCCGAGTGGCTGCCCCGGCTGACCGCCGCCGAACTGGCCGCCCTCGGCGCCGAGCTCGACGCCGTCGTGCGGAAGTACGACGAGGCGTCCCGCGCCGCCGAGGCCGCGGGCGAGACCGAAGGGCGCGAGAACGTCGCCGTCCACCTCTTCGGCTTCCCCTACAGAGGCTGACCCGGTGACCGCCACGACGACCGCCCCGGCCCCCGTCCGGCCCGCCCACCGCGACCCCAACGTGCTGCGCTGGGTCGGCGCCTACACCGCCTCCACCCTCGGCGACAGCGTCTTCTACCTCGCCCTGTCCTGGACCGCCGTCAGCACCGGCACCCCCGCCCAGGCCGGACTCGTCATGGCCGTCAGCGCCGTGCCCCGCGCGCTGCTCATGCTCGGCGGGGGAGTGATCGCCGACCGCCTCGGCCCCCGCCGCGTCGTCATCGGCTCCGACACGGCCCGCTCCCTCCTCGTCCTCGGCCTCGCCGCCGCGCTCCTCGTCGCCGCGCCCGGCCTCTGGGCGCTCGCCGCCGCCGCCCTCGTCTTCGGCGTCGTCGACGCCCTGTTCCTGCCCGCCGTCGGCGCCCTGCCGCCCCGCATCGCCGCCCCGGACCAGCTCGCCCGGCTCCAGGGGCTGCGCGGCCTCGCGTACCGCTGTGGCGCCGTCCTCGGCGGCCCGCTCGGCGGCCTCGCCGTCGCCCTCGGCGGCCCCGCCACCGCCTTCGGCGCCGCCGGGGTGCTCTTCGCCCTGTCCGTCCCGCTGCTGTGCACCCTGCGGCTGCGGGCCCTGCCCGCCGACGAGGGTGCCCGCGCGGGCACCGCCCTCGGCGACCTCGCCGACGGGCTGCGCCACCTGCGCCGCCACCGCGTCCTCGGCCCGCTGATCGTCATCGTGCTGCTCAGCGACCTCGGCTTCGCCGGGCCCCTCAACGTCGGCCTCGCGCTCCTGGCGGAGCAGCGCGGCTGGGGCGCCGCCGGCATCGGCTGGATCCTCGCCGGCTTCGGCACCGGCGCGGGCGCCGCCTCCCTGCTCCTCGCCGTGCGGGGCCACGTGCCCCGCGCGGGGGCCGTCAGCGGCTGGACCATGACCCTGGGGGCCGTCGCCATCGGCGCCCTCGCCTTCACGGCGTCCCTGCCCGCCGCCGTCGCCGTCGGCCTCGCCATCGGCCTCTTCGCCGGGCTCTCCGGGGCGCTGTGCAACGCCCTCATCCAGACCCACTGCGAGCCCGCCTACCTCGGCCGCGTCACCGCCGTGGCCGGCCTGTGCTCCCTCGGCCTCGCCCCGCTCAGCTTCCCGCTCACGGGCGCGGCGATCGGCCTGTGGGGCATCGGGCCCGTGTACGTCGTGAGCGCGTCCGTCTGCGCCCTGTCAGGGGCGTACGGGCTCCTCGTCCCGGCGGTCCGCCGGGCCGAGCTGACGCGACAGGGATAGGGATAGGGACAGCGATAGAGAGGGGCACTTCCCATTACGGGGACCGCGCCGGGTCCGTACAGGAAGTGCCGCTTCTCAGATCCCCAGCTGCTTCGTGTCGTGCAGCCGCTCCACGGCCTCCGGCTCGCCGTCCAGCGCCACCTTCGCCGCGTCCTGCCGCCCGAAGAGGAACATCGTCAGCTCGCCCGGCTCGCCCGAGACCGTCACCACCGGGGTGCCCTTGTGCGCCACCGTCGTCTGGCCGTTCGGGCGCCGCAGCACCAGGCCCACCGGGGCCTTGCGGCCCAGCAGCCGGGCCGACTTCTCCAGGCGCGACCAGAGCGCGTCCGAGAACACCGGGTCGAGCTCGCGCGCCGACCAGTCCGGCTGCGCCCGGCGCACGTCCTCCGCGTGGACGTAGAACTCCACCACGTTCGCGCCCTCGTCCACCTGCTTGATCGTGAACGGGGAGAGCTTCGGCGGACCCGTCCGGATGAGCTGGATCAGCTCCTCGTACGGCTTCTCGGCGAACTCCGCCTGCACCCGCTCCAGCCGGGACTTCAGCGCCGGGACCAGCGAACCGGCCGCCGCGTCCGGGCGGCGCTCGCGCACCACCACATGGGCGGCCAGGTCCCGGGTCCGCCAGCCCTCGCAGAGCGTCGGCGCGTCCGGACCGGCCGCCTCCAACAGGTCCGCGAGCAGAAGGCGTTCACGCTTGGCATGGGTCGACATGCTCGCCAGGGTACGGCGGCCCCCGCCCGTCCGCCCAGTGGACGCACCGCCGGGCCCGCCCGCCGCGCGCGGCAGAATGGCGGCATGAGCAGCACGCCCCGCACCCCCAGCGACCTCGACCCGGCCATCGCCGCCCGCCTCAAGCGCGGCGAGGACGGCCTGGTCCCCGCCATCGCCCAGCAGTACGACACCGGCGAGGTGCTCATGCTCGGCTGGATGGACGACGAGGCCCTGCACCGCACCCTCACCACCGGCCGCTGCACCTACTGGTCCCGCAGCCGCCGCGAGTACTGGGTCAAGGGCGACACCTCCGGCCACGTCCAGCACGTCAAGTCCGTCGCGCTCGACTGCGACGCCGACACCCTGCTGGTTAAGGTCGACCAGGTCGGCGCCGCCTGCCACACCGGCGCCCGGACCTGCTTCGACGCCGACGTCCTCCTCGCGGCCGAGTAGGGTCTGGCGCCATGGATCTCGAGCACTTCCGCAAGCTGGCGGCCGACCGCCGCGTCATCCCCGTCAGCCGCAGGCTCCTCGCCGACGGCGACACCCCGGTCGGGCTCTACCGCAAGCTCGCCGCCGAACGCCCCGGCACCTTCCTCCTCGAATCCGCGGAGAACGGGCGCAGCTGGTCCCGCTACTCCTTCATCGGGGTCCGCAGCGACGCCACCCTGACCGTCCGCGACGGCGAGGCCCACTGGCTCGGCACCCCGCCGGTCGGCGTCCCCGTCGACGGCGACCCGCTGGCCGCCCTCAAGGCCACCGTCGAGACCCTGCACACGCCACGCGACCTCGCGGGCGGGATGCCCCCGTTCACCGGCGGCATGGTCGGCTACCTGGGCTACGACATCGTCCGCCGCCTGGAGCGCATCGGCGAGCACGGCGGCGACGACCTGAAGCTGCCCGAGCTCACCATGCTGCTCACCAGCGACCTCGCCGTCCTCGACCACTGGGACGGCACGGTCCTGCTGATCGCCAACGCGATCAACCACAACGACCTGGAGACCGGCGTCGACGAGGCGTACGCGGGCGCCGTCGCCCGCCTCGACGCGATGGAGGCCGACCTGGCCCGCCCCGTCGCCACCGTCCCCGCCGCCCTGCCCGACTCCGCGCTGCCGGAGTTCTCGGCCCTCTGGGGCGGCCCGGCCTACCAGGACGCCGTCGAGGACATCAAGGAGCGCATCCGGGCGGGCGAGGCGTTCCAGGTGGTGCCCTCGCAGCGCTTCGAGACCCCGTGCGCCGCGAGCGCCCTGGACGTCTACCGGGTGCTGCGGGCCACCAACCCGTCCCCGTACATGTACCTCTTCCGCTTCGAGAACGGCTTCGACGTCGTCGGCTCCTCGCCCGAGGCGCTGGTCAAGGTCGAGGACGGGCACGCGATGCTCCACCCGATCGCCGGCACCCGGCACCGCGGCGCCACCCCGCAGGAGGACCACGACCTCGCCGAGGAGCTGCTCGCCGACCCCAAGGAGCGCGCCGAGCACCTGATGCTCGTCGACCTCGGCCGCAACGACCTGGGCCGGGTCTGCGAGCCGGGCTCCGTCGAGGTCGTCGACTTCATGTCGATCGAGCGGTACTCGCACGTCATGCACATCGTCTCCACCGTGACCGGCCGGGTCGCCGAAGGCCGGACCGCCTTCGACGTGCTCACCGCCTGCTTCCCGGCCGGCACGCTGTCCGGCGCGCCCAAGCCCCGCGCGATGCAGATCATCGAGGAGCTCGAACCGACCCGGCGCGGCCTCTACGGCGGATGTGTCGGGTATCTCGACTTCGCCGGGGACTCCGACACCGCCATCGCCATCCGCACCGCCCTGCTGCGCGACGGCACCGCGTATGTGCAGGCCGGAGCGGGTGTGGTGGCCGACTCCGACCCGGTCGCCGAGGACAACGAGTGCCGCAACAAGGCCGCCGCGGTGCTCCGCGCCGTCCACACGGCCAACCGGATGACCACGACCGGATGAACGCGCGCCGGGCCGGTAGGGGATAGTGGGGTACGTGAGTGCCGTACCCGTACCCCAGCCCCGAGCCGCCCGCGCGGGCGGCGCCGCCTCCCCTTCGGGCGCCCGCCGCAGCCTCGCCGCGGCCCTCCTGCTCGGCGCCCTCGGAGCCACCGTCGTGCTGCTCTCCACGGGCCAGATCTGGGCCGAGGGCACCGCGGCGGTCGGCGGCGGCGCCGTCCCGGTGCACGCCAACGGCGGCACCGTCACCGGCGTCCCCACCGCCCTCGCGATCGTCGGCCTCGCCGCGCTCGTCGCCGTCTTCGCCGTCCGCCGCACCGGCCGCACCCTGGTCGCCGCCCTGCTCGCGCTCAGCGGCGCGGGAGCGGCCCTCGCCGCGTTCCTCGGCGCCTCCGACAGCGCCGCCCTGAACGCCGAGGCGGCCCGCGTCAGCGGCAACACCGCCGCCGCCGTCCAGGGCCTCAGCCACACCGTCTGGCCGTACGTCACCGCCGCGGGCGCCGTCCTCATCCTGGCCGCCGGGCTCTTCGCCCTCCGCTACGGCAAGGCGTGGCCCGCGATGGGCGGCCGGTACGAGCGGGGTGGCGCCCCGCGCGCGGCGCGCCGCGGCGCCGCCGCCGATCCGGACCGGCCCGAGGAGCTGTGGAAGGCGCTGGACCGCGGCGAGGACCCCACCAGGAGCGACTGACCGGCGCGCCCGCGACGCGACGCGTGATCGTTCGGGCACCCCGATTCATCTCCGCGCCCCCATGTGCGGAAGAATGAGGCGTCACCACCGAGCAACACCAACGAGGAGCAACTCATGGCGGGCAGCGCCCACGGACACACCCCGGCCGCCTGGACCGGTGTCATCATCTCCTTCATCGGCTTCTGCATCGCCGGCGTCTTCATGGTGGCCGCCAACGTGCCCGCTTTCTGGGGCGGCGTCGGCGTCATCGTCCTCGGCGGTGTCGTCGGCGGCGTCATGAAGATCGCGGGCCTCGGCATGCCGAAGCAGTCGGCCGCCGTCGTGGCCGCCCGTGAGGCCGCCACCGCGAGCATCAAGGCCCGCGCCTGACGCTCCCGGCTCACTCCGAAGGCGCAGCCCCGCGACACGGGGCTGCGCCTTCGCGCGTCAGGGGCGAGAATCACCGGGTGGACGTGAAGCCGGCGGCGGGAGCCGCCACCGAACCGCAGCCCGGCCCGTGGGCCCCGCCCGGCGCCCCGGGCCCGTACGGTCCCTACGCCCCGCCGCCACCCCGGCCGCTCGCCCGGCGGCTGCTCGTACCGCTCGGCACGCTCGGCGCCGTCGCGGCGGCCTTCGCGTACGTCGGCACGGTCGACCCCAACGAACCCGGTCACTACCCGGTCTGCCCGATGCTCCGCTTCACCGGCCTCTACTGCCCCGGCTGCGGCGGGCTGCGCAGCGCCCACGCCGTCGTCCACGGCGAGCTCGGCACCGCCCTCGGCGCGAACGCCCTGGCCGTCATCGGCTACGGCGTCTTCGCCGTCGTCATGGCCGTATGGCTGATTCGCGCCGTCAGGGGCGTCCCCATGCGCCTCTCGGTCTCCCCGGTGCTGTGGTGGGGTATCGGGGCCGTTCTGGCCGTTTTCACCGTCGTGCGGAACCTCCCGTTCGGCTCAGCGCTGGCCCCCTGAAGTCCCAGCAGGTGGGACGCGTCCGCGACCGATGCGGGTCCGGGGCCCACCTGCGGATACCATCGACTTGGCTGAACACTGTTCCTCGGCGTTCATCAACACCGTCACCGTCCCGGAAGGGGGCCTCTCGCGTGAGTGTGCTCGACGAGATCATCGAAGGCGTGCGCGCCGACCTCGCAGAGCGGCAGGCGCGGGTCTCCCTCGACGAGCTCAAGGAGCGCGCCGCCAAGGCCCCGCAGGCCAAGGACGGGGTCGCCGCGCTGCGCGGCGACAGTGTCAAGGTGATCTGCGAGGTCAAGCGCTCCAGCCCGTCCAAGGGCGCCCTCGCCGCCATCGCCGACCCGGCCGCGCTCGCCGCGGACTACGAGGCGGGCGGCGCCGCCGTCATCTCCGTGCTCACCGAGCAGCGCCGCTTCGGCGGCTCGCTCGCCGACCTGGAGGCCGTCCGCGCCCGGGTCGACATCCCGGTGCTGCGCAAGGACTTCATCGTCACCGCGTACCAGCTGTGGGAGGCCCGCGCGTACGGTGCCGACCTGGCGCTCCTCATCGTCGCCGCCCTTGAGCAGGAGGCCCTGGTCTCCCTCATCGAGCGCGCCGAGTCCATCGGCCTGACCCCGCTGGTCGAGGTCCACGACGAGGACGAGGTCGAGCGGGCCGTCGACGCCGGCGCCCGGATCATCGGCGTCAACGCGCGCAACCTCAAGACCCTCAAGGTCGACCGCGGCACCTTCGAGCGCGTCGGCCCCGAGATCCCGGCCGGCATCGTCAAGGTCGCCGAGTCCGGCGTCCGCGGGCCGCACGACCTCATCGCGTACGCCAACGCCGGCGCCGACGCGGTCCTGGTCGGCGAGTCCCTGGTCACCGGCCGCGACCCCAAGGCCGCCGTCGCCGACCTGGTCGCCGCAGGCGCCCACCCGGCGCTGCGGCACGGCCGGAGCTGACCTGACATGACCGCCCGCCGCGTCGCGTCGCCGACCTCGCCCGAGGTCCCGTCGGCGCGCCGTACGCGGCTCCGCACCGCCGCCGCCCCGGCCCACGCCCCGCTGGCCCGGGGCTGCCGGCCGCGCGGCTGCCGCGCGCCCGCCCGCCGGGTCCACGGCCGCCGGGTGCGGTACGTGATCGGCGACGAGCCGGGCCAGGTCAACGGGATGCGATGGCGCCCGCGCGTCGCGCGCACCCGCACGGACACCACGACCGCCTGACACCCGTCGGGCGGCGTACCCGGCCGTGCCCGCGCGCATACGGTGACCATTCGTCAGCACGCGCACCAGGAGCAACCGCATGTCCAGCGAGTTCTTCATCCCGGACCCGGAGGGTCAGGTCCCGTCGCCCGAGGGCTACTTCGGCGCCTACGGCGGCAAGTTCATCCCCGAGGCCCTCGTCGCCGCCGTCGACGAGGTCGCGGTCGAGTACGACAAGGCCAAGGCCGACCCCGAGTTCGCCCGCGAGCTCAACGCCCTCATGGTCGACTACACCGGCCGCCCCAGCGCCCTCACCGAGGTCCCGCGCTTCGCCGAGCACGCCGGCGGCGCCCGCGTCTTCCTCAAGCGCGAGGACCTCAACCACACCGGCTCGCACAAGATCAACAACGTGCTCGGCCAGGCCCTGCTCACCAAGCGCATGGGCAAGACCCGCGTCATCGCCGAGACCGGCGCCGGCCAGCACGGCGTCGCCACCGCCACCGCCTGCGCCCTCTTCGGCCTCGACTGCACCATCTACATGGGCGAGATCGACACCCAGCGGCAGGCCCTCAACGTCGCCCGGATGCGCATCCTCGGCGCCGAGGTCATCGCCGTGAAGTCCGGCAGCCGCACCCTCAAGGACGCCATCAACGAGGCGTTCCGCGACTGGGTCGCCAACGTCGACGACACCCACTACCTCTTCGGCACCGTCGCCGGCCCGCACCCCTTCCCGGCCATGGTCCGCGACTTCCACCGGGTCATCGGCGTCGAGGCCCGCCGCCAGATCCTGGAGCGCGCCGGGCGCCTCCCCGACGCGGCCGTCGCCTGCGTCGGCGGCGGTTCCAACGCCATCGGCCTCTTCCACGCCTTCGTCCCGGACGCCTCCGTCCGCCTGATCGGCTGCGAGCCGGCCGGACACGGCGTCGAGACCGGCGAGCACGCGGCCACCCTGACCGCGGGCGAGCCCGGCATCCTGCACGGCTCCCGCTCCTACGTCCTCCAGGACGAGGAGGGCCAGATCACCGAGCCGTACTCGATCTCCGCCGGCCTCGACTACCCCGGCATCGGCCCCGAGCACGCCTACCTCAAGGACAGCGGACGCGGCGAGTACCGCGCCGTCACCGACGACGCGGCCATGCAGGCCCTGCGCCTGCTCTCCCGCACCGAGGGCATCATCCCGGCCATCGAGTCCGCGCACGCCCTCGCCGGAGCCCTGGAGATCGGCAAGGAGCTCGGCCCGGAGGCCCTGCTCCTCGTCAACCTCTCCGGGCGCGGCGACAAGGACATGGACACCGCGGCCCGCTACTTCGGCCTGTACGACGGGGAGGGCTCCAAGTGACGACCGGCACCGGCAACATCCAGCTGCTCAGCGACACCCTGGCCAAGGCCAGGGCGGAGGACCGCGCCGCGCTCATCGCCTACCTCCCGGCCGGCTTCCCGACCGTGGACGGCGGCATCGCCGCCATCAAGGCCGTCTTCGACGGCGGCGCCGACGTCGTCGAGGTCGGCCTGCCGCACAGCGACCCGGTGCTCGACGGCCCGGTCATCCAGACCGCCGACGACATCGCCCTGCGCGGCGGCGTCAAGATCGCCGACGTCATGCGCACGGTGCGGGAGGCCCACGAGGCCACCGGCAAGCCGGTCCTCGTCATGACGTACTGGAACCCCATCGACCGCTACGGCGTCGAGCGCTTCACCGAGGAGCTCGCCGCGGCCGGCGGCGCGGGCTGCATCCTGCCCGACCTGCCGGTCCAGGAGTCCGCCCTGTGGCGGGAGCACGCCGACAAGCACGGTCTCGCCACCGTCTTCGTCGTCGCCCCCAGCAGCAGGGACGAGCGGCTCGCCACCATCACCGCGGCCGGCTCCGGCTTCGTCTACGCCGCCTCGCTCATGGGCGTCACCGGCACCCGCGAGTCCGTCGGCGCCCAGGCGTCCGACCTGGTCCGCCGCACCCGGGCCACCTCGGACCTGCCGGTCTGCGTCGGCCTCGGCGTCTCCAACGCGCGCCAGGCCAAGGAGGTCGCCGCCTTCGCGGACGGCGTCATCGTCGGCTCGGCCTTCGTCCAGCGGATCCTCGACGCCGACGGCGACGAGGCCGCCGCGCTCGGCGCCGTAAGGGAACTGGCGGCCGAACTCGCCGAGGGCGTGCGCCGCACCGCGTAACCCATACGGGTGGATTTCGGACCGGGGAGGCACGGTGGTGCCTCCCCGGTTCGTTGCTGTGGGCGTGAGTGAGAAGAACAGTGGTGGTACCCAGAGCGCGCGGGAGCGCCTCCAGCAGCAGCGCCGACGCGACAAGGCCCGCGAGAAGCAGCGCCGCGTCCTCATCGTGTCGGCCGCGGTCGTCGGCGTCCTCGGCCTCGCCGCCGTCGTCGGCGTGATCGCCGCCAACGCGGGCGGCAAGGACAGCTCCGACAAGGCGGGCCCCGTCGTCGCCCCCACCGGGGCCATCGGCGGCGACAAGCCGGCCATCCCCCAGGGCAGGCCGGACGCCCCGTCCACCCTCGCCGTCTGGGAGGACTTCCGCTGCCCGGCCTGCGCGCAGTTCGAGAACTTCTTCCGGGACACCATCCACGAGCTGGAGGCGTCCGGAGCCGTCAAGGCGGAGTACCACCTCGCCACCCTCATCGACGGGAACATGGGCGGCAGCGGCTCGCTGCGCGCGGCGAACGCGGCGGCCTGCGCCCAGGACGCCGGGAAGTTCACCCAGTACCACGACGTCCTCTACACCAACCAGCCCCAGGAGACGGACGACGCCTACGCGAAGAACGCGAAGCTGATCGAGCTCTCGGCGAAGGTCCCCGGGCTCGACACGCCGACGTTCCGCAGCTGCGTCGAGGACGGCACGCACGACGGCTGGGTGAAGAAGTCGAACGACGCCTTCAAGGCCAGCGAATTCACCGGCACCCCCTCCGTCCTGCTCAACGGCGAACCCATCTTCCCCTCGAAGGGCAACGAGCAGATCTCCGTGGAGAACCTGAAGAAGTGGGTCGCCGAGGCCAACAAGGGCAAGAAGGCGGGCACGGCCTCCCCGGCCGCGGGCTCGCCGAAGTAGGCGGGTGGCGGCCGGGGCCGCCGGAGTAGTTACGGAGAAGTTGCCGGGCTGGCTGCCGCACGGCCCGCCCGGCAGGGTAGCGTCGGACCTGCCATGGACCTTGCCTACATTCCCAGCCCGTCGACCGGCGTGATCCACCTCGGACCGATCCCGCTGCGCGGCTATGCCTTCTGCATCATCATCGGTGTCTTCGTCGCCGTCTGGCTCGGCAACAAGCGCTGGATCGCCCGGGGCGGCACCGCCGGCACCGTGGCCGACATTGCCGTCTGGGCGGTGCCCTTCGGCCTCGTCGGCGGCCGGCTCTACCACGTCATCACCGACTACCAGCTGTATTTCAGCGAGGGTGAGGACTGGGTCGACGCCTTCAAGATCTGGGAGGGCGGCCTCGGCATCTGGGGCGCCATCGCGCTCGGTGCCGTCGGCGCCTGGATCGGCTGCCGCCGCCGCGGCATCCCGCTCCCGGCGTACGCGGACGCCATCGCCCCCGGCATCGCCCTCGCCCAGGCCATCGGCCGCTGGGGCAACTGGTTCAACCAGGAGCTCTACGGCAAGCCGACCGACCTGCCCTGGGCCCTGAAGATCACCGCCGGCGCCAACCGGGAGGCGGGCCTCTACCACCCGACCTTCCTCTACGAGTCGCTGTGGTGCATCGGCGTCGCGCTCCTGGTCATCTGGGCGGACCGCCGCTTCAAGCTCGGCCACGGCCGCGCCTTCGCGCTGTACGTGGCCGCGTACTGCGCGGGCCGCGCCTGGATCGAGTACATGCGCGTCGACGAGGCGCACCACATCCTCGGCCTCCGGCTGAACGTGTGGACGGCGATCATCGTCTTCGTCCTCGCGGTCGTCTACATCGTCGTCTCGTCGAAGGTCCGCCCGGGCCGCGAGGAGATCGTGGAGCCGAAGGCCGACAAGGGCGATAAGGCTGACAAGGCCGACAAGGGCGATAAGGCCGACGAGGCTGACAAGGCCGAGGGCGCCGACAAGGCCGAGGACGCCGACAAGGCGGAGAAGGCCGGCGACGCCGACGGGGCGTCCGGCGACGCCGACGGCGAGGGTGACGCTCCCGCCGACGGGGCCGCCAAGGACGGTGCCGGCAACGGGGCCGGAGCCGGAGGGCGCTGACCCGGGCGTTCCGGGCCGCACACAGGACGTACACGACGGAGGGCCGTCGGGACCATCGGGTCCCGGCGGCCCTCCGTCGTCCGCGCACGGCCCTCAGGCCGCCCGGGCCGCCAGGGCCAGGACGCGGCGGGCGCCCGCGACCACCGCCGTGTCCACGAAGCGCCCGTCGGGGAGGGCGAGCGCGCCCGCCTCGGCCTCGGCCGCCTTGACGACCTGCTCGGCGGCGGCGACCTCGTCGGGGGTGGGGAGGTAGGCGCGGGTGATGACCGGGAGCTGGCGGGGGTGGATCGCGGCCCGGCCCAGGAAGCCCAGCGCCCGGCCCCGCGCGCACCCGGCGGCGAGCGCCTCCAGGTCGCGGACGTCGGGGTGGACCGACTGGACCGGGGGCGGGAGGGCGGCGGCGCGGGCGGCGACGACGATCCGGGCGCGCGGCCAGTCGAGGCCGCTGTCGTCCCGCAGCCCCAGATCGGCGCGCAGGTCCGCCTCGCCGAGGGCGATGCCGCGGACCGTGGGGTGGGCGGCGGCGATGGCGTAGGCGTGCTCCACGGCCAGGGCGTTCTCCAGGAGCGGGTAGAGCGGGAGGCCCTGGGCGAGCTCGGCGATCCGGTGGATGTCAGTGGGGTGTGTCACCTTGGGAACACGGAGAGCGACGAGCCCGGGGAGGGGTGCGAGTGCGGGGATGTCACGGGGCGAGTGGATCCGGACGTGGATCGGTACGGGGTGGGGTTCGGCGAGCAGTTCGGCGGTGGCGGCGAGGGCGTAGGCCCGGCGGTCCGGGGCCACCGCGTCCTCCAGGTCGACGATGACGACGTCGGCCCCGGAGGCGAGGGCCTTGTGGACCACGGCGGGGCGGTCGCCGGGCGCGTAGAGCCAGGTGAGGGGGGTGAAGGGCGGGGCGGTCCCGGTCATACGGCGCCCTCCTCGCGCAGGGCGTCGATCTCGGCGCCGCTGAGGCCGAGCTCGGTGAGGAGCGCGGTGGTGTCGGCGCCGTGCGGGCGGCCGGCCCAGCGGATCCCGCCGGGGGTCTCGGAGAGCCGGAAGAGGACGTTCTGCATCCGGAGCGGTCCGAGTTCGGGGTCCGGGACCTCGGTGACGGTGCCGAGCGCCTGGAACTGCGGGTCGGCGAGCACGTCGCGGACGTCGTAGACCGGGGCGATCGCGGCCTCCGCCTTCTCGAAGGCGGCCAGGGCCTCGTCGCGGGTGTGGCGGGCGATCCAGGAGCCGACGGCCTCGTCGAGGAGGTCGGCGTGGGCGGCCCGGCCGGTGCCGTCGGCGAACCAGGGCTCGTCGATCAGCTCCGGGCGGCCGACCAGGCGCAGCACGCGCTCGGCGATCGACTGGGCGGAGGTGGAGACGGCGACCCAGGACCCGTCGGCGGTCCGGTAGGTGTTGCGCGGGGCGTTGTTGCGGGAGCGGTTGCCGGTGCGGGGCTGGACGTAGCCGAGCTGGTCGTACCAGAGGGGGTGGGGTCCGATGACGGAGAGCATCGGTTCGATGATGGCCATGTCGACGACCTGGCCGCGGCCGGTGGTGTTCCTGGCGGTGAGCGCCGTCATCACGGCGTACGCGGTGGCGAGGGCGGCGATGGAGTCGGCGAGGCCGAAGGGCGGCAGGGTCGGGGGGCCCTCGGGTTCGCCGGTGAGGGCGGCGAAGCCGCTCATGGCCTCGGCGAGGGTGCCGAAGCCGGGCCTGCGGGCGTACGGGCCGAACTGGCCGAAGCCGGTGACCCGGGCGAGGACCAGCCGCGGGTTGACGGTGGAGAGCTCCTCCCAGCCGAGGTCCCAGCGTTCCAGGGTGCCGGGGCGGAAGTTCTCCACGACGACGTCGGCGTCGGCGGCCAGCCGGAGCAGGGTGTCGCGGCCGCCGGGGGTGGAGAGGTCGAGGGTCATCGTGCGCTTGTTCCGGCCGAGGACCTTCCACCACAGGCCGACGCCGTCCTTCGCGGGGCCGTGGCCGCGCGAGGGGTCGGGGCGGCGGGGGTGCTCGATCTTGATCACCTCGGCGCCGAAGTCGCCGAGCATCGTCGCCGCGAGCGGGCCGGCGAAGAGGGTGGCGAGGTCGAGGACGCGCAGTCCGCGCAGCGGAGGGGCGGGGGTGGCGGGCGTGGTGGGCGGGACCGTGGCGGGCGGGGTCGGGGTGCTCACGCGGGATCGGCCTCCGGGGTGCCGGCCGCCGCCTCGATCTCCGAGCGGTACGGCATGGAGGTGGAGGCGCCCGCGCGCTGCACCGACAGGGCGGCGGCGGCCGAGGCCCAGGCGAGGGCCCCGGGCGCGGGACGGCCCTCGGCGAGGGCGACGGCGAGGGCGCCGACGAAGGTGTCGCCCGCGGCGGTGGTGTCCACGGCCCGGACGCGGGGCGCGGGCACGGTGAGCGGGGCCGTCTCGCGGGTGGCGTAGAGGCTGCCGGAGGCGCCGAGGGTGATCACCACTTCGGGGACGAAGCGGAGCAGTGCCTCGGCGGCGGCGTGCGGGTCGGTGTGTCCGGTGAGGGCGGCGGCCTCGTGTTCGTTGGGCACCAGCAGGTCGGTGGCGGCGAGGAGTTCGGGCGGGAGGGATCGGGCCGGGGCGGGGGTCAGGACGGTGCGGACGCCGAGGCCGCGGGCGGTGCGCGCGCCCTCGACGACGACGGGGAGGGGGAGTTCGAGCTGGAGGAGCAGGGCGTCGGCGGTGCCGATCAGGGCCTCGTCGCCGTGGGTGAGGGAGGTGACGGTGCCGTTGGCGCCGGGGACGACGACGATCGCGTTGCCGCCCTCGTCGTCGACGACGATGTGGGCGGTGCCCGAGGGGCCCTCGGAGGTGCGCAGCAGGTCGGTGTCGACGCCGCTGTGTTCGAGCGCGGACCGCAGCCGGACGCCGAAGTCGTCGTTGCCGACCGCGCCGATCAGCGACACCTCCGCGCCGGCGCGGGCGGCGGCGACGGCCTGGTTGGCGCCCTTGCCGCCGGGGACGGTGCGGAAGGCGCTGCCGGTCACGGTCTCGCCGCGGGCGGGGGCCCTGGGCACGTAGGCCACGAGGTCCATGTTCGTGCTGCCGAGCACGACGATGCTGGTCATGGGCGTACGGCCTCCGTGTGGGTCAGTGCGGCCAGGGTGTCGAATCCGATGCCGTCGAAGGACGGTACGGAGCTGGCGAGCCGGTTCTTGAGGGGGGAGGTCCAGCGGGCGGGCAGCCGGTCGGGGTGGCCGGCGAGCAGTCCGGCGAGGGATCCGGCGGTGGCGCCGTTGGAGTCGGTGTCCCAGCCGCCGGAGACGGCCGCGCAGACGGAGCGGCTGAAGTCGCCGTCGGCGTGGGTGAGCGCGGCGGCGAGGACGGCTGTGTTGGGGACGGCATGGACCCAGTGATACCCGCCGTAGCGTGTGTGGAGCCGGTCCACGACGGAGTCGAAGTCCGGGGTGCCGCGGGCGAGGGCGATGCCGTGGCGGACCGCCTCGGCCAGCCGTGACTCCGGCGGGACGACGGAGAGTCCGGCGGCCAGCGCCCGGTGCGCGTCGGCGGTGCCGGTGGCGGCGGTGGCGAGGGCGGCGGCGACGAACATGGCGCCGTAGACGCCGTTGCCGGTGTGGCTGAGCACCGCGTCGCGGTGGGCCTGGCGGGCGGCGCCGGCCGGGTCGCCGGGGTGGGTCCAGCCGTGCACGTCGGCGCGGATCTGGGCGCCGATCCACTCGCGGAAGGGGTTGCGGCGGGAGGCGGTGAAGGGGGGTTCGACGCCGTCGAGGAGGTTGCGGTAGGCGATCCGCTCGGCGGTGAAGGCGCGGCCGGCGGGCAGTTCGTCGAGCCACAGCCGGGCGAGGTCGGCGGTGCTGAAGGCGCGGCCGTGGCGGGCGAGGAGGAGCAGCGCGAGGAGGGGGTGGTTCAGGTCGTCGTCCTCGGGCATCCCGTCGATGTTCTCGGCGAGCGAGGTGGCGGCGGAGCGGCGGTTCCAGGGGTGGGCGGCGAGCAGGGCGGCGGGCACCCCGCGGGCCGTGAACCAGTCGGCGAGGGGCCAGTTGCCGGTGGCGCGGGCGAGGGCGCGGATGGCGTGCAGCGGCAGCTTCTCGACCGGTTTGCCGAGCAGGCAGCCGGCGGCGCGGCCGAGCCAGGCGGCGTGCAGGCGGGGGAGGAGGCCGGGGTCGGGCTCCCGGGGTGGTCCCGGGGGCCGGGGCTCCTCGCGTGGCCAGTCGGGGCAGGCGGCCACGATGGTGTCGAGCGCGGTCGGTTCGCGGGCGGCGAGCGGGGAGGGGAGCGCGGCGAGGGCGTCCAGGATCTCCTCGGCGAGCGGGCGCAGGTCCGGGCGCGGCGCGGCGGACGCCCCGGCGGCCGTGGGGGCGGGCGGGCCGCCGGCCGCCCGCCATCGGGCCCCGAGCGCGCGGGCCTCGGGGCCGTCGCGGCCGTCCTCCGCGGCCTGCCGCAGTTCGTGGCCGACCAGGTCCTCGGGCTGGACCCAGGTCAGCCGCAGCGGGGCGGCGGCGGCCGGGCGGGGCGCGAGCCCGGTGCCGGGGGTCACCGGGCCGGGCCCGTCAGCGCCGCGTACGCCGCCTCGTGGGCGCGGCGGCGGGCGGTGTCGCGGGCGTGGACCTCGCGGGAGACGGCGGCGAGGGCGGACGCCGGGGCGTGCAGGTCGAGGCGGCTGGCCTCGGCGACCCGCTTCGCCCACTCGGCCGGGATCGCGGACTCGCCGCCGAGGGCTCCGGCGAGCGCGCCCGCCATGGTGGCGATGGAGTCGCAGTCGCGGCCGTAGTTGACCGCGCCGAGGACCGTGCGGCGGTAGTCGCCCGCGCCGACGAGGAGGAAGCCGAGGGCGACGGGCAGCTCCTCGATGGCGTGCGTCCGGGAGGGGCGGCGGGCGTCGAGGGAGGGGGCGCGGTAGTCGGGGCCGACGGAGTCGTAGGGGGCGACCGCGCGCCGCAGCGGCTCCAGCGCGGTCTCGAAGTCCCGGTGCTCCCCGGCGACTTCGGCGACGGCCCGGATCGCGGCGCGGGTGCCGTCCTTGGCGAGGGCCAGGGCCGCGTCGACGACGGAGCGGGGGGTGGCGCCCGGGACGCAGGCGGCGGCGACGGCCGCCGCGAAGACACCCGCCGCCTCCCGGCCGTACGAGGACTGGTGGGCGCCCGCGACGTCCAGCGCCTCGGCGTAGGCGCCCGCCGGGTCGGCCGCGTTGACCAGGCCGACCGGCGCCATGTACATCGCGGCGCCGCAGTTGACGATGTTGCCGGTGCCGGCCTCGCGCGGGTCGGCGTGGGCGTAGTGCAGCCGGGTCACGATCCACTTCTCGGCGAGGAACACCCGCTGGAGGGGGAGGGCCTCCGCCTCCAGTTCGGGGATCCACACCGGGCGGCCCATGAGTTCGGGGACCAGGTGCTCGGCGACCGCGTACGCGTCGAGGTGGTCGCGGACCTTCTCGTACACCCGGATCAGGGCGTGGGTCATCAAGGTGTCGTCGGTGACGTGCCCGTCGCCCTTGTGGTACGGGGCGATGGGCCGGGCGGTGCGCCAGGAGTCCCCGTTCCAGGGGCCGACGATGCCGGTGACGCGGCCGCCGTGGCGTTCCAGGATCTGGGCGGGCGTGTAGCCCTCGACGGGGCCGCCGAGGGCGTCGCCGACGGCGGCGCCGATGAGGCTGCCGGTGATCCGGTCATCCAGAGTGGGTGTCATGCCGGAATTGTCCACCCGGGTCGGCCGGTTCCGCGGCTCCGAGGAGACCGGCGAGTTCCACCAGGTCGGTGCCCGCGAGCCGGGGCAGCGCGCAGCCCGCGAGGGTCCGGCAGGCCGCCCGCCAGGTCTCCGGCACCGAACGGCCGCCGCCCAGCGCGCCGGTGAGCGCCCCGGCCAGCGCCGGGGCCGAGTCGGCCACCCGGGACAGGCAGGCGGCGGCGGGCAGCGCGGCGGCGAGCGAACCGCGCGCCGCCGCGGTCAGGGCGAGGGCGACCGGCACGGTCTCGGCGGCGGCGATCCCGTAGCTGTAGACGTGGTCGACGATCCGGTGTTCCAGCAGCGGCACCAGCGCGAAGGCGGAGTCCGCGGAGCGGGCCAGCCCGACCGCGTACCGCCCGTTGCGGCCGATCTCGGTGGCGGGCGGCAGCTGCGCCAGGGCCGCTTCCACCGCCTCGTCGGGCCCCGCCCCGCCGAGGGCCGCCGCGGTGGCCGCCGCCATCGCGCGGGCGCCGTGCACGCCGTCGCCGTCCTGGGTGTACCGGGCGTCGAACTCGGCGAGTTCGGCGGCGGCGGCCGGGTCGCCGGGGTGCGCCAGCGCGAGGACGGCGGCGCGGACGCAGGCGGCGTCGTCGAAGTAGTGCGGGTTGTCGTGCCCGGTGGCGGGCGGGCGCAGCCCGGCGGCCAGATTGCCGAGCCCGGCCCGTACGGAGATCCGGGCGCGCAGCGGCAGGACGGCGGACTCGACCTCGGGGGCCCGGTCGGCCGCGGCGGCGACCTGGCTGGCCAGCGAGTTCCAGGCCAGGTCCACGGCGGCGCGCAGCCGGCGCTCGACGGGCAGGGTGTCGAACAGCGGGCCCGCCGAGGCCAGCAGCGCCTCGGCGGTGAACACCGCCCACTCGGCGTCGTCGGAGGGGCCGAGCCGGAGCGGCTCGGGGGGCTGGTTGAGGGCGATGGGGACGGGGAGGGTGGTCGTCGCGTTCTGCTCGGCGAAGGTGTCGAGCTCGCGGGTGAGGCGCCGGGTCCACTCGGGCATCCGGGCGGCCCGGTGCCTGGCCGCAGGCCACCCGGCGGCGTCCCCCGCGGCGAGCCCGAGGAGCAGCCCCTCGATCCGCTCCCGCCGGACCCGGGTGGCCGCCCCGGCCCTTCCCGCCGCCCGCTCCTTCTCGCCGGTGCCGGTGGCGGGCGTCGTACGGGTGCCGAGGACGGGCGCCCGGCGGGTGCGGCGTGCCGGGGGCTCGGGGGCGGTGGCGGGAGGGGCCGGAGGCTGCGGGGCCGGGGCGTGCGGGGGGTGGGCCGTCGTGGTGGCGCGGACCCAGTCGCGGCCGGTCATCGGGCGGGGGCCCGGCTCCGCCCCGGACTCCGTCAGGGGGGACGTGCCCCGCCGTCCCGGGGCGCGCCCGTCCGCCGCCGTCGGGTCGGAGGGGAGGGTGGTGTCGGCGCTCATCAGGATTCCCCCTCCGGGGTCAGCAGGTCCGCGATGTCCAGGATGTGATAGCCGCGCATCGACGGCAGACAGCTTCCGGTGACCGGGCCGATGGCACCGGCCCACTCCTCCGGGATGCCGGCGAGGCCGCCCGAGGCGCCGGCCAGGGCGCCCGCCACCGCGGCCGTCGTGTCGGCGTCGCGGCCCATGTTGACGGCGGTGAGGACCGCCGTGCGGAAGTCGCCGCGGGCCGCCGCGAAGGCGCCGAAGGCGAGGGCGACGGCCTCGGGGGCGAGGTCCGTCCAGGGGTAGCCGCCGATGACGACCGCCGAGCGGACCGTGCGCTCCCGGGTCGGCGGGTCGGGCTGGACCCGCTGGGCCGCGACCACCGCGCGGCGCATCGAGCGGGCCGTCCAGGAGTCCATGGGCACGACCGAGAGGGCCGCCGCGATCACCGAGGTGACCGAGGCGCCGGCCATCGCCGCCGCGACCCCCGCCGCGACCGCCTGGCCGCCGTAGATGCCCTCACCCTCGTGGCTGACGCTCCCGTCGACCGCGACCAGGCGCGCCGCCTCGGCGGGGCGGCCCGCCGCGAAGACCCCGAAGGGCGCGGCGCGCATGGCGAGGCCGTCGCTCCAGGCGTGCCGGTGCTGGGCGGAGATGGGGGCGGTCAGCCCCCGGCGCAGGTTCTCCAGGGTGCCGCGCTCGGAGAAGCCCGCGCCGCGGAACGGGCCCTCGTCGAGGTCGGCGATCCAGCGGTGCCAGGCCCGTTCGACATGGGCGGTGGTCAGCGCCGAGCCGTGCCGGGCGAGCAGCAGCCCCGAGAACACGGCGTACTCGGTGTCGTCCGTGCCCGCCGGGCGGTCCGTCACGAAGCCCTCGATGCGGCCCCAGCGGCGCCGGATCTCCGAGGGGCGCAGATTCTCGGCGGGCGCGCCGAGCGCGTCGCCCACCGCGAGCCCGAGCAGCGCGCCCCTCGCGCGCTCCCGGATGTCGCTCACCGTCTCGCGGATCATGTTCGCTCCCCTTTCACGCTCGCCCGGATGCCTGCCACGCGCGGGGGCCGGACCCTCCAAGGAAACGTTTCTGTCACCCGGGTGACAGCAGGTCGGGAAGCGGGTCAGGAAGGTCTGCCTCAGTAAAGCGGGCCTTAGTAAGTACGGCCTGCCTTGCTGGCGCGCCCCTTACATCGCGCGTATTTTCGATGATGTCGAAGGGGGCGGGCGTTGCCGAACCCGCTGGAAAGACAGGGGAGAAGCATGTCCATCATCGAAGCCGTCGCACCGCTCCACGAGGCCCACCGCGACAACCACACCCACCGGGACGTCAACGGCGGCTGGCTGCGCCCGGCGGTCTTCGGCGCGATGGACGGACTCGTCTCCAACCTCGCCCTGATGACCGGTGTCGTCGGCGGCGCGGTCTCCACCCAGACCGTCGTGATCACGGGCCTCGCCGGGCTCGCGGCCGGTGCCTTCTCCATGGCCGCCGGCGAGTACACCTCCGTCGCCTCGCAGCGCGAGCTGGTCCAGGCCGAACTGGACGTCGAGCGCCGCCAGTTGCGCAAGCACCCGGTGGACGAGATGGAGGAGCTGGCCGCGCTCTACGTCTCCCGCGGCGTCGAGCCCGCGCTCGCCCGCGAGGTCGCCATGCAGCTGTCCCGCGACCCGGAGCAGGCGCTGGAGATCCACGCCCGCGAGGAGCTGGGCATCGACCCCGACGACCTGCCGTCGCCGATGGTCGCCGCGGTGTCGTCGTTCGGCTCGTTCGCGCTGGGTGCCCTGCTGCCCGTGCTGCCGTTCCTGCTCGGCGCGACCTCGCTCTGGCCCGCCGTGCTGCTCGCGCTCCTCGGGCTCTTCGCCTGCGGCGCCCTGGTCGCCCGGGTCACCGCCCGCAGCTGGTGGTTCAGCGGGCTGCGCCAGCTCGTCCTCGGCGGTGCCGCCGCCGCCCTCACGTACGGGCTGGGTATGCTCTTCGGGGCGGCGCTCTAGCCGCTCGGGCGCCCCGTGCGGGCCTCCCGCCCGCCCCTGTGGCCTTCGCCCGCGTCGTTCGGCCCCCAGGCCCCCGGTCCACCCGCCGGGGGCCTTCGGCATGTCCGAAGACACGACGGAGGGCCCGTGTCCCTGTGACGTATATCCCGGAGCGGATCCGGCGTTCCGGTGAGACACTATGCGCAGCGCCACATAACTAGCCGGTTACCCGGCGGTTTCGAAAGCCTGACCACCGGGCATGAGGCGTAAGCGCCGCGGGCAATGAGGCCCGCCCTGCGGACGGTCGCGGCAGACCTCCGGAAAACCCCGATCCGTCCCCCCATGGGAGCCGTGGGAGCCCTCGCGTTCCCCTCTCCCACCTGCTGGATCCCCGTCACCGCCTACCCACGCGGTGTCCGCATGCTGGAACGAGCTTTCCACTTTCCGAGAAGCCAGCCATCATGTAACCTGCACGAAATTTCGCGGAGGGCCAACGTCGTCCCTCGGCTGCTGTATATGCCACGACGACGACGGGAGAGCCGATGCGTTCCGACGCCTGGTCGCCCATGGACGGTCGCCCCGCTCCGCAGGGGATGTACGACCCCCGTAACGAACACGACGCCTGTGGTGTCGGGTTCGTGGCCACCCTGACCGGTGTTGCCAGCCACGCGCTGGTCGAGCAGGCGCTGACCGTACTGCGCAACCTCGAGCACCGCGGCGCCACCGGCTCCGAGCCCGACTCGGGCGACGGCGCCGGCATCCTCCTCCAGGTGCCCGACGCCTTCCTGCGCGAGGTCGCCGGATTCGAGCTCCCCGAGGCCGGCGCGTACGCCGTCGGCATCGCCTTCCTCCCCGCCGACGGCTCCGCACAGGCCGTCTCGCGGATCGAGACGATCGCGTCCGAGGAGGGCCTGGAGGTCCTCGGCTGGCGCGAGGTCCCCGTCGCCCCCGAGCTGCTCGGCGCCTCCGCCCGCGCCACCATGCCGGTCTTCCGCCAGCTCTTCGTCGCGGACCGCGCCGCCGCCGACACCGGCATCGCGCTGGACCGCAAGGCGTTCGTCCTGCGCAAGCGCGCCGAGCGCGAGGCCGGGACGTACTTCCCCTCGCTCTCCGCCCGCACCATCGTCTACAAGGGCATGCTGACCACCGGCCAGCTGGAGCCCTTCTTCCCGGACCTGTCGGACCGCCGCTGCGCCACCGCCGTGGCCCTGGTCCACTCCCGGTTCTCCACCAACACCTTCCCGAGCTGGCCGCTCGCCCACCCGTACCGCTTCGTCGCGCACAACGGCGAGATCAACACGGTCAAGGGCAACCGCAACTGGATGACCGCCCGCGAGGCCCAGCTCGACTCCACCGTCTTCGGCGAGGGCTCCCTGGACCGGATCTTCCCGGTCTGCACCCCCGACGCCTCCGACTCCGCCTCCTTCGACGAGGTCCTGGAGCTGCTCCACCTCGGCGGCCGTTCGCTGCCGCACGCGGTCCTGATGATGGTCCCCGAGGCGTGGGAGAACCACGACTCCATGGACCCGGCCCGGCGCGCCTTCTACCAGTACCACTCCACCCTGATGGAGCCCTGGGACGGCCCCGCCTGCGTCACCTTCACCGACGGCGTCCAGGTCGGCGCGGTCCTCGACCGCAACGGTCTGCGCCCCGGCCGCTACTGGGTCACCGACGAGGGCCTCGTCGTGCTCTCCTCCGAGGTCGGCGTCCTCGACATCGACCCCGCCAAGGTCGTCCGCAAGGGCCGCCTCCAGCCCGGCAAGATGTTCCTCGTCGACACCGCCGAGCACCGCATCATCGAGGACGACGAGATCAAGGCCGGCCTCGCCGCCGAGCAGCCCTACGCGGAGTGGCTGGAGACCGGCGAGATCGAGCTCTCCGACCTCCCCGAGCGCGAGCACATCGTGCACACCCACGCCTCGGTCACCCGCCGCCAGCAGACCTTCGGCTACACCGAGGAAGAGCTCCGCGTCATCCTCGCCCCGATGGCCCGCAGCGGCGCCGAGCCGATCGGCTCCATGGGCACCGACTCGCCCATCGCGGCCCTGTCGGCCCGCCCGCGGCTGCTCTTCGACTACTTCACCCAGCTCTTCGCGCAGGTCACCAACCCGCCGCTGGACGCCATCCGCGAGGAGCTCGTCACCTCGCTGCGCTCCTCCCTCGGCCCCGGCAGCAACCTGCTCGACCCGACCGCCGCGTCCTGCCGCAGCGTCACGCTGCCCTTCCCGGTGATCGACAACGACGAGCTGGCCAAGCTCATCCACATCAACGCCGACGGCGACATGCCCGGCATGAAGGCCGCCACGCTCTCCGGCCTCTACCGGGTCTCCGGCGGCGGCGAGGCGCTCGCCGCCCGCATCGAGACGATCTGCGCCGAGGCCGACACGGCGATCGAGGGCGGCGCGCACCTGCTCGTCCTCTCCGACCGGCACTCCGACGCCGAGCACGCGCCGATCCCCTCGCTGCTGCTCACCGCCGCCGTCCACCACCACCTCATCCGCACCAAGCAGCGCACCAAGGTGGGCCTGCTGGTCGAGGCGGGCGACGTCCGCGAGGTCCACCACGTGGCCCTCCTCATCGGCTACGGCGCCGCCGCGGTCAACCCGTACCTGGCCATGGAGTCCGTCGAGGACCTGGTCCGGGCCGGCACCTTCATCGAGGGCCTGGAGGCCGAGCAGGCCATCCGCAACCTGATCTACGCGCTGGGCAAGGGCGTCCTCAAGGTGATGTCCAAGATGGGCATCTCCACCGTCGCCTCCTACCGCGGCGCCCAGGTCTTCGAGGCCGTCGGCCTCGACGACGCCTTCGTCGGGAAGTACTTCAACGGCACCGCCACCAAGATCGGCGGCGCCGGCCTCGACGTCGTCGCCAAGGAGGTCGCCGCCCGCCACGCCAAGGCGTACCCCGCCACCGGCATCCCCTCGGCGCACCGCGCCCTGGAGATCGGCGGCGAGTACCAGTGGCGCCGCGAGGGCGAGCCGCACCTGTTCGACCCGGAGACCGTCTTCCGCCTCCAGCACGCCACGCGCTCCAAGCGGTACGACATCTTCAAGAAGTACACGGAGCGGGTCAACGAGCAGTCCGAGCGCCTGATGACGCTCCGCGGCCTGTTCGGCTTCGCCGACCGCGAGGCCATCTCGATCGACGAGGTCGAGCCGGTCTCCGAGATCGTCAAGCGCTTCTCCACCGGCGCCATGTCGTACGGCTCCATCTCGCGCGAGGCCCACGAGACCCTCGCCATCGCCATGAACCGGCTCGGCGGCAAGTCGAACACCGGCGAGGGCGGCGAGGACCCGGACCGCCTGTACGACCCGGAGCGCCGCTCCGCGATCAAGCAGGTCGCCTCCGGCCGCTTCGGCGTCACCAGCGAGTACCTGGTCAACGCGGACGACATCCAGATCAAGATGGCCCAGGGCGCCAAGCCCGGCGAGGGCGGCCAGCTGCCCGGCCACAAGGTCTACCCGTGGGTCGCCAAGACCCGGCACTCGACGCCCGGCGTCGGCCTGATCTCGCCGCCGCCGCACCACGACATCTACTCCATCGAGGATCTGGCCCAGCTGATCCACGACCTGAAGAACGCCAACCCGGCCGCCCGCGTCCACGTGAAGCTGGTCTCCGAGGTCGGCGTCGGCACGGTCGCGGCCGGCGTGTCCAAGGCCCACGCGGACGTCGTGCTCATCTCCGGCCACGACGGCGGTACGGGCGCCTCGCCGCTGACCTCCCTCAAGCACGCGGGCGGCCCCTGGGAGCTCGGCCTCGCCGAGACCCAGCAGACCCTGCTGCTCAACGGGCTGCGCGACCGGATCGTCGTCCAGACCGACGGCCAGCTCAAGACCGGCCGCGACGTCGTCATCGCCGCGCTGCTCGGCGCCGAGGAGTTCGGCTTCGCCACCGCGCCGCTCGTCGTCTCCGGCTGCGTCATGATGCGCGTCTGCCACCTGGACACCTGCCCGGTCGGCATCGCCACCCAGAACCCGGTGCTGCGCGACCGCTTCGCCGGCCGGCCCGAGTTCGTCGTCAACTTCTTCGAGTTCATCGCCGAAGAGGTCCGCGAGCTCCTCGCCGAGCTGGGCTTCCGCACCCTGGAGGAGGCGGTCGGCCACGCCGAGCTCCTCGACACCAGCCGCGCGGTCACCCACTGGAAGGCACAGGGCCTGGACCTGGAGCCGCTCTTCTACGTGCCCGAGCTGGCCGAGGGCGCGGTCCGCCACGCCCTGGTCGAGCAGGACCACGGCCTGGAGAAGGCCCTCGACAACGAGCTGATCGAGCTCGCCGCCGAGGCGCTGAACGCCGAGTCCGCCGAGACCGCCCAGCCGGTCCGCGCGCAGGTCTCGATCCGGAACATCAACCGGACCGTCGGCACCATGCTCGGCCACCAGGTCACGAAGCGGTTCGGCGGCGCCGGTCTCCCCGCCGACACCATCGACATCACCTTCACCGGCTCCGCGGGCCAGTCCTTCGGCGCCTTCCTGCCGGCCGGCGTCACCCTCCGCCTGGAGGGCGACGCCAACGACTACGTCGGCAAGGGCCTCTCCGGCGGCCGGATCGTGGTCCGCCCCGACCGAGGCGCCGAGCACCTGGCCGAGTACTCGACCATCGCCGGCAACACCATCGGCTACGGCGCGACCGGCGGCGAGCTGTTCCTGCGGGGCCGCACCGGCGAGCGCTTCTGCGTCCGCAACTCCGGCGCCCTGGTCGTCTCGGAGGGCGTGGGCGACCACGGCTGCGAGTACATGACCGGCGGCACGGCGGTCGTCCTCGGCCAGACCGGGCGCAACTTCGCGGCCGGCATGTCCGGCGGCGTCGCCTACGTGATCGACCTGGACCGGGACAACGTCAACTCCGGCAACCTGGGCGCGGTCGAGGCCCTCTCGGACACCGACAAGGCGTGGCTGCACGACGTCGTGCGCCGCCACGCCGAGGAGACCGGCTCGACGGTCGCCGAGAAGCTGCTCGCCGACTGGACCGCGCACGCGGACCGGTTCAGCAAGATCATCCCCACCACGTACAAGGCAGTGCTCGCCGCCAAGGACGCCGCTGAGCTCGCCGGTCTCTCCGAGGCCGAGACCACCGAGAAGATGATGGAGGCGGCGACCCATGGCTGACCCCAAGGGCTTCCTGACCACCGGGCGCGAGGTCGCCAAGACCCGGCCGGTGGGCGAGCGCGTCAAGGACTGGAACGAGGTCTACGTCCCCGGCTCCCTGCTGCCGATCATCGGCAAGCAGGCCGGCCGCTGCATGGACTGCGGCATCCCGTTCTGCCACAACGGCTGTCCGCTGGGGAACCTCATCCCCGAGTGGAACGACTACGCCTACCGCGAGGACTGGTCGGCCGCGTCCGAGCGCCTCCACGCCACCAACAACTTCCCGGAGTTCACCGGCCGCCTGTGCCCGGCTCCGTGCGAGGCGGCGTGCGTGCTCGGCATCAACCAGCCGGCCGTGACCATCAAGAACGTCGAGGTCTCGATCATCGACAAGGCGTGGGACGGCGGCGACGTGCGCCCGCAGGCCCCCGAGCGCCTGTCCGGCAAGACCGTCGCGGTCATCGGCTCCGGCCCGGCGGGACTCGCCGCCGCCCAGCAGCTGACCCGGGCCGGCCACACCGTGGTCGTGTACGAGCGGGCCGACCGCATCGGCGGACTGCTGCGCTACGGCATCCCCGAGTTCAAGATGGAGAAGCGGCACATCAACCGCCGCGTCGAGCAGATGCGCGCGGAGGGCACCAAGTTCCGCACCGGCATCGAGATCGGCCGCGACCTGACCGCGACGGACCTGCGCAAGCGGTTCGACGCGGTGGTCGTCGCCGCCGGCGCCACCACCGCCCGCGACCTGCCCGTCCCGGGCCGCGAGCTCAAGGGCGTCTACCAGGCGATGGAGTACCTGCCGCTCGCCAACAAGGTCGTCGAGGGCGACTTCGTCTCCTCGCCGATCTCGGCCGAGGGCAAGCACGTGGTCGTCATCGGCGGCGGCGACACCGGCGCGGACTGCGTCGGCACCGCCCACCGGCAGGGCGCGGCCTCCGTGACCCAGCTGGAGATCATGCCGAAGCCGGGCGAGGACCGGGCGGCCGGCCAGCCCTGGCCGACCTTCCCCATGCTCTACAAGGTCACCTCGGCGCACGAGGAGGGCGGCGAGCGGGTCTACTCCGTCTCCACCACCCACTTCGAGGGCGACGAGGACGGCAACGTGGCCTTCCTGCACCTCGTCGAGGTCGCGTTCGTCGACGGCAAGCTGACCCAGAAGCCGGGCACCGAGCGCAGGATCCCCGCCGAGCTGGTCACCCTCGCCATGGGCTTCACCGGCACCGACGTGGAGAACGGCCTGGTCGCGCAGTTTGGTCTGGACCTCGACGAGCGGGGTAACATCGCTCGTGACGCGGACTTCGCCACCAATGTCGATGGCGTGTTCGTCGCCGGTGACGCCGGCCGTGGCCAGTCGCTGATCGTCTGGGCCATCGCCGAGGGCCGCTCGGCCGCCCGTGGTGTGGACCGCCACCTGACGGGCGCCAGCTCGCTGCCGGCCCCGATCCGTCCCACGGACCGCGCCCTGACGGTCTGACCGGCCACCGGCCGACTGTCGGACCCCGAGAACGTCCCGTACAACGAGGTGCGGAACTGAGCGCGACGCCCCCCGAATGTCCCCGACCGGACGACAGGGAGGGCGTCGCGGCGCGTCCGGGACCCGGTCACCCCGCCGTCAGCCGCCCCAGCCACCGCGCCGCCCCGTCCAGCGCGTCGTCCGCCTCCGGGAGGAGGCCGAGGCCGCCCAGGAAGCCGTGGAACATGCCCGTGTGGAGCTGGACCCGGACCGGGACACCCGCCGCGGACAGGCGGCGCGCGTACGCCAGGCCCTCGTCGCGCAGCACGTCGCAGTCGGCGAGGACCAGCAGGGCCGGCGGGAGGCCCGTGAGGTCGGGCGCGAGGGCGGGGGAGGCCGCGGCCGGGTCGCCGCCGGGGCCCGCGTACTGCTCCCAGTACCAGCGCATGTGCTCCCGGGTGTGGAAGAAGCCCTCCGCGTACGTCTCCGCCGAGGCGCCCGCCAGCCGGTGGTCGAGCGCCGGATAGACCAGGAGCTGGCCCGCGAGGGGCGGCCCGCCGAGGTCGCGGGCGCGCAGGGCGACGGCCGCCGCCAGGTTGCCGCCGCTGGAGTCGCCGGCCAGGACCAGCGGACGCCCCGGCCGGCGGGCCGCCGCCCACGTCAGCACCGCGTACACGTCGTCCTCGGCCGCCGGGAAGCGGTGCTCGGGCGCGCGCCGGTAGTCCACGGAGACCACGGTCGCCCCGGTCCTCGCGGCGAGCGCGCGGCACAGCCGGTCGTGGGTGTCCAGGTCGCACAGCACCCAGCCGCCGCCGTGCGCGAAGACGACCACCGGGTCCGCCTCTCCCGGGTACACCCGCACCGGGACGCCGTCCGCCGACAGGTCCTCCGCGCCCGGCGGGACCGCGCCGAGGTGCGCGCGGGCCGCCGCGCGCAGCGCCCCGGCGCCCGCCCCGGGCCGGGGGAAGCCCGCCGCCAGGGCGTCGCAGAGGGCGCGGGCGGCGGGGGTGAGGGGGTCGGGGGCGGGCCGGTCGGGGGCGGGCCCGCCGGGCGAGGGTGCGGGCGCGGGTGCCGAAGGGGCTCGCGTCCGGTCCGGGGCCGCCGGGTCCGCGGGCGCCGGATCCCGAGGCGCCGGATCCCGAGGCGCCGGATCCGGATCCGCGGGCGCGGGATCCCGAGGCCCCGGCCCCGGATCCGTAGGTCGCTCGGTCATGCCGTCAGTCCTCCGTCCACCGTGAACTCCGCGCCCGTCACGTACGAGGCGGCGTCCGAGAGCAGGTACGCGACCAGGCCGGCGACCTCCTCGGGCCGGCCCATCCGGCCCAGCGGCACGTGCGACCAGTCCTTGTCCGCGACCGCCGCCGTCATCGGGGTGTCCACGGCGCCGGGGTGCACCGAGTTGACCCGGACGCCGTACGCGGCGAGGTCGCGGGCCGCCGAGCGGCTGAGGCCCCGCAGGCCGAACTTCCCCGCCCCGTACGCCGCGTGGCCCGGGACGCCGACGAGCCCCGCCGTCGAGGACACGTTCACCACCGAGCCGCCGCCCGCCGCGCGCAGCGCCGGGAGCGCGGCCCGCATCCCGAGGAAGGGGCCGAGCAGATTGACCCTGAGCAGCAGTTCGAAGTTGTCGTACGTCTCCGACTCCAGCGGCGCGGTCCGCCACAGGGCCGCGTTGTTGACCAGGCCGTCCAGGCGCCCGTACCCGGTCAGCGCGGTGTCCACGGCCCGCGCCCAGTCCTCGGCGGACGTCACGTCGTGGCGTACGAACACGGCCCGGTCCGGCCCTAGTCCGGCCGCCACCGCGCGGCCCTCCGGCTCCCGCACGTCGGTCAGCACCACCCGCGCCCCCGCCGCCGTCAGCAGCCGCGCCTCGGCGGCGCCCTGGCCGCGCGCCGCGCCCGTCACGAGCACCACCTTGCCGTCGAGGTCCGTCACTTGGCGGCGTCCAGGGCGCGGAAGTGCGGGATGACCTTCTCGCCCCACTGGCGGATGGTCTCCATGCAGACCTCCTGCGGCACGGTCCCCATCTGGATCAGGCACATCACCTCGTCGACCCCGATCCGCCGCAGCCGCTCGACGTAGGCGACGGCGGTGTCCGCGTCCCCGTAGGCGTGGTCGGTGTTGTACGTGCCGGTGTCCACGGGCCGGGCCGGGATGTTCGCCTCGTGTAGCCGGGCCACCAGCTCCCGCCGCTCCCGCTCCAGCGCGCCCGCGTGGTCCTCGTCCTCCGCGTAGCCGGTGGGCGCGGGGGCGCCGCCGTACCAGTGGGCGATCGACTCCGCGAAGAAGCGCTGCCCCCTGGTGCCGAGCCGCAGGGCGCGGGCGGCGTCGTCCAGGACGACGGTCGGGCAGAGCGCCGAGAAGTGGTCGTTGACCTCGGTGGAGACCAGGTGCGCGCCGTCCCGCGCGGCGATGGCCGCGTCGTACACCGCGCGCATCGCGCGGACGTCGTCGGCGCCCGCGAAGCCCATCACCAGGGCGCCGACGCCGAGTTCGGCGGCCCGCCGCAGCGAGTCGTGCTGCGAGCAGGCCATGAAGAGCGGCGGGTGCGGGCCCTGCACCGGGCGGGGCAGCACCGCGCCGGGGCCGATGTCGATCGAGCCGTGCCACTCGAACTCCGGCTCCCGCCAGGCGGCGGCCAGGATCCGCAGGGCCTCCTCCATCTGCGGCCGGGTGTCGGCGGGGTCCACGCCGAACATGCGGGTCTCCTGGCGGGTCGCGCCGCGCCCGGCGCCGATGTCGACCCGGCCGCCGGAGAGCACGTCGAGCATGGCGGCGCGCTCGGCGACCCGGACCGGATGCTGGTAGCCGAAGGGCATGGTGACCACGCCGTGCCCGATGCGGATCCGCTCGGTGCGGGCGGCGACCCAGGTCAGGAAGATCTCGGACGCGCTCATGTGCGCGTACTGGGTGAGCGAGTGGTGCTCCACCGCCCAGATCCGGTCGAAGCCCATCTCCTCCGCGTACACGGCCTGTTCGACGCAGTCGCGGATGACCTGGTGTTCGCGGGCGGGGGTGGGGTCGACGAGCTGTGCTTCGAAGATCATCGAGAACTTCACGGGGAGCTCCTCCCGACGGCGGCCGATGCCTGAGCGAGCGCTATGCCTAATCGAAATACTTCTAGCAGGCATAGGTGGGGGAGGGAAGGGCCGTAGACTGCGCCCGTGCCGGATGACGAGAAGGTGCCCGCGCTGCCCGCGACGAGCTGGGCGGTGCTCGGACTGCTCTCCTTCGGGCGGGAGTTGTCCGGATACGACCTGAAGAAGTGGTCCGACCGCTCCCTCGGCCTCTTCTACTGGAGCCCCTCCTTCAGCCAGATCTACGCCGAGCTCAAGCGCCTGGAGGCGGCCGGGTACACCACCTCCCGCCTGGTCGCCCCCGAGTCCGGCTCGCGCGACAAGCGGGTCTACCGGATCACCCCCGAAGGGCTCGCCGCCGTCCGCGCCTGGGCCGGCGGCGCCCCCGTCGACCCGCCGGTCCTCAAACACGGGCCGATGCTGCGCCTCTGGCTCGGGCACCTCCTGGAGCCCGCCCGCACCCGCGAACTCCTCACCGCGCACCGGGAACACGCCGAGGCCATGCGGCGCCGCGCCGAGACGGACGCCACCGACGCCGGGGCCGACGCGGACTGGGCGTACCCGCTGCTCACCCTCCGCTGGGCCGAGCGCTACTACGCCGCCGAGCGCGACCTGGCCGAGGCGATGCTCGCGGACGTCGAGGCGCTGGAGCGGGACCACCGCGCCGGTGGTCCCGGCCCCGGCTGATATCGGGTGGCCGGGTGCGGCGGGCGCACGACATAGTGGCCGGATGACTTCTCTCGTACGCCATGTGACCATCGACTGCGCCGACGCCTACGCCCTCGCGAGCTTCTGGGCCGGGGTGCTCGACGCGAAGCTCGCCGACGACGACAACCCCGGCGACCCCGAGGCCACGGTGGAGTCGCCGGGCGCCTCGCTGCTCTTCATCCGGGTCCCGGAGCCGAAGTCCGTGAAGAACCGGGTCCACCTCGACCTCCAGCCGCAGGACCGCAGCCGCGACGAGGAGGTCGAGCGGCTGCTCGGGCTCGGCGCCACGCTGGTCGGCGACCACCGCAGGCCCGACGGAACGGGGTGGGCGACCCTGGCGGACCCCGAGGGGAACGAGTTCTGCGTGGAGCGCAGCCAGGCGGAGCGGGACGCGCAGCGGTCGCAGTGATCCGGCGCCGGGAGTGATCCGGCGCCCGGAGTAATCCGGACAGAAGGTGTCGGGATTCCGGTGTCTCCTGGAGGCATGGGAGACACCGGAACCACCGACACCGCCAGCACCGCCCGCCCCGCGCACCCCACCGGCTGGGCCTCCTTCGAGGCCGCCGAGCCCGCCTTCGCCGTCCTCGTGCGCGAGCGCTTCGGCGGATACACCCACCACGCCCTCGCCACCCTCCGCAAGGACGGCTCCCCGCGCCTGAGCGGCATCGAGGCCGACTTCCGGGCCGGGGAGCTGTGGCTCGGCATGATGCCGGGCTCGCGCAAGGCGCTGGACCTGCGCCGCGACCCCCGTTTCGCGCTGCTCGCCAACCCCGGCGAGGGCACCACCATGGGCGGCGGCGACGTCCGCGTCTCCGGCCGGGCGGTCGAGATCACCGACCGGCCGACCCTGGAGTGGTACGCGGGGGAGGTCGGGATGCCGATGCCGTTCCACGTCTTCCTGGTCGAGCCGACGGAGGTCGTGCGCACCGCCGTCGAGGGCGACGACCTGGTCCTGACCGCCTGGACCCCGGCGCGCGGCACCCGCACCATCCGCCGGGGCAACGACGAGTCGCCGCCCCGGGAGGGGTGACGGTCAAGGGGGCCGGGCCCTCCGGCTCACCGCCCCGCCGCCGCTGCCGCCGCCGCGATGACCTCGCCCCGGCACCAGGCCGGGCCGCCCCACGCGTCCCGCAGCGGGCGGGCCTTGCGGAGCCAGAGGGAGAGGTCGAGCTCCTCGGTGTAGCCGACGGCCCCGTGCGTCCGCAGGGCGGTGCCGGCCGCCGCGTACGCGGCCTCCCCGGCGGCGGCCTTCGCCGCGGCGAGATCGCCGCTCTCGAAGGTGAGCGCCGCTCCGAAGACCAGCGGCCGGGCGAACTCCAGGCCGATCAGCGCGTCCGCCAGCCGGTGCTTGACCGCCTGGAAGGAGCCGATCGGCACCCCGAACTGGGTGCGCTGCTTCGCGTACTCCACCGTCCGGTCCAGCAGCGCCAGCCCCACCCCGAGCGCCTGCGCCGCCGTCGCCAGCAGCGCCCAGCGCCGGGCCGTCGCCGCCGCCGAGGCCACCGCGGGCCCGGCCGCGAGCAGCTCCCCGCCCGGCGCGGGCCGGGCCGGCCGCCGCACCGGGTCGGCGGAGACCAGAAGCTCCCCGTGCCCGGGGGCCAGCCGCAGCTCCTCGCCGTCCACGACCAGCAGCAGGTCGGCTGTGTCCGCGTCCAGCGCGTACGGGGAGACCTCGGTCATCGCCAGGCTCGCCACCGTCCCGCCGCCCACCAGCCCCGGCAGCAGCCGCTTCGCCGGGCCCTCCTCGCCCCGCCCGGCCAGCTCCGCGAGGAGCGCCGTCGCCGCGACGGTCTCCACGAGCGGGCCCGGGACCGCGTGGCGGCCCGACTCGACCATGGCGTGGGCGAGTTCGACGGGGAGCGGGCCGACCCCCTCGTACGCCTCGGGCGCGGCCAGCGCGAACACCCCGGCGTCGGCGAGCCGGGCCCACAGCGCGCGGCCGGGCCCCGGCTCGCCCGCCGCCCAGGCCCGCGCGACGGCCGGGGTGCCGGCGGCGGAGAGCATCGCGTCCAGGGAGCGCGCGAAGTCGCGCTGCTCGTCGGTCGGCAGGAAGCGCATCAGCGGCGGCCCTTCGGGAGGCCGAGCAGCCGCTCGGCGATGATGTCGCGCTGGATCTCGTTGGTCCCGGCGTAGACAGGCCCGGCCAGCGAGAAGACGTGCCCCTCGGCCCACTCGGTGTCGGCCCGCTCGCCGTCCGCCCCCAGCAGGTCAAGCGCCGTCTCGTGCAGGGCGATGTCGAGCTCCGACCAGAAGACCTTGTTGAGGCTGGACTCCGCCCCGATCCGGCCGCCCGCCGCGAAGAGCGAGGCCCCGGCGGCGGTGAACAGCTGGTAGGCGCGGGCCCCGATCAGCGCGTCGGCGACCCGGTCCCGCAGCGCCGTGTCCGAAGGGTCGCCCCGCTCGTCCCACAGCCGCCGCAGCCGGTCGGCGGCGGCCAGGAAGCGGCCGGGGGAGCGCAGCGTGAGCCCGCGCTCGTTGCCGGTGGTGGACATGGCGATCCGCCAGCCCTGTCCGGGCTCGCCGATGACGTCCGCGTCGGGCACGAACACCCCGTCGAGGAAGAGCTCGGCGAAGGCGGGCTTGCCGTCGAGCCGTCCGATCGGCCGCACGGTCACACCCGGTGCCCGCAGGTCGAACATCAGATACGTCAGCCCCCGGTGCGGGCGCCCCTCGGCCGCCGGGCCCGGGTCGGTGCGGAAGATGCCGAAGGCCCGGTCGGCGAAGGCCGCCCGCGAGGACCAGGTCTTCTGGCCGTGCAGCAGCCAGCCGCCGTCCGTCCGCACGGCCCGCGAGGTCAGCGAGGCGAGGTCGGAGCCGGCCTCGGGCTCGGACCACGCCTGCGCCCAGATCGTCTCCCCGGTCGCCATGGACGGCAGCACCCGGGCCCGCTGCTCCTCGGTGGCGTGCTCGAAGAGGGTGGGGGCGAGCAGGCTGATGCCGTTCTGCGAGACCCGGCCGGGGCCGCCCGCCGCGTGGTACTCCTCCTCGAAGGCCAGCCAGCGGAAGATGTCGGCGCCCCGGCCCCCGTACGCCTCGGGCCAGGAGACCACCGACCAGCGCCCGGCGGCGAGTTCGGCCTCCCAGGCGCGGTGGGCGGCGAAGCCCTCGGCGGTCTCCAGGGACGGCAGCGGCGTCCGGGGCACCCGGGCGCGCAGCCACTCCCGGGCCTCGGCCCGGAAGGCGTGCTCCCCGGCGGTGTACGAGAGGTCCATCGGACCCCCACCTCCTTCCCTAACAAGTGTTTGGTAGGTTACCGTGACGCTCATGACGAGCGCCATGAGCAGCGTCGAGGAGTTCCGCGCCGAGATACGGGACTGGCTGCGGGACCGGCTCCGGGGCGAGTTCGCCGCCCTGCGCGGCCGCGGCGGCCCCGGCCGCGAGCACGAGGCGTTCGCCGAACGCCTGGCCTGGGAGCGGCACATGGCCGACCACGGCTGGACCTGCGTCGGCTGGCCCGAGGAGTACGGGGGGCGCGGCGCGAGCATCGAGCAGCAGCTCGCCTTCCACGAGGAGTACGCCCTCGCCGACGCCCCCGCCCGCGTCAACCACATCGGCGAACAGCTCCTCGGCCCCACCCTCATCGACCACGGCACCGAGGAGCAGAAGGCCCGCTTCCTGCCCGCCGTCCGCGCCGTCGAGGAGCTCTGGTGCCAGGGCTACAGCGAGCCCGACGCGGGCTCCGACCTCGCCGCCGTCCGCACCCGCGCGGTCCGCGACGGCGGCGAGTGGGTGATCGACGGGCGCAAGATCTGGACCTCCCTCGCCCACGAGTCCCAGTGGTGCTTCGTCCTCGCCCGCACGGAGCCCCGCACCGCCCGGCGCCACGAGGGGCTCTCGTACCTCCTCGTCCCGCTCGACCAGCCCGGTGTGGAGATCCGGCCGATCGTCCAGCTCACCGGCACCAGCGAGTTCAACGAGGTCGTCTTCGACGGCGCCCGCACCCCCGCCGCCCACGTCGTCGGCGCCCCCGGGGACGGCTGGCGGATCGCCCTCGCCACCCTCGGCTACGAGCGGGGCGTCTCCACCCTCGGCCAGCAGGTCGGCTTCCGCCGCGAGCTGGAGGCGCTGGCCGCGCTCGCCCGCGCCAACGGCACCGCCGACGACCCCCGCGTCCGCGACGGACTCGTCCGCGCCTGGACCGGGCTGCGCGCCATGCGCGCCCACGCCCGCTGCGGCACCGAGCCCTCCATGGCCAAGCTCCACTGGTCCCACTGGCACCGGGACCTCGGCGAGCTCGCCATGGAGATCCGGGGCCCGGCCGCCACCCTCGCCGCTGGGGAACCGTACGAACTCGACGACTGGCAGCGCCTGTTCCTCTTCTCCCGCGCCGACACCATCTACGCCGGATCCAGCGAGATCCAGCGCAACATCATCGCCGAGCGGGTGCTCGGCCTCCCGAAGGAGCCGCGCCCGTGACCGCCGCGCCCGCCTACGTCCCCGGCCACGGCCTGCTGGCCGGCCGCACCGCCGTCGTCACCGCCGCCGCCGGCGCGGGCATCGGCGGCGCCACCGCCCGCCGCCTCCTGGAGGAGGGGGCCAGGGTCCTGATCAGCGACGCCCACGCCCGCCGCCTCAAGGAGACCGAGGAGGCCCTCGCCGCCGAGTTCGGCGCCGGACGGGTCGCCGCCCGGCCCTGCGACGTCACCGACGAGGCCCAGGTCCAGGAGCTGTACGACACGGCCGTACGGCTCCACGGCGGCCTCGACGTCCTCGTCCACAACGCCGGGCTCGGCGGCACCGCCGCCCTCGCCGACATGACCGACGAGCAGTGGAACCGGGTCCTCGACGTCACCCTCAACGGCACCTTCCGCTGCACCCGGGCCGCCCTGCGCCACTTCCGCGACACCGGCGGCACCGGGGTGATCGTCAACAACGCCTCCGTCGTCGGCTGGCGCGCCCAGGAGGGCCAGGCGCACTACGCCGCCGCCAAGGCCGGGGTGATGGCGCTGACCCGCTGCGCCGCGATGGAGGCCGCCGCCTACGGGGTCCGGGTCAACGCGGTCGCCCCCTCCCTCGCCATGCACCCGCACCTGGTCAAGGTCACCTCCGCCGGGCTCCTGGAGGAGCTGACGGCCCGGGAGGCGTTCGGGCGGTACGCGGAGCCCTGGGAGGTCGCGAACGTCATCGTCTTCCTGGCCAGCCACTACTCCTCGTACATGACCGGCGAGACGGTCTCCGTCAGCAGTCAGCACCCCTAGGACGGCAGACGACAATGGACCCGTGCCGACGCCCAAGACATCCCCCAAGACCCCCGCGAAGCCATCGCCCGCGAAGTCCCCTGCGAAGTCATCGCCCGCGAAGCCGCCCGCCGCGAAGAAGTCCCAGGTGAGCGCCTCACCCGAGCGGCGCCGTGAACTCCTCGGCATCGCCGCCGAGGTGTTCGCCGCCCAGGGCTACAACGCCACCACCGTCCGCAAGATCGCGGACGAGGCCGGGATGCTCGCGGGCAGCCTCTATTACCACTTCGACTCCAAGGAGTCGATGCTCGACGAGATCCTCTCGACCTTCCTGGACGAGCTGTGGGCCGGTTACGACACCGTGCTCGCCGCCTCGCTCGGCCCCCGGGAGACCATCGAGGCCCTCGTCACCGAGTCCTTCCGGGAGATCGACCGGCACCGCGCCGCCGTCGCGATCTACCAGAAGGAGTCCCGCCACCTCGTCGACCAGGACCGCTTCCACTACCTGGCCGACTCGCAGGTCAAGTTCGAGAAGGCATGGCTCGGCACCCTGGAACGCGGGGTCGCCTCCGGTGCCTTCCGCGCCGACCTCGACGTCCGCCTCACCTACCGCTTCGTCCGCGACACCGTCTGGGTCGCCGCGTCGTGGTACCGCCCCGGCGGACGGCACAGCCCCGAGGAGATCGCCCGCCAGTACCTGTCGATGGTCCTGGACGGGATCGCCGTACGCGTCTAGCGACTCTCCGCCCTTCGCCCTCCAGGAGGAACAGCCATGCCCGAGGCATACATCGTCGAAGCGGTCCGCACCCCGGTGGGCCGCCGCAAGGGCGGGCTCGGCGCCGTCCATCCGGCGGACCTCGGCGCCCACGTCCTCAAGGCCCTGGTCGGGCGCAGCGGGATCGACCCGGCCGCCGTGGAGGACGTCGTCTTCGGCTGCCTCGACACCGTCGGCCCGCAGGCCGGCGACATCGCCCGCACCGCCTGGCTGGCGGCCGGACTGCCCGAGGAGGTCCCCGGTGTCACCATCGACCGCCAGTGCGGCTCCTCCCAGCAGGCCGTCCACTTCGCCGCGCAGGGCGTGCTCTCCGGCACCCAGGACCTGGTCGTCGCGGGCGGCACCCAGAACATGACGATGATCCCCATCGCCTTCGCCTCCCGGCAGGCCGCCGACCCGCTCGGCCTCACCGAGGGCCCGTACGCGGGCTCCGCCGGCTGGCGGGCGCGGTACGGGGACGCGCCGGTCAACCAGTTCCACGGCGCCGAACTGATCGCCGCCAAGTGGGGCATCACCCGCCGCGACCAGGAGGAGTTCGCCCTCCGCTCGCACCAGCGGGCCCTGCGCGCCCTCGACGAGGGCCGCTTCGCCCGCGAGACCGTCCCGTACGGGGAGGTCACCGCCGACGAGGGCCCGCGCCGGGACACCACCCTGGAGAAGATGGCCGCCCTGAAGCCCGTCGTCGACGGCGGCACCATCACCGCCGCCTGCTCCTCCCAGGTCTCCGACGGCGCCGCCGCGATGCTGATCGCGAGCGAACGCGCGGTCCGCGAACACGGCCTCACCCCCCGGGCCCGCGTCCACCACCTCTCGGTGCGCGGCGAGGACCCGATCCGGATGCTCTCCGCCCCGATCCCGGCCACCGCCCACGCCCTCAAGAAGACCGGCCTGACCATCGACGACATCGACCTGGTCGAGATCAACGAGGCGTTCGCCCCGGTCGTCCTCGCCTGGCTCAAGGAGACCGGCGCCGACCCGTCCCGCGTCAACGTCAACGGCGGCGCCATCGCCCTCGGCCACCCCCTGGGCGCCACCGGCGTCCGCCTGATGACGACCCTCCTCCACGAACTGGAGCGCACCGGCGGCCGCTACGGCCTCCAGACGATGTGCGAGGGCGGCGGCCAGGCCAACGTGACGATCATCGAACGCCTCTGAACGCACGACCGCGGCCCGCGCCCTCCGGTGGGGGCACGGGCCGCGGACGGCACGGCCCGCTCAGTCCGCCAGCCGCTCCCGCAGCCCCGCCAGGGTGCGCAGGTCCAGGCCGAGGCCCTCCGTGAGGTAGCGGAAGACGGAGCCGTAGGCGGTGCGGAGTTCGGTGCGGGCGGTGTCCAGGTAGGTCTGGCGGACCTCCTGGAGGGGGATGATCAGGTCCGGGTTCCGCATCAGGCCCGCCTGGCGCAGGCCCTCGCGGACGCGGGCGTCGTTGGCGGCGCGGAAGGTGTTGGAGGCCAGGTAGTCGTCGGTCGCCAGGCGGTCGGGGACGCCGAGGGCGGTGAGCAGGAGCCAGCTCGTCCAGCCGGTGCGGTCCTTGCCCGAGGTGCAGTGGTGGAGCTGCGGGCCCGCGCCCGGGGCGGCCAGTTCGCGCAGGGTGGCGCCGAAGCGGGCGCGGTTGGCGGGGTCGGTGACGAAGGTGCGGTAGACCCCGGACATGAAGGCCGCGGCCCGGCCGCCGCCCAGCATCTCCTCCTGCCGCACCGGGTCCCGGGAGCCGATCGCGGCGAGCAGCTGCCCGTACAGGCCGTTGTCGGTGACGGGGCGGGAGACCAGGGCGGGGCCGGGCGGGAGGCGGTCGGCCCCGTCGGACTGCACCTCCAGCGGGATGCGGAAGTCGATCACCCGGGCCAGGCCCAGGCCGCCGAGCACGCCCAGGTCGGTGTCGGTCAGCTTGCCGAGGTGGTCGCCGCGGTAGACCAGGCCGTGCCGGACCCTGGCCCCGTCGTAGGTGGGGTAGCCGCCCAGGTCGCGGACGTTGACCGCGCCCTGGAGCGGGATCTGGCGGATGGGGTGGGCGGCGCGGGGGCGGGCCAGGGCCGGTGGGGCGGTGGCCGCCAGGAGCGCGGTGGCGGCGGCGGTGCCCAGCAGTGCGCGTCTCGACAACGACATGGCTGTCTCCCTTGCGGACTCATGTGCGGACTCATGGGGCGGGAAGGGTACGGAGCACGTGCGCGGCCTCGGACATGATCCGGGTGACGAGTTCCCCGCAGCCGGGCAGGTCCTCGATCACCCCCGCGACCTGTCCGGAGGCCATGACGCCGAGGTCGGTGCGGCCCTCGACCATGGAGGCTTTCAGGAGCATCGGGGTGTTCGCGGCGAGCAGGACCTGGCTCCAGGACAGGTCCTTGCCGTGGCGCATCGCCAGGCCCTCGCGGACCATCGCGGCCCAGGAGAGCCCGGACAGGCGCCGGAAGCCGGCCGCCCTGCGGACCGCCTGGGCCAGGGCGCGCACCCGGCCCGCGTGCTCCAGCGCGGCGACCATCTCGGTGCGCAGCATCCGGTGCGGCAGGCCGTCGACGGCGGTGGTGACGGTGACGTCCTTGACGGTGGCGGCCAGATAGCGGGCCTTGACCGCGTCGGGGACGGTCGAGTCGGAGGTGAGGAGGAAGCGGGTGCCCATGGCGATGCCGGCCGCGCCGTAGGACAGCGCGGCGACCAGGCCGCGCCCGTCGTGGAAGCCGCCGGCCGCGATCACCGGGATGTCCACGGCGTCGACGACCTGCGGCAGCAGCACGGTGGTGGCGACCTCGCCGGTGTGCCCGCCGCCCTCGCCGCCCTGCACGACGACCGCGTCGGCGCCCCAGGCGGCGACCTTCTCGGCGTGCCGGCGGGCCCCGATGGAGGGGATGACGACGACCCCGGCGTCCTTCAGCTCGGCGATCAGCTCGCGGGAGGGGGCGAGGGCGAAGGAGGCCACCCGTACGCCCTCGTCGACGATGATCCGGACCCGCTCGCGGGCGTCGCCCGCGTCCGCGCGGAGGTTGACCCCGAAGGGGCGGTCGGTGCGGGACTTCACCTCCCGTACGGCGGCGCGCAGTTCGTCGACGGTCATGGTGGCGGAGGCGAGCACGCCGAGCGCCCCGGCGTTCGCGGTGGCCGACACGAGCCGGGGGCCCGCGACCCAGCCCATGCCGGTCTGCACGATCGGGTGCTCGACGCCGACCAGCTCGGTGAGCCGTGTCCTCATCGGGCCGGGACCTCCCGCTCCCGCAGGCCCGCCGGGTCGATCACCTCGCGGATCAGCCGCAGTTCCCCGGCGGTGGGCTCGCGGGTGTACGGCACGTCCGCGCCGCCCGCGAGCGCGAAGCCGGTGGCCGCCCGGACCTCCTCGGCGGTGACCCCGGGGTGCACGGAGGCGAGCCGCAGGGTGTGGTCGGGGGTGTCGAAGTCGAAGACGCCGAGGTCGCTGACGACCCGGCCCAGGCGGTGGTACGGCCCGGCGGCCCGGTCGTAGCCGACGCCGCTGACCATGTCGACGCGCTCGACGAAGACCCGGGTCGAGTGCCGGGGGATCCAGTAACTGACCGGGTTGTTGAGGGTGTTGACGGGGGCGCCGCGCACGCCGAGGAGCTGGCGGGCCGGGCGTTCCCAGTCGCCGATGCAGGAGATGTTCTGGTTGCCGTACCGGTCGATCTGGCTGGCGCCCATCATCACGTGCCGCCGTCCGCCGGTGACCATCGCGAGGTGGCGGCGGTAGGGCAGCCAGCCCTCCGGCTCCCCGTCGAGGCCGACGAGCAGCGCCTCGCCGTCGGTGAGCAGCAGGTCGGGGGAGAAGGTGCGCTTGGCGAGGTGGGCGCCGACGGAGGGGACCAGGCCCATCGGGCTGGCGAGCACCTCCCCGTTGTCGCGCCATGCCTCGGCGCAGGCGATCACGCAGTACTCGGCTCGGCTGGTCACCGCTGTGCCTCCTCGTGCCAGGTGCGGACGGCCGCCTGGTAGTCGTCCTCGCCCTTGCCGGACAGGAAGCGTCCGGCGAACTCGGGCCAGGGGGTGCTCGCGTACAGCTTCTGGAAGGGCTCGTCGCGCGGGTAGTCCGGCGCGCAGGAGGTGAAGTGGGCGCCGTTCGGGGTCTCGACGACGCCGGTGACGCTGTGCCGGGAGATCAGCAGGGTCTGCGGGACGGTGTCGGCGGGGAAGGCGTCGACGATCCGCTCGCAGGAGACGTACGCGGTGTCGGCGGCCTCGCAGAACAGGTCGTCGAAGTACGGGTCGGGGCCCAGGTACTGCCCGTTGCCGCGGCGGTCGGCGCGGTTGACGTGGACGAGGGCGGCGTCCATCCGCAGGGCGGGCACGGCGACGAACTCCTCGCCGTCCTCGTACGGGGAGCGGACCGTCCGCAGCCCGGGGTTGACCCGCATGAGGTCGGAGCCGAGACCGGCGCGGACCGGCAGGAAGGGCAGCCGGTTGGCGGCGGCGTGCAGTCCCCACATGAACATCGCCTCGTCGAGCTCGGTGAGGGCGAGGGCGCCGCTCTCGCGGGCGGTCCGGTAGTGGGGTTCCAGGGGGATGGAGTCCAGGGTCACGAAGGGGGCGACCAGGCGGCGGATCCGGCCGGCGGCGGCGAGCAGGCCGACCTCGGGGCCGCCGTACGCGATGACGGTGAGATCGGTGATCTCGGACCGGAGCAGTGCTCGGACCAGGGCCATCGGCTTGCGCCGGGAGCCCCAGCCGCCGATGCCGATCGTCATGCCGGAACGCAGCCGCCCCACGACGTCCTCGGGGCTCATGGTCTTGTCGGTCACGCGTCCTCCCGGGCGCTCGCGCCGAAGCCGTCGCGGACCCGGTCGGCCACGCCGCTCAGGTTCGCCTCGAAGGTGAAGCCCTGCTCGAAGCGGTAGCTGCGGCGCACGTCGACGGGGTCGATGCCGTTGATGGCCGCCTTGGCGAGCCGGATCAGGGTGCCGTCCTTGGCCGCGATCTCGGCCGCCAGCTCCAGGGCCGCGTCGAGCAGCCCGGCGCGCGGCACCACCTTCCACACCGAGCCGTGGGCGTGCAGCTCGGCGGCGGTGGCGGTGCGCGAGGTGTAGTACAGGGCGCGCATCAGGTGCTGCGGGACGAGCCGGGCGAGGTGGGTGGCGGCCCCGAGGGCGCCCCGGTCCAGCTCCGGCAGGCCGAAGACGGCGTCGTCGGCGGCGACGATCGCGTCCGCGTTGCCGACGAGCCCGATGCCGCCGCCGAGGCAGAAGCCGCCGACGGCGGCGACGACCGGGACCTCGCAGTCGTAGACGGCGGCGAACGCCTCGGCGCAGCCCCGGTTGACGGCGATGAGGGAGGCGTGGCCGGGGTCCCGCTGGAGCTCCTTGATGTCGACACCCGCGTTGAAGCCGCGGCCCTCGGCGGCGAGCACGACGCAGCGGACCTCCTGGTCGCGGCCGGCCGCGCGGACGGCGTCGGCGAGCGCGTACCAGTCGCGTACGGGCAGGGCGTTGACGGGGGGACGGTCGACGGTGACGAGCGCGATGCCCTTGTCCGGGCGGGAGGTGGAGACACCCATGTGCGGATCAGCTACCTTTCCACCAAACGTTTGTTAGGTGACCGTGCTGGGAGGAAGGTAGCAGCCGATGGAGCTGGACGGGAGGGTCGCCGTCGTCACCGGTGGCACGCGCGGGGTCGGCGCGGGCATCGCCAGGGCCTTTCTGCGCGCCGGGGCCGAGGTCCTGGTCTGCGCCCGCAGGCCCCCCGGCGAACCCGTCGCCGCGGCCGGCAGGACCGCCGTCTTCCACCCGCTCGACCTGCGCGAACCCGCGGCCGTACGGGAGTTCATGGCCGGGATCGCCGAGCGGTACGGGCGCCTCGACACGCTCGTCAACAACGCGGGCGGCACCCCCTACCGGCTGCTCGGCGAGGGCGCCGCCGAGCGGCACGCAAGGGTCGTCGAGCTCAACCTCACCGTCCCGCTCGCGGTCTCGCTCGCCGCGCACGGGCTGCTGCGGGCCTCCCGCGGCTCGGTCGTCATGATCGGCAGCGTCAGCGGCACCCGCCCCTCGCCGGGCACCGCCGCCTACGGCGCCGCCAAGGCGGGCCTGGAGAACCTGGCCCGCACGATGGCCGTCGAATGGGCTCCCGAGGTCCGGGTCAACACCCTGGTCCTCGGCATGGTCAGGACCGAGCTGTCCCACCTCCACTACGGCGACGCCGAGGGCCTCGCCGCCGTCGGCGCCACCGTGCCGCTGGGCCGGCTCGCCGAACCGTCCGAGATCGGCGAGGCGGCCGTCTTCCTCGCCTCCGACCGGGCGGCGTACGTCACGGGGGCCTCGCTCCTGGTGCACGGGGGCGGCGAACGCCCCGCCTTCCTGAACGCAGCGACCGTCAACAAGCCGAACGGAGAGTCGTGATGGGTCTGTGTGACGAACGGGTGGTCATCGTGACCGGCGCCGGCCGGGGGCTCGGCCGGGCCCACGCCCTCGCCTTCGCCGCCGAGGGCGCCCGGGTCGTGGTCAACGACCTCGGCGTCGGACTGGACGGGCGCCCGGAGCCCGGCGGCCCGGCGGCCCTGGTCGTGGCGGAGATCCGGGCGGCGGGCGGCGAGGCCGTCGCGCACGGCGGCGACATCGCGACGACCGAGGGCGCCGCGTCCCTGGTGGACACCGCCCTCTCCGCGTACGGGCGCCTGGACACCCTCGTCAACAACGCCGGGTTCCTGCGCGACCGGATGCTCGTCAACCTCAGCGAGGACGACTTCGACGCGGTGCTGCGGGTCCACGTGAAGGGCCACTTCCTGCCCCTGCGGCACGCCGCCGCGCACTGGCGGGCCGAGGCGAAGGCGGGCCGCCCGGTGGCCGCGCGGGTCGTCAACACGACCTCGGGCGCGGGGCTGCTCGGCAGCGTCGGGCAGGGCAACTACGCCGCCGCCAAGGCCGCGATCGTCGGCCTCACCCTCGTCGCGGCGGCCGAGATGGGCCGGTACGGGGTCCAGGCCAACGCCATCGCGCCCGCCGCCCGCACCCGGATGACCGAACAGACCTTCGCCGACCTGGCCGCCCTCCCGGAGGACGTCTCCCCACTCGTGGTCTGGCTCGGCTCGGCCGCCTCGGCCGGCGTCACCGGCCGCGTCTTCGAGGCCGAGGGCGGCCGACTCACCGTCATGGAGGGCTGGCGCCCCGGCCCCACCGAAACCCGCACCACCCGCCGCACCCCGGCGGAGGCGGGCGAGACGGCCCTCAAGCTGCTGGCGGAGTCGGAGGCGCCGGGGGCGGTGTACGGGGCGTGAGGGGAGGGCGGGGCCCGGTGCCGGGCCGCTGAGGGCCGGGCCCGGCGGGTAGGGGTCCGGGGGCGGGGCCGCGCCCCGGGGTGCGGCTCTGCGCCGGGCTTGGGATGTCGGCGCGGACCCGCGCGGTCCCGTGTGGCTGTGGCTGTGGCAGGTCCCGGGTCGGGCCCGGCCCCCGCCCCGTCCTCACCGGCAGCGGGGCGCCGAGCCGGGACCGTACCGGGCCCAGGGGCGGCCGGTGCCCCCGCCCTCACCGGCAGCGGGGCGCCGTCCACTCCAGGCGGGTCCGGGTGCGGGCGTCCGTCAGGTGTTCCAATGCGGACAGGGCCGTCTCGCGGGCCGGGCCCGCCGGGTCGGCGTCCGCCAGGAGGCGGGCCAGGGCCTCCACCGCGCGCGGGTCCTGACGCAGGGCCAGGCCCCGGGCCGCCTCGGCCGCCGTCTCCGGGTCCGGGTCGGCGAGCCGCGCGGCCAGCGCCTCGCGCAGGGCGGGGGTGTCGTCGGGGAGTTCGGCGAGCGCCAGGGTGGCCCAGTCCCGGACCCGGGGCGCCCGGTCCCGGCTCAGCCCGATGAGCACCGCCCGCGCCTCGGCGTGCCCCGAGGGCACGAGCCCGGTCAGCGAGGCGGCCACCAGCCGCCGCACCTCCTCGTCCGGGTGCCGGGCGAGCCCGAGCAGCGCGGGGACCGCCGCCGGGTCCGCACCTTGCCCGAGCGCGGCGGCCAGCGAGCGGGCGGGCTCCGGGGCCGGGTCCGGAGCCGCCGGGGCCGGGCCGTCGGCCGCCTTGCGCGGGGCCGGGTACGGCCAGCCGACCGTCTGCCGCGCCTCCCGCTCCGGGTCGGCGCCCGCCTCCCGGGCCGCCGGGTCCGGGCCGTCGGCCGCCTCTCGCGCGTGCGGCTCCGGTGCCGCCGGGTCCGGCTCGTGGGCCGTCTCCGGCGCGGCCGGGTCCGGTACCGCCCGCTCCGACCCGCCGCCCGCCTCCCGCGCGGCCGGGTCCGCCACGCCACCCGCCTCCCGCGCCACCCACTCCGCCCCGCGCCCCGCCTCCCGCGCGGCCGGGTCCGCCACGCCACCCGCCTCCCGCGCCACCCACTCCGCCCCGCGCCCCGCCTCCCGCGCGGCCACCCCGCACAGCACCGCCACCGCCCGCCCCGCGAACCCCGGCAGCGCGCCGAGCACCTGCGCGCCCAGTGCGCGCCGCAGCGGGTCGGGGGCGTCGCACCAGCCGGTGGCGGCCGTGAAGACGGTCTCGTCGGCGCGGGCGGCCAACGCGGCCACCGCCGTCGTCCAGTCGTCCCCCGCCGGGTCCCCGCAGGCCAGCGCGCGTCCGGCGAGTTCCTCGTGCGGGACGCGGATGCCCAGGGCGCCCTCCAGGAGCGTGGCGATCGCCGCGTGGCCGGACTGGCGTTCGTCGCCCCGGGTCGGCGCCCCGTCCTCGCCCAGCAGCTCGACGACCACGGTCACCCCGCCGTCCTCGGGGACGCGCCGCACCACCGCCTCGTAGGTGTCCCCGGCGCCGCCGCCCTCGACCAGCCCGCGCCGCAGCGCCGCCGCCAGGTCCGCGCCGACCCACCGGCGGGCCTCCGCCAGCGCCTCCGCCCGGCTCCCGGCGCCGTGTTCGAGCAGCGCCCGGACGCAGGAGGCCGAGCCGCGCCGGGCGGCGGCGACCAGCGGGGCGAGCCCGTCGGGCCCGGGGCGGTCCGGCGCCGCGCCCGCCTCCAGCAGCTCCCGCAGCACCTCGGTGTGGCCGAGCCGGACCGCCCAGGCCAGCGCGGTGAAGCCGTAGCCCTCCTCCTGGTCCGGGTCCGCGCCCGCCGCGAGCAGCGCCCGTACGACCTCGGTGTGGCCCCCGCAGGCTGCCCCGCACAGCGGCAGGTCGGCCTCGTCCGCGCCGCCGCGCCGCCCGGGATCGGCCCCGGCGGCGAGCAGCAGCCGGACCGCGACCGGCTGGTTCCCGACCGCCGCCCGGTAGAGCGCGGTCTCGTCGTCCTCCCGGCTCTCGGGGTCGGCCCCGCCCCGCAGGGCCCGCACCACCCCGTCGTCGTCCCCGTCCCACAGCGCCTCGAACAACGTGCTCATGCTCCCGACCCTCGCCCGAGCCCCCCGAACGGCGCAAATCCGTTCCCCGGGGCGGGCCCGGACGGGCCGTCAGGGCGCGCAGTCCAGGACCGTGGCGCACACCCCGCAGCGGGCCCGCACCCGCCCCCGTCCGGCCGCGATCCGCAGCCGCTGCCCGCATACCGGGCAGGGGAAGACGCCGTCCCCGGCGGCCCGCGCGCGCCGCCGGGCGGCCCAGCCGGCGCCCGCGAGCGGCGGGCGGCGCCAGTCGCGGGCGGCCTCCTCCCGGCCCCGTACCCACGCCTCGTACGCCACCGCGCCGGTGAACCAGGGGGAGGGGTCCTCCCCGAAGAGCGCGGCCCGTTTGGCGAGCACGTACCCGAACTCCTCGGGGGTCAGATAGCCCAGCTTCTGGCTGGACACCCCGTCCTGCCGGAACGCGTCGAGCAGCAGCCAGCCCGCCCCGAGATAGGTGGCGGCGACGTCGGTGAGGATCTCGTTCTCGGCGGTGGTCGGGAAGCTCAGGTCCAGCCGGTGCAGCAGCACATGGGTGATCTCGTGGGCGAGCGCGGCGCCGATGTCCCGGCGGTGCTCCGGGCGGGCGAAGCGCTCGTTGAGCTCGACGAAGTACTCGGGCCCCGCCGCCAGCTCGACGCTCGCCGCGTGCTCCATCGCGCGGAAGCCCACCACCATCCGCACGCCGGGCAGCCGCAGCTGCCGGACCAGGGCGCGGGCCACCGCCTGCGCGCCGAGGTGGACACCCGAGCCGGGCGGCGACGGCTCGACGCCCTCCATCGAGACGTCGGAGGCGGGCACGCTCGTCTCGTACCGCAGCACGCCCTCGGGGGAGAGCCGCCGGTAGAGCGCGCGGATGGCCGCGCGGACCGTGTCGAGATGCGGGAACCCGTGGACGACACGGGAGACTTCATCGCTGTGCGGCATCCCGGACCACCCCCTGCCGTCCAGGGTACGGGCGGTGCGTCCGCCGGCCCCGGGCGTCCCCCGCATGGCCGAAAAGGCCACCTTGTGACCCCCGTCAAGCGCTGTCCATAATCCGGACCACGTCTTGACGGGCACATGCCATCAAGATCAACCCCCCATGAAAGAAGGCAGTCGATGCAGAAGAACACTCTGGTCCGCGCACTGCAGAAACTCGCCGCGGCCGGCGCCGTCGTGCTCGCCGCCGTCAGCCTCCAGCCCACCACCACCGCCTCGGCCGCGCCCGCGCCGGTCGTCGGCGGCGTCCGCGCCGCCCAGGGCGAGTTCCCCTGGATGGTCCGGCTCTCGATGGGCTGTGGCGGCTCCCTGATCACCCCGCAGGTCGTCCTCACCGCCGCGCACTGTGTGAACGGCTCCGGCCCCAACACCAGCATCACCGCCACCGCCGGAGTCGTGGACCTCCAGTCGAGCAGCGCCATCAAGGTCAAGTCGACCAAGGTCTACCAGGCCCCCGGCTACAACGGCCAGGGCAAGGACTGGGCCCTGATCAAGCTGGCCTCGCCCATCACCAGCCTGCCCAACCTGAAGATCGCCGAGACCACCGCGTACAACAGCGGCACCTTCACCGTGGCCGGCTGGGGCGCGGCCCGCGAGGGCGGCGCGCAGCAGCGCTACCTGCTCAAGGCCAACGTGCCGTTCGTCTCGGACGCCGACTGCCAGTCCGCCTACGGCAGCTCGCTCGTCCCGGGCGAGGAGATCTGCGCCGGCTACAGCCAGGGCGGCACCGACACCTGCCAGGGTGACTCCGGCGGCCCGATGTTCCGCAAGGACGACACCAACGCCTGGGTCCAGGTCGGCATCGTGAGCTGGGGCGAGGGCTGCGCCCGGGCCGGCTACCCCGGCGTGTACTCGGAGGTCTCCACCTTCGCCGCGGCCATCAAGTCGGCGGCGGCCACCCTGTAGCTCGTAGCACCACGTAGCACGTACACGCGCACCGAGGTGCCCGGGACTCCCCACGGTCCCGGGCACCTCCGCGTGGCCCCCGTGTCCGGCCTCCACGTCCGGCCCCCGCCTCCGGCCTCCCGTACGGGCCCGACGGCTACGCCAGCTCCACCGGACCTCCCGCCCCGCCCTCCAGCTCCAGCACCCACACCTCGTTCGCGCCCGCCCGCAGCACCGGGCCCGGCACGAACAGCGACTCCTGCGGGCCCGCGCTCCAGTAGCGGCCCAGGCAGTGGCCGCCCACCCACACGAAGCCGCGGGTCCACCCCGGCAGCCGCAGCGCCGCGTCGCCCGGCGCCGCAACCTCCACCACGCCCCGGTACAGCCCCGGGCCCGCGTCCGCCGGCACCGGGCCGAACGGCAGCCGCGCCACCGCCGCCGCCTCGAAGGCGTCCAGGCGCAGGCCCCGGGCCCGTACGCCGTGCAGGTACTGCCGCTCGTGCCGGACGCCGCCGGTGATCCCCTTCGGCTCCGCCAGCCGCGGCCCGTAGTTGATCCGGCCCAGCGACTCCACCCACAGCTCCACCACCGCGGGCCCCGCCACCGGCTCCGGCAGCGTCGCCTCCTCCGTGTCGAGGACCCCGGCCAGGACCCCGTCCACGTACACCGAGGCCCGGTCCCGCAGCCCCGTCACGATCAGCGGGTACGGCTGCCGGGGGCCCGGCACCTCGATCCGGTAGCGGACCAGGCCCCGGTCCACCCCCAGCTCCTCGAAGGTCGGCGGCACCGGCGTGACCGACTCCGGGTCGCCCAGCGCCGCCAGCACCTCCGGCGCGGGCACCCAGCCGTCCAGGACGCCGCTCGCGGGCGCCCCGATCCGCGCGGGCGGCTCCGGCACCGGGGGCAGCGGCCCCTCCGCGTACTCCGCCAGCACCTCGCGGAAGCGCCAGAACTTCTCCGTCGGCAGCCCCGCCTCGTCGACCGGCGCGTCGTAGTCGTACGAGGTCACCGTCGGCAGCAGCGGCCCGTCGTGCATCGCCCCGGCGCCGTTCGCCCCCGCCCACCCGGCGACGTTGGTGCCGCCGTGCGCCATGTAGATGTTGACCGACGCCCCGCACTCCAGGATCTCCCGCAGCGTCGCCGCCGCGTCCGCCGCGTCCCGGCCCACGTGCGCGGTGCCCCAGTGGTCGAACCAGCCGCACCAGAACTCCATGCACATCAGCGGACCCGTCGGCCGGTGCCGCCGCAGCGTCTCGAACGCCGCCCGCGCCCCCGAGCCGAAGTTCGCCGTCGCCAGCAGCCCCGGCACCGAACCGCCCGTCAGCATGTGGTCCTCCGGGCCGTCCGAGGTGAACAGCGGCACCTCCACCCCGCACTCCAGCAGCAGGTCGGCGATCCGCCGCAGATGGCCCGCGTCGGTGCCGTAGCTGCCGTACTCGTTCTCCGCCTGCACCATCACCACCGGGCCGCCCCGGCCGATCTGCCGCTCCACCACCTGCGGCAGCAGCCGCCGGAACCAGCGCTCCACGTGCCCCAGGTACTCCGCGTCGTCCGTGCGCACCCGCCGCCCCAGCGGCCCCGTCAGCCAGTGCGGCAGACCGCCGTTGTCCCACTCGGCGCAGATGTACGGGCCGGGGCGCACGATCGCGAGCAGCCCCGCGTCCGCCACCGCGTCCAGGAAGCGCCCGAGCGCCGCCACGTCCCCGTACCGGCCGGGCTCCGGCTCGTACAGGTTCCACGGCACGTACGTCTCCACGCAGTTGAGCCCCATCGCGCGCAGCATCGCGATCCGGTGCGCCCACTGCTCCTCGTGCACCCGGAAGTAGTGCAGTGCCCCCGAGAGCAGCCGCACGGGCCGCCCGTCGAGAAGAAAGTCCTCGTCACCCACCACGAACTCGCTCATGCGCCTCACCTTCGCCCTCTGGCGGCGGACCGGTCCATGGACAAAGATCGTCGCAGTTTGGACCTTCGGAAGGGCGCCGGGGAGGGTGTCGCCGCGATGTTTCACACCTGGATGCGCTATTTCACGCCCGGACCCGTCCACCACCGCCTCGGCCTGGTCTGCCTCGGCGTCGGACTCCAGCACGGCGCCCTGCCCACCGTCGGACCGCGCACCCTCGACCACCACGTCGCCGTCCTCGTCAGCTCCGGCGGCGGCTGGTACCGGGGCGCCGACGGGCGCCGCACCACCGTCACCGCCCCCGCCGTCCTCTGGCTCACCCCCGGCGTCCCCCACCACTACGCCGCCGACCCCGGCACCGGCTGGGACGAGGCGTTCGTCGACTTCACCGGGCCCGCCACCGCCACCTACACCGAGCTCGGCTACATCGAACCCGACCGGCCCGTCGTCCCCCTCGCCGACGCCGCCCCCGCCCGCGCCGCCATCGCCCGGATCGCCCGCGCCGCCCGCCCCGGCAACCCGCTCCTGGAGGTCGAGACCGGCGCCGCCGTCCACGAGCTCCTCGTCGCCCTGCGCCGCGCCCGCGCCGACACCAACGCCGAGGGCGACCCCGTCCTCACCGCCCTCGCCCGCGACGCCTTCAGCCGCCTCACCGTCGCCGAGCACGCCGCCCGGCACGGCATGACCGCCGCCGAACTGCGCACCGCCGTCCGCCGCGCCGCCGGGTGCAGCCCCAAGGACTACCTGCTCACCGTCCGCCTCGGCCGCGCCAAGGAACTCCTCGCCGGCACCGAGCTGCCCGTCGCCGCCGTCGCCCGCCGGGTCGGCTACGACGACCCCGCCTACTTCTCCCGGCTCTTCACCCGCCGCGTCGGCACCGCCCCCGTCCGCTTCCGCGAGCAGCAGGGCCGGACCGTCCCCGGCGGCTGGAGCACCACCGTTCCGGATCCCGAACACCCGCCCACGATCCCCCCGAGATCCGGCTAGGCTCGCTGGTCATGAGCGAGATCAGTGAGACCGGCACGCCCGAGGAGACCGGCCAGGCGGGCGGCGGGACCGGCGACGCGAGCGGTGCCGGGCGCGGCACCCGGGGCACCGCGGGCGCCATCGACCCCGCCGTCACCGCCGAGCTGACCCGGCTGCGCGAGAGCATCGACAACATCGACGCGGCCGTCGTCCACATGCTCGCCGAGCGCTTCAAGTGCACCCAGCAGGTCGGCGTCCTCAAGGCCGAGCACGACCTGCCGCCCGCCGACCCGGCCCGCGAGGCCCGCCAGATCACCCGGCTGCGGGAGCTGGCCGGGAGCGCGAAACTGGACCCGGCCTTCGCGGAGAAGCTGCTGAACTTCATCATCGCGGAGGTCATCCGCCACCACGAGACGATCGCGGACGGAGCCCGCTGATGGCGCGCGTCACCGTGTTCACGCTGGGGGGCACCATCTCCGCGCGGGGCGGTGACGCCTCCCGCATGACCGGCACCGAGGTCCTCGCCGAGCTCGGCGTCGCCCCCGCGGGGGTCGAGATCGAGCTCCGCGACTTCCGCCGCGTCCCCAGCTCCTCGCTCTCCTTCGAGGACCTCCGGGCCCTCGCCGGGGAGGTCCGCGCCACCGTCGCCGCCGGCTCCGGCGCCGTCGTCGTCCAGGGCACCGACACCCTGGAGGAGACCGCCTTCCTCCTCGACCTGCTGTGCACCACCGAGCGGCCGGTCGCCGTCACCGGCGCCATGCGCCGCCCCGACCTGCCCGGCGCCGACGGCCCCGCCAACCTGGCCGCCGCCCTCGCCGTCGCCGCCGACCCCGGCTGCGCGGGCCTCGGCGTCCTCGTGGTGCTCGCCGACGAGATCCACGCCGCCCGCTTCGCCCACAAGGCCCACACCACCTCCGTCGCCACCTTCACCTCACCCGGCGCGGGGCCCCTGGGCGCCGTCGTCGAGGGCGAGCCCCGGATCCTGCTCCGCCCCGCCGTCCCGGCCCGCCTCTGCGCGCTGGACGTCGACCCCGACGTACGGGTGGCCCTGCTCACCCTCTCGCTGGGCGACCGGGGCGAGCTCCTCGACGCGGTCGCCGAGCGCCACGACGGCCTCGTCCTCGCCGCCTTCGGCGCGGGCCACGTCCCCGCCGCCCTCGTCGAGCCCCTCGCCGCGCTCGCCGAGCGGATCCCGGTCGTCCTCGCCTCCCGTACGGGCGCGGGCGCGACCCTCTCGCACACCTACCGCGGCCCCGGCTCCGAGTACGACCTGCTGCACCGCGGCCTCGTCCCGGCCGGCCCGCTCGCCCCCGCCAAGGCCCGGCTGCTGCTGCACGCCCTGCTCTCCAGCGGCGCCAAGGGCCCCGCCGGCTACGACCGGCCCCGGATCGCGGCGGCCTTCGCCCACCTGGACGGCGCCGGACTGGCCTGACCGGGCGGGACCGGGGCGGGGCGGGACCGGGGGAGGGCCGGGGCGGATCCCCGGCCGGACCCGATCGACCCCGATCGACCCCGATCGACAACCCCCCTGCCGAGCCGGGGGCCCATCAGGCAGCATGGCCCCCATGTCCGTACTGACGCGCGACGAAGCGCAGACCCGTGCCCAGCTCCTCGACGTCCACCGCTACACCGTGGACCTCGACCTCACCACCGGCGACGAGACCTTCGAGTCCACCAGCCTCATCCGCTTCACCGCCCGCGCCGCCGGGGACACCTTCGTCGAGCTCAAGCCGGACGCCCTGCACACCGCGGTCCTCGACGGCGAGGCCCTCGACACCGCCGCCCTCGACGGCAACCGCCTCCCGCTCACCCTCACCGAGGGCGAACACACCCTCACCGTCACCGCCACCATGCGCTACTCCCGCACCGGCGAGGGCATGCACCGCTTCACCGACCCCACCGACGGCGAGACGTACGTCTACACCCAGCTCTTCATGGAGGACGTCCAGCGGGTCTTCGCCGCCTTCGACCAGCCCGACCTCAAGGCCGTCTTCGAGATCGCCGTCACCGCCCCCGAGGGCTGGACCGTGCTCTCCAACGGCGTCACCGAGCGCGGCGCCGACGGCCGCTGGACCGCCGCCCCCACCCAGCTCCTTTCCACCTACTTCGTCTGCGTCGCCGCCGGACCCTGGCACTCCGTCCGCACCGAGCACGCCGGCCTGCCCTTCGGCATCCACTGCCGCCGCTCGCTCGCCCCCCACCTCGACGCCGACGCCGACGAGATCCTCGACATCACCAAGGCGTGCTTCGACCGCTACCACCAGAAGTTCGACGAGCCGTACCCCTTCGACTCGTACGACCAGGCGTTCGTCCCCGAGTTCAACCCCGGCGCCATGGAGAACCCCGGACTCGTCACCTTCCGCGACGAGTTCGTCTTCCGCTCCGCCGTCACCGACACCGAGCGGATGACCCGCGCCATGGTCATCGCCCACGAGATGGCCCACATGTGGTTCGGCGACCTCGTCACCCTGCGCTGGTGGGACGACATCTGGCTGAACGAGTCCTTCGCCGAGTACATGGGCTTCCAGACCGTCAACGAAGCCTGCTCCGACCGCTTCGCCGACACCTGGATCGACTTCGCCGCCACCCGGAAGGCATGGGGCTACGAGGCCGACCAGCGGCCCTCCACCCACCCCGTCGCCCCCGACCCGGACGCCGTCCCCGACACCGCCTCCGCCCTCCTCAACTTCGACGGCATCTCCTACGCCAAGGGCGCCTCCGCGCTGCGCCAGCTCGTCGCCTGGATGGGCGAGGAGGACTTCCTCGCCGGCATCAACATCCACTTCAAGCGGCACCGGTTCGGCAACGCCACCCTCGCCGACTTCATCGACAACCTCGCCGCCGCCACCGACCGCGACGTCCACGGCTGGGCCGAGCAGTGGCTGCGCACCACCGGCGTCGACACCCTCACCCCGCGCGTCGAGGGCGCCGGCAACCAGTGGCGGCTCACCGTCGAGCGCGACGGCAGCCGACCGCACCGCGTCTCCGTCGGCGTCTACGACCGCGACGCGGCCGGCGGCCTCGTGCTCCGCGAGCGCCCCTGGGTGGACGTCCCCCAGGAGGCCCCGCTGGCGCTGACCGGCCCCCGCCCGGCGCTCGTCGTCCTCAACGAGGGCGACTTCTCCTACGCCAAGATCCGCTTCGACGAGGTCTCCGAGGAGACCGTGCTGCGCGGCCTCTCCCGGATCCCCGAGGCCCTCACCCGCGCCGTCGTCTGGAACGCCCTGCGCGACATGGTCCGCGACGGCGAACTGGAGCCCGCCGCCTACCTGGAGACCGCCGTCGCGCACCTCCCCGAGGAGACCGAGCTCGCCGTCGTCCAGGGCGTCCTCGGCTTCGCCCGGAGCCAGCTCGCCGACCGCTACGTCTCCGCCGCCGACCGCCCCGCCGCCCTCGCCGCCCTGTGCGGGATCGCCCGCGACCTGATCCGCCGCACCGAGGACGGCGACGCGCCCGGGCTGCGCCTCACCGCCGTCCGCAGCTACATCGACAGCGCCACCACCCCCGACAAGATCGCCTCCTGGCTCGACGAGGGCACCGTGCACGGCGGCCCCGAGCTCGACCCCGAGCTCCGCTGGCGCATCCTCGCCCGGCTCGCCGTCCTCGGCGCCACCGACGAGACCGCCATCGCCGCCGAACTCGACCGCGACCCCAGCGCCACCGGCCAGGAGGGCGCCGCCCGCTGCCGCGCCGCGCTGCCCACCGAGGAGGCCAAGGCCACCGCCTGGGCCGCCATGTTCGACTCCGACGAGCTCTCCAACTACCTGTTCACCGCCACCGCCCAGGGCTTCTGGAAGCCCGAACAGGCCGAGCTCCTCCACCCCTACGTGGCCCGCTTCTACCCCGACGCCCTCGCCCTCGCCGAGCGCCGCGGCGCCGCCATGGCCGAGGCCGCCGGCCGCTGGGCCTTCCCCGCCGACGCCGTCGACCCCGACTCCCTGGCCCTCGGCGACCGCCACCTCGCCGAGGACGAGACGACCCCGGCCCTCCACCGCAAGCTCGTCGACCAGCTCGACGACCTGCGCCGGGCGCTTGCTGTCAGGGCGGCCACGGCCAAGAGCTGAGCCTGTCCCCCTCCCGCCTCCCGTCGCCGGAGTCCGTTGCCGGTGGCGGGAGTTGTCGGGGATGGTGCCAATGAAACTGATGGGGTGCCAGTTGTTCCTGCTAGCCTTGCCTGGTTACGAGCCACTTGGTGAGACGTGACGCGGTGTTCGACATCGGTCGGATGCTCCGGTGAGGAGCCTTGAGCTGATCCTGTCACTCGACAGGGGGCGAGCGAGAGTCCGTTGAGCGGCTTTCCGGGTCGACGCAGCGCGTATCGCATGGATCCGCCGACGGGTCAGCGGTGCAGCCGCACGACGCCCGCATTCCGGACGGATCCAGCGAAAGGCCCTACCGCCATCAACGCGCACATCCCTGTCGACCGGCACATCTACAGCGATGACTCCGGTGACGCGAAGACAGGGCTCCGCTTCTATTCGGCCCTCAGCGTTCCGATCGGTCGTGAGGCCGATTTCGCGCGCGAATGGAACGCGCTCCGCTCGCTGTGGGAGCAGTGGCACGGTGTCCCCACCGACTATGAGCTCCACTCCTACAAGTTCCTCACCGGACGGGGTCGTCCCGGCGGGCGCAACCCTTCCCGGGCCGAACGTCGCCGGATGGCTCGCGGAGCCCTTGACCTCATCGGGGCGTTCCCGGGCCTGGTCGTGACGTCCGTCTACTCGGTCGGCACCGACATCCGGGCGGCGGAACGGGCCGCCTTCGCCGGCCTGGTGCGTGACCTCGACGGGCGTCTCGTCGCAGACCACGAGAGCGCGGAACTCATCGTGGACGGTGACGGTACGGACCGGCTTTACGAAGAGGTGTACGGCGAGATCCGGCCGGTGAGCATCGTCGGGCCGCCGCTCCAGCTGCCGGCCCACCGCTCGATCTGGCTCCAGGCCGCTGACCTGGTGGCGTACTGCGCCTTTCAGTCCGTGGTGCGTCATGAGACGCGCGTGCATCTCTGGGATTGGTACGAGCGGTACCTGCCGAAGGCAGCGCCTCCGCGTGAAGCCTGACGTCGCCGGAAGCGACGGAGCCCCGGCCTTGTGGCCGGGGCTCCGTGAGAGCAGACCTGGCGTGCGCCTTTCGGCACACCACCCGGACTACGTGCCCATTCTAGCGGTCCACGGTGTCTGAGGCCACTAGTAGACACCCCTGTAGACGCCATAGAGCCTTCGACTCAAAGGAGAATGATGCAAATCGCTACAGAGTTCAAAGGTCCTGAGGGCTTCAGGGGTGATGAAGAAGAGTTCGAGCGGGAAGGTCCGCAAACCATCACCTTTTTCTTCGGAGACGAGGAGTTCACCGTCTCCGGATTTGAAAGCCATCTCCCTGAGCTGTCCTCCGTTTCCGAACGCGGCGCACTCGTCAAGGCGGGGCAGCAGTCTCACGGCGCCAGCCTCAACACGGAGTCCTGGCACGCTGTCGCGCGCGGCATCGTCGCGCCGGACGCTGCCGCCGCGCAGTTGCGCAGCCACAAGGGATGGACGTCCGCCCTCATCGAGGAGCACGTCGAGGGTGCGACCCTCCGCTCGTTGCACACCCGGGCCTGGCTGACCGAGCTCTTCCCGGGGCTTCAGCCCCGTACGGGCCAGGAGGCTCTCTCCGAGGACGATCCACAGGTATTCGGCGAAGTGGATGACGACGGGGAGCCTCGCGCCTCCGTCGTGTACCGGTACCGCGACCTCAGTCATCTTCGCGCCCACCTCAAGCAGACGATCGCCGCCACCCGCCGGGCCAACCCGGACCCCTACGACCAGTCAATCCTTGCCCGACGGATCACCCGGGCCGTCATCGCGCATCCAGCGCGGCTGGAGTTCAACGACGAGACGGAGTCCGTCGACGTCCTCGTGGTGCGTGATGGGATCACCAGGCTGACCAGCGCCTGGGCGCTTCTGACAGGAGAGGACGCCCCAGGCCCCGACCAGATCGCGAAGACCGCCGCGGATGTGCTGCTCGCCGAGAAGCCACAGCGGCGGGGAGCGGAGAAGCCGCTCGGCCAGCGGATGGCGCTCGGGCGCCGGGATACGTTGGCCGCCCTGCGTGCGGAGTTCTATCAAGGGCTGGGGGAGCATCCGTCCGACCGTGCGGTCCGGCTCGGTCAGACTCTGGTGGTTCCGGCGCAGATCACGGTAGGTGTACGACGTCACAGCAGTGCCGGGCTCCAAGCCGACGAAGTGTTCGACGACGCGGTGCGCTCCATTCTCGCCTCCGTGCACGTCGAGTTCAAAGCCTGGGAGCCGGCCGCGCAGAACGTGGAGGTCGGCTCCAGGGCCCTGCGGCGCGTGCACCTCGACGGTTCGGCGGACTCGCGATTCCTCAGCGGCATAGTGGGCCTGGCGCTCGGGCGGCGGGCCGCGCGGGAGCTGCCGGAGATCTTCAAGGACCAGAGGATTCCGCCCACGGCACTGTGGCGCGCGGTGTATCTGGTGAACCATCTCACCAGACCCGAAGTGTTCGGCCAGGTCAAGCGCGCCGCGAAGGACATCAAGGGCACCCGCCGAATGACCAGCGCGGGCTACGCGGACCTGCTCGGCCCGATCATCGACCTGCCGTGGCGTGGTGCGAAGTCGGCCTCGCTGAAGCAGGCACGCCATGCCTGGGCCAACGGCGGTGTGCTGAACAAGGGGACGCTCGGTACGTGGAACCCGGTGCCGTGCGAGGACTTCACCGAACTGGTCGAGCCCGCCCAGGACGGTGATGTGAACGCCCGGCAGACGCTGGCCGTGGCGGGTGGCATCGCACTCATCGCCGACAAACTGATCACCCGGAACGTGGGTTCCGCGGTGGGCCACACGGTCCCGTGGCGGTCCAATGTCGATCAAGTCGTCGAAGGGCTGTCCGAGAACGAGGAGGGGCTGTGGCTGCTCGCCACAGCGGCCAACGCGTTCGATGAGAGCCGCGAATGCGTGAACTCGTTCACCTCCCAGCAGCTCATGGTCCGGGAACGGTCGGAGATGTACACGATCTCCGACATCGACCTCGACCGTGCCGACCGTGTGCGCCGCGATCAGGGAGGTGTCGCGGCCGTGCCACTCAACCAGTGGCGTCTCGTCCTCGCCTCCGATCCGCTGCGCGCCAGGGAGTGGGAGAAGGAGCAGGTCCACGAGGACGAGACACTGACGGTCAGCGAGATCTTCGAGCACAGGAGGCGCGCGCTGACGCAGGCGGTCGAAGCGGCCCACGCGCGCCTCGGCGAGCTGCTGGATTTCGCGAAGACCTCGGAGGCGAAGCAGACCACGCTCGTTGCCTTCGGTTCCCACGACGAGTGGCTGGCCCTGGACGACCGAGTCCGGACGCTGGGGACGACGATCTACAACCACCGAGTCGATCCGCCGGGAGACGAAATCGAAGAGGAAGAAGACGAGGAGTTCTACGAGTAGCGCGTAGCCGCCCAACGGGGGGCGCCGCCGCAAGGGCCCCGTCCCCCGTTCGGGTCACAGCACCGCACTCTCCGGACAAACCCGCAGAACCCCCGGCACCCTGTCGTCCATGCGTGCCGCACCCCTCGCCGGAGGCGCCCCCGGCCCCGAACAGCTCCGTCCGCTCCTCGCCGCCGTCCTCGACGCCCTGCGCGCCGGCGCCGAGGAGCGCGGCGGCCCCCTCCCGGCCGGCGGGCCCGCGGCGGTCGCCCACCGGGTGCGCGAGGCCCTCGGGGAGGCCCTGCCCGAGCACGGCACCGGCGCCGCCGAGGCCCTGGCCACCGTCGTACGGGCGCTCGCCGCGGGCGCCGCCGACCCCGCCGACCCGCTGTGCGCGGCCCACCTGCACACCCCGCCGCTCGCGCTCGCCGCCGCCGCCGACCTCGCCGCCTCCGCGCTCAACCCCTCGATGGACTCCTGGGACCAGGCCCCCGCCGCCTCCGTCCTCGAAGCGCTCGTCACCGCCGCCCTCGCCGCCGAGACCTTCCCCGCCGCGCCCCGCCCCGACGCCCTCGTCACCACCGGCGGCACCGAGTCGAACCAGCTCGCCCTGCTCCTCGCCCGCGAACGCCACGGCACCGTGCGCACCCTCGTCGGCGCCAACGCCCACCACTCCTTCACCCGCGCCGCCTGGCTCCTCGGGCTGCCCGAACCCGTCCTCGTGCCCGCCCCCAACGGCACCATGGACCCGGTCGCCCTCGCCCAGGCGCTCACCGAGCTCCCCGGGCCGCTGCTCGTCGCCGCCACCGCCGGGACCACCGACGCGGGGCTGATCGACCCGCTCCCGCAGCTCGCCGACCTGTGCGCCGCCCACGGCCACGCCGACCTGCACGTCGACGCGGCCTACGGCGGCCCGCTCCTCTTCAGCGACCGGCACCGCCCGCTGCTCGCCGGGCTCGACCGGGCCCGCACGGTCACCGTCGACCTGCACAAGCTGGGCTGGCAGCCGGCCGCCGCCGGACTGCTCGCCGTCCGGGACACGGACGACCTCGCCGTACTCGGGCACACCGCCGACTACCTCAACGCCGACGACGACACCGACGCCGGCCTCCCCGACCTGCTCGGGCGCTCCCTGCGCACCACCCGGCGCCCCGACGTCCTCAAGACCGCCGTCACCCTGCGCGCGCTGGGCCGCACCGGGCTCGGCGCCCTCGTCGACGCGTGCATGGCGCTCGCCGAGGAGCTGGCCGACCTGGTCGAGAAGGCCCCCGGCCTGGAGCTCTACGCCCGGCCCACCCTCACCACCGTCCTCTTCCGCCCCTCCGGCGCCCCCGACGAGACCGTCGCCGGGATCCGCCGCACCCTGCTCGCCGAGGGCCGCGCCGTCCTCGGCCGGGCCGCGGCCGACGGACGGCTCTGGCTCAAGGCCACCCTGCTCAACCCCCACGCCACCCCCGGCGACCTGGCACAGATCCTCACCCTCGTGGAAGGCGGCACCGACCGATGACCGGCAGCACCCCCCCGCACGACCTCGACCGCCCGCTCGACCTGGTGGGCGTCGGCATCGGCCCGTTCAACCTCTCCCTCGCCGCGCTCGCCCACGGCGTCCCCGGCGGCCTGGCCACCGCCTTCTTCGAGCAGCGCCCCGCCTTCCACTGGCACCCCGGCCTGCTCATCGAGGGCGCCACCCTCCAGGTCCCCTTCCTCGCCGACCTGGTGACCCTCGCCGACCCGGCCAGCCCCTGGAGCTTCCTCAGCTACCTGCGCGGCCGCGACCGCCTCTTCCCCTTCTACTTCGCCGAGAAGTTCCACATCCAGCGCGCCGAGTACGACGCGTACTGCCGCTGGGTCAGCGGCCAGGTCCCCGGGCTGCACTTCGGACACCAGGTCGACTCCGTCCGCTGGAACCCCGAACGGCGCCTGTTCGAGGTCGACTTCACCCAGCTGGACGCCGACGGGGAGGCGGAGGCGCTGGGCCGCGCGTACAGCCGCAACGTCGTCCTCGGCGTCGGCACCGAGCCGTACGTCCCCGAGCCGCTGCGCCCGCTCGCCGACGCGCCCGGCGTGCCGGTGATCCACTCCGCCGACTACCTGACCCACCGCGAGAGCCTGCTGGCCGCCGGGCACGTCACCGTCATCGGCTCCGGGCAGTCGGGCGCCGAGGTCTTCCTGGACCTGCTGCGGGGCCGCCCCGAGGGCGCCGAGAAGCTGCACTGGCTGGCCCGCAGCGAGGCGTTCGCGCCGATGGAGTACTCCAAGCTGGGCCTGGAGCACTTCACCCCCGACTACACCCGCTACTTCCACGCCCTGCCCGAGCCGGTGCGCGGCGAACTGGTGCCCCGCCAGTGGCAGTTGCACAAGGGCATCGACGCGGACACCATCGCCGCCATCCACGACGAGCTCTACCGGCGCACCCTGCACGGCGGCTGGCCGGACGCGGTCCTCACCCCCGGGGTCCGGGTCCGCACGGCCGGCCGGGTCGCCACCACCAGGATCGAACTGCACCTGGAGCACGCCCAGCAGAACACCCGCTCCCGGCTCACCACCGACGCCGTGGTGCTGGCCACCGGCTACCAAGAGCGCCCGGTCGGCCGGATGCTCGCCGGGCTCGACCCGTACATGCGGCACGACGCGGCCGGGCGGCCCCGGATCGACGCCGCGTACCGGCTGGTCCTCGACCCGTCGGTCACCGGCTCGGTCTACGTGCAGAACGCGGAGAAGCACACCCACGGCGTCGGCGCCCCCGACCTGGGGCTCGCCGCCTGGCGCAGCGCCGTCATCCTCAACTCGGTCACCGGCACGGAGCCGTACCCGCTGCCGCGCCGGACCGCCTTCACCACCTTCGGCCTGGACGCGCGAGAGGCGCCGAGCATCCCGGCCCAGGGCCAGAAGCTGACGCCTCTCGTGCAGCAGTAGGGCCGGATCAGAAGACCGGGACGCCGTCCCGCGTCAGCTTCCAGCCCACCGAGGCGAACAGGGCCGGGTCGACCGTGCCCTTCGCCTGCACCCACTGGATGAGGGTGTTGCGGATCTCGTCCGAGTTCGCCCACAGCTGCTGGGCCTTGGCCACGTGCGGGAAGGCGCCGCCGCCGCTGGCCCGGTAGTTGTTGACGGCGAGCACGAACCGCGCGGCCGGGTCGAGCGGCTTGCCCTCGAAGGAGAGGTTCACGATCCGCTTGCCGACCGGCTTGGCGATGTCGATCTCGTACGTCAGCCCGGACACGGCGTCGTAGTTGTAGTCCGGGGTGTTGTCCGCGTTGGTGAGCTTCGCGGTGTCGACGGGGCCGCCCGCCGGGGTCTGGACGTAGTACTTCGCCGAGTACTCCAGGTACTCCGCGATCTGGGCGCCCGTCATCAGGCGGGCCTCCAGGGTGTTCTCGAAGGGGTAGAGCCCGGCGGCGTCCTTGATGGAGATCGCGCCGGCCGGGATCCGGGCCGTGCGGGAGAAGCAGGACGCCTGGGAGAGCACCGGCAGGGCCGCGTAGGCGCCGCCGGCGAGGGCCGCCTTCACCGTCTCGGCCTGGACGACGTTGATCAGGTCGATGATCGGCTCGTCCTTCCACGGCGCGTCGGCGGTGGTCATGGCGGCGGTGGAGGTGCCGATGACCTGGTTGACGTACGCGACGACCTTCTTGTGCTCGTCCGCGAGCAGCCCGGTGATCTCCGGGTCCTCGGCGACCGTGTTGGAGTTGAGGACCTGCGCGCCGACCTTCTCGACGGTCCAGCGGCCCTTCTCCCACACCAGGTCGAAGTCGAAGAGGGTGAGCCGCTGGCCCCACTTGAGCGGCTCGGACAGCACGACCTCCTTGCCGGTCGCCTTGTTCGCGATCCGGTACTCGGGGATCTCGGTGTGCGCGTGGCCGACGAGGATCGCGTCGATCCCGGGGACCTGCTCGGCGACGAGCCCGGCCGCGTTCTCGACGTACGGGAGCTGGTCGCCGTACGAGGAGGTGCCGCTGGAGCCGGAGTGCGCGGAGACGACGACCACGTCGGCGCCCATGGAGCGCAGCTTCGGCACCCACTTCGCCGCCTGCTCCTCAAGCCCGGGGAAGACCATCTTGCCGCCGACGTTGGCCTTGTCCCAGATCGCGATGCCGGGGTTGGTCAGCCCGAGCACGGCGACCTTGACGTCCCGCCCGTGCGGGGTGCGCAGCCGGTGCATGCTGTACGGGGGGAAGGCCGGGCGCAGCGTCTTCGCGTCGAGCGCGTTGGCGCCGAGCAGCGGGAAGTCGCACTGCTGCTCGAACTTGCGCAGTACCGGGATGCCGTAGTTGAACTCGTGGTTGCCGAGCGCGGCGGCGTCGTAGCCGATGGCGTTCATGGCCTGGGCCATCGGGTGGACCGGGCCGCCGGCCTTCGTGATCGGGTCGACCTTGGCGTAGTAGTAGGACAGCTGGGTGCCCTGGATGGTGTCGCCGGCGTCGATGAGCAGGGTGTTGCGGCGGCCCTTGGCGGCGCGGACCTGCTCGACGAGGGTGGAGATCTTGGCGAGGCCGACGTCGTTGTGCGCCTTGTCGTCGAATTCCCTGTCGGTGAAGTAGTCCCAGTTGAAGACGTTCCCGTGCAGGTCGGTCGTGCCCATCACCGTGAAGGAGTACCGCTTCTTCGGACGCGGCCGGTCGTGACCGTGGCCGTGGCCGCCGTCGTGGGCCTCGGCGGGAACGGCGACGGCCCCGGTGAGGGCCACTCCGGCCCCGGCGGCGGCCGAGCGCTCCAGGAAGGTCCTGCGGTTCAGCGGCATGTGTGTTCTCCCCTAGTGGTTCTGTGGCGCGGGCGCCGACCGTGGCGCACAACGCGCGTAGATTCTGGCTCGGATCGCTCGGTCGCAACAGCCCTATCGGGTTACGGAGTGGGAAAGTGTTCGGCATGACACAGCAGCAGCCCACCCCCGAGGCGCCCCAGGTGACGGTCCGTGGCGAGGGTCGACTGGAGGTCGACCCGGAGCTGGCCCGGATCGGCGTCTCGGTCCGCGCCCGCGGCACCGACCGCTCCTCCGTCCTCGCCGCCCTGACCGCCCGGAACGCTGAGGCCATCGCCCTCGTGAAGTCGTACGGGGACGCCGTCGCCAAGCTGGAGACGGGCGCCCTCTCGGTCAGCCCGGAGCCCTCCCGGCACGGGCGCGGCGAGCGGGTGCGCGGCTACCAGGGCTGGGTGCACCTGTCGGCGGAGCTGACCGACTTCACCGCCCTCGGCGAGCTGACCACGCGCCTGGCCGACCTGGAGTGGACCCGGGTGGACGGCCCGTGGTGGGCGCTGCGCCCGGACTCCCCGGCGTACGCGGAGGCGCGCCGGCGCGCGGTGGGGGAGGCGGTGCGCCGGGCGCGCGAGTACGCGGAGGCGCTGGGCTCCTCGCTGGTGGCGCTGCTCGAACTGTCCGACACCGGGCTCGGACAGGGCGGCGGCCCGGTGCCGATGGGCGGGGCGCGGATGGCGTTCGCGGCGGAGGCGGTCGACGCGCCCGCCCCGCTGGAGCTCGAACCGCAGCGGCAGACGGTCACCGCGGAGGTCGCCGCGCGCTTCACGATGGCGCCGCCCGCACTCTGAGACGTACCCCCGAAGAGGCCGGAAATCGCTCATCAGAGCAGCCGGTCGCACAGATTCAAGACTTGTCAACAACCTTTCACTGAAAGGTTGTTGAGTAGTCATGCCCGGCCCATTCGCTACCCGCCGGTAAGCCCTAGGCTCGCCTCATGCGCCGAGCAAAAATCGTTTGTACCCTTGGGCCCGCCACCGAAACATACGACCAGATCAAGGCCGTGGTCGAAGCCGGGATGGACGTGGCCCGCCTCAACCTCAGCCACGGCTCCTACGCCGAGCACGAGGAGCGCTACCAGCGCGTTCGCAAGGCCGCCGAGGAGACCGGCCGCAACGTCGGCGTGCTGGCCGACCTTCAAGGCCCGAAGATCCGCCTCGGCCGCTTCCGTGAAGGTCCCGTACTCCTTGAACGCGGCGACGAGTTCGCCATCACCGTCGAGCCGATGGAGGGCGACCGCCACTGCTGCGGCACCACCTACGCCGGCCTCGCCGAGGACGTCACCGCCGGGGAGCGCATCCTCGTCGACGACGGCCGGGTCACCCTGGAGGTCGTCTCCGTCGAGGGGCCGCGGGTCAACACCCGGGTCGTCGAGGGCGGCATGGTCTCCGACAACAAGGGCCTCAACCTGCCGGGCGTCGCGGTCTCCGTCCCCGCGCTGTCCGAGAAGGACGTCGAGGACCTGCGCTGGGCCCTGCGCACCGGCGCCGACGTGATCGCCCTCTCCTTCGTCCGCAGCGGCCGGGACATCGAGGACGTCCACCGGATCATGGACGAGGAGGGCCGCCGGGTCCCGGTCATCGCCAAGATCGAGAAGCCGCAGGCGGTCGAGAACATCGAGGACATCGTCGCCGCCTTCGACGGCATCATGGTCGCCCGCGGCGACCTGGGCGTCGAGATGCCCCTGGAGCAGGTGCCGATCGTCCAGAAGCGGGCCGTCAAGCTGGCCAAGCGGAACGCCAAGCCGGTCATCGTCGCGACCCAGATGCTCGACTCGATGATCGACAACTCCCGGCCGACCCGCGCCGAGGCGTCCGACGTCGCCAACGCCGTGATCGACGGCACCGACGCCGTGATGCTCTCCGGCGAGACCAGCGTCGGCAAGTACCCTGTCGAGACCGTGCGCACGATGAGCCGGATCGTCGAGGCCGCCGAGGAAGACGTCCTCGCCAAGGGCCTGCCGCCGCTGACCGAGCGCAGCAAGCCGCGCACCCAGGGCGGCGCGGTGGCCCGGGCCGCCGCCGAGATCGGCGACTTCCTCGGCGCCCGCTTCCTGGTCGCCTTCACCCAGTCCGGCGACACCGTCAAGCGCCTCTCCCGCTACCGCTCCCCGATCCCGCTGCTCGCCTTCACCCCCGACCCGGCGACCCGCTCCCAGCTCAACCTCACCTGGGGCGTCGAGACCTTCCTGGGGCCGCACGTCGACTCGACCGACGCGATGGTGGCGCAGGTGGACGAGGAGCTGCTGCGGATCGGCCGCTGCGAGAAGGGCGACATCGTGGTCATCACGGCCGGCTCACCGCCCGGCGTGGCGGGCTCCACCAACCTGGTCCGGGTCCACCGCATCGGCGAGGCGCTGACGAACTGACGGTCCGGCGGCGTATCAGTACTTCGGGCCGACGTGGGCGTCCATGAGCGCGACGGATGCCCGCCGGGCGACGGAGACGTTGTAAGGACGACCGCGGCGGCTGCAGGTCTTCCATTCGACGCCGAGCTTGTCGAGGGTGTCGGTGTAGAGCTGTCGGATGTCGTCCGAGACGTTCGAGAAGAAGTAGCGCGGGTATTCGTAGTGCTTGCGCACACCTGCTACGACCCGCGTGGTCCAGTTCACGTTCCGGCATCCGTCGGAGTGGACGAGTCCCCGGACGAAGGACCACGGATGCGCGTCGACGATCGACTGCTGCCAGCTTTCAAGAACGATGGCCCGCTCATGTTTCCTGCCGGGCCCGTGCTGAGGGAAGAGGCAGCCGAGATGCAGGGAGTACACCTTGACGTTGTGGCAGCCCGTCTTGCGCACGCGGCATGTGGCGTTGTCGGGGAACACCGCGCGCAGGGCGGATTCGGCCTCGTCTTGGATTCCCGGCCACGAGTCGTCGAGCGTGATCATGAGGCTCGGTGTGCGGTGAGCGGAGTGCCGGCTGATGTGGCCGTCCCCCAGGTAGAGCCCCAGAACGTACGCGTACGCCGTCTCGTCCAGCTCTCGGCCGTCGCAGCGGGGGCAGGCCGCGACGGGCCTGCCCGGGCACTCTCCGCGCTTCGCGCGATCCTCGTGCTTCCAGCTGCTGATGGTGCCGAGGGGGACGTCGAGCCCGCGTGCGACGTCAGCGTTCTTGGCGCCGTCGCGCAGGAGCGTCAGCGCCCGCTGTCGTACCTCTGCTCCATGGAAGTGCATACGGCCGATCGTGACCGCTTCGTTCCGGCCCTGCGGTACGGATGGTGAGGCTTCACGCGGGTGGGTGACGATCGCGTCACGAGTGATCGACCTTGGAATCGAAAGAAAAGTGCCCCAGGTGGGATTCGAACCCACACTGTCCGCTGTTTGAGAGCGGCCTCTCTGACCAGTTGGAGTACTGGGGCCTTGGAAAACGAGGGGGATGTGGCCCCTGCGGAGCACCACCCTACAGGAGCTAGGTAGGCTCGGGGGAGCAGTATCTGCCCTGGAACGAGGAGCCCGCGTGACCGCCCCCGAGTCGCCCCAGCCCGCCGACGACGACGCCGCCGCCGACACGTCGCACGTCCCGCCGCTGACGACCCGCGTCGTCATCGCCGAGGACGAGGCCCTCATCCGGATGGACCTCAAGGAGATGCTGGAGGAGGAGGGCTACACCGTCGTCGGCGAGGCCGGCGACGGCGCCACGGCCGTGGAGCTCGCCCGCGAGCACCGCCCCGACCTGGTCATCCTCGATGTGAAGATGCCCGTCCTCGACGGCATCTCGGCGGCCGAGAAGATCGCCGGCGAGTCCATCGCCCCGGTCCTCATGCTCACCGCCTTCTCCCAGCGCGAGCTCGTCGAGCGCGCCCGGGACGCCGGCGCCATGGCGTACCTCGTCAAGCCGTTCAGCAAGAGCGACGTGGTGCCCGCCATCGAGATGGCCGTCTCCCGCTTCGCCGAGCTGCGCGCCCTGGAGCAGGAGGTCGCCGACCTCTCCCAGCGGCTGGAGACCCGCAAGCTGGTGGACCGCGCCAAGTCGGTCCTCCAGACCCAGTACGGCCTCACCGAGCCGGCCGCCTTCCGCTGGATCCAGAAGACCTCCATGGACCGCCGGATGTCCATGCAGCAGGTCGCCGAGGCGGTCATCGAGGACGCCGAGGAGAAGAAGGCCGCCAAGGCCAAGGAGCAGTGACACGAAGAGAGGCCCGCCCCACGAGCGCGTGGGGCGGGCCTCTCTTCGTGTCCGGACGGCGGCGGCTACTCCTCGCCGAGGTAGGTCTTGCGCACCTCGTCGTTGACCAGCAGGTCCGGGCCGGTGCCCGAGAGCTTCACCGTGCCGACCTCCATCACGTACGCGTAGTCCGCGAGGGAGAGCGCGGCCTGCGCGTTCTGCTCGATGAGCAGGATCGTCATGCCCTCGGCCTTCAGCGCCGCGATGGTCTCCATGATCTTCTGCATCATGATCGGGGAGAGGCCCATCGAGGGCTCGTCCAGCATCAGCAGCTTCGGCTGGGACATCAGCGCCCGGCCCATCGCCAGCATCTGCTGCTCACCGCCGGAGAGCGTGCCCGCGGCCTGCTTGCGGCGCTCGCCCAGGATCGGGAAGAGGTCGTAGGCCCGCTGGACGTCCCGCTCGATGCCCTCCTTGTCCTTGCGGAGGAAGGCGCCCAGCTGGAGGTTCTCCGCGATGCTCAGGCGCGGGAAGATGTGCCGGCCCTCGGGGGAGTGGGCGAGGCCCAGCGAGACCACCTTGTGGGCCGGGATGCCGTTGAGCACCTGGCCGTCGAAGGTGACCGTGCCGCCGGAGGGCTTGAGCAGGCCCGACAGCGTGCGCAGGGTCGTGGTCTTGCCGGCGCCGTTGGTGCCGATCAGGGCGACGACCTGGCCCGCCTCGACGGAGAAGGAGATGCCCTTGACGGCCTCGATCTTGCCGTAGGCGACCCTGAGGTCCTCGACCTCCAGAAGCGCGGTCACTTGGAGTCTCCTTCGGTGGTGCTGTCCGTGCCCTCGGCGGACTCGGGGGACTCGGCGGGCTCGGCGGACTCGGCCGCCCCGGCCGCGTGGGCCTCCGCCGCCGCGACCTCGGCCGCCTCCTCCGCGCCGGGCGCGCCCTCGAACGGCGTGCCCAGATACGCGGCGACGACCCGCTCGTCGCCCTGGACGACCTCGGAGGTGCCCTCGACCAGCTTCTCGCCCTGGACGAGGACGGCGACCCGGTCGCACAGGTTGAAGATGAACTTCATGTCGTGCTCGATCACCAGGACGGCGATGCCGAGGTCGCGGATCGCGAAGACCAGCTCCTCGGTGGTGCGGGTCTCGGCCTGGTTCATGCCGGCCGTCGGCTCGTCGAGCAGCAGCAGACCGGGGTCGCTGGCGAGCGCGCGGGCGATCTCCAGCTTGCGCTGCTCGCCGTACGGCAGGTTGCGCGCGAGGTGCTCGGCCTTGGCCGCCAGGCCCACGAACTCCAGGAGTTCCATGGCCCGCGCCCGCGAGGCCGCCTCGGCCCGCTTGAAGCCGGGACCGCGCACCAGCGCGGACCACAGGCCCTCCTTGGTCCGGGTGTGCCGTCCGACGAGGACGTTCTCCAGGACCGTCATGTTGGAGAAGAGGCGGATGTTCTGGAAGGTACGGGCGATGCCGGCCTGGGTGACCAGGTGCGGCTTGGGCGGCAGGACCGTCCCCTTGTAGCCGACCTGGCCCTCGGTCGGGACGTACAGGCCGGTCAGGCAGTTGAAGAAGGTGGTCTTGCCGGCGCCGTTGGGGCCGATGAGGCCGACGATCTCGCCCTGGCGGACGGTCAGGTCGACGCCGCTGACGGCGGTCAGGCCGCCGAAGCGCATGGTGACCCCGCGCGCCTCCAGGACGGCGGCGCCCGTCTCCGTCGTGCCGGTACCGGTCTCGGTGGTGGTCGTCATGGCGTTCACGCCCCCGCCTTCGCCGCACCGGTGCCGGACTCCGCGTCCGCGGGCCGTCGCTGCTCCGGTACGTCGGGCTGTTCGTCGTTCTCGTGGAATTCCAGCTTGGCGCGCTTGTTGGCGATCAGGCCCTCGGGGCGGAAGCGCATCAGCAGGATCAGGGCGATGCCGAAGCCGAGCAGCTGGTAGTCCTGGAGGAAGGACAGCTTGGCCGGGATCAGGAAGAGCAGCGCGGAGCCGACGATCGGACCGCTGATCGTGCCCATGCCGCCGAGGATGACGGCCGCGAGGAGGAACGCGGAGTTCGGCGGCACGGGGCCGGCGAAGACGTAGTTCTCCGGCACCACCGTCGTGTTGACGTGCGCCTGGACCGTGCCCGCGAGGCCGGCCAGGGCCGCGCCGAGGGCGAAGGCGACCAGCTTGACCCGGAAGCCGTTGATGCCCATCGCGGTGGCGGCGGTCTCGTCCTCGCGGATGGCGACCCAGGCGCGCCCGATGCGGCTGTTGCCCGCGCGGGAGAAGACCACCACGACGATGACCATGATGAGGATCATCAGCAGGTAGTAGTTGGCGTACGCGCCGAGCTCGACACCGAGGACGGTGTGCGGCTCGCCGAAGTTGTAGCCGAAGAACTCCAGCTGCGGGATGTTCGGGATGCCGTTCGGGCCGTTGGTGATCTTCGGGCCGGAGGTGCCGTCCAGGTTGCCCATGGCGATGCGGAAGATCTCACCGAAGCCGAGGGTCACGATGGCGAGGTAGTCGCCGCGCAGCCGCAGGGTCGGCGCGCCGATGACGACGCCGAAGACCAGCGAGGCGGCCATGCCGGTGAGGGCCGCGGCCCAGAAGGGGAACTGGACTCCGAAGGCGGAGGAGGTGGCACCGGAGACCAGCGCCGCGGTGTACGCGCCGACGCCGAGGAAGGCGACGTAACCGAGGTCGAGCAGACCGGCCAGACCGACGACGATGTTCAGGCCGAGGGCGACGGTCGCGAAGATCAGGATGTTGACCGCGATCAGCGTGTACGTGTCGCCGCTCTGCTGGATGAACGGGAAGGCGATGGCCATGACCAGGCTGGCCGTGATCGTCACCTGCCGGTTGCGCGCGGTCATCGCCGAAAGCCGCCCGGTGAGGCCGGACTTGACGAGGGCCGTGGCGGAGAAGCCGACCAGGATCAGGTACGCGATGAAGAGCTGCGGCTCCGCGTCGTCGGTGTCGATGCCGAAGGTGACCACGAACAGGCCGAGGGCGAAGACGACGACGATGATCAGGATCTCGGCCCAGGAGGGCAGCGCCTTGGCGCGGGCCGGCTTGCGGCTGTCGTCCGGCAGCTTGTACGCGGCCAGCGCGGGGACGGCCGAGGCGAGGACCGCGACCCCGGCGCCGGGCTCCAGGTCCACCAGGGCGCCCAGCTCGACGACGATGGATATCGCGGTGAACAGGGTGGTGGCGAAGGTGCCGAGGGCCACGATCCACAGCGCCTTGCGGGCGCCGCCGGGGGTGAGCCAGCCGAGGCCCTTGACGCCGCGTGCGGAGAGCGCGTGGGCGATGGTGAGCACGGCGCCGATCAGCGTGAGCAGCTGGAGCGGGGCCGGGTTGCCGTAGATGGTGAGGTTGCCGGGGAACGCGTCGGTCCACGTCCAGGCGAGGAAGGCGCTGACGACGGTGGCGACGCCGCCGCCGACGGCGGTCCAGAGCAGACCGGCCGGCTTGGCCGCGGGGGAGGCCGCGGTCTCGGCGGTCTCGTGGGTGGTGGGGTTCTCGCTCATGCCGCTCACGCCCTGTCCGCGACGCGCTCGCCGAGCAGGCCCTGGGGCCGCACGAGGAGGACGACGATGAGGAGGACGAAGGCCCACACGTTGGACCAGGCGCCGCCGCCGAGCTGCGACATGCCGGGGATGTCCTCGATGTAGGCGATCGAGAGGGATTCCGCGATGCCGAGGACCACGCCGCCGATCATGGCGCCGTAGATGTTGCCGATGCCGCCGAGGACGGCCGCGGTGAATGCCTTGAGGCCGAGGATGAAGCCCATCTCGAAGCCGATCTGGCCCTTGTCGAGGCCGTAGGCGACGGCGGCGACGGCGGCGAACGCGGCACCGATGGCGAAGGCCATGACGATGATGCGGTCGGTGTTGATGCCCATCAGCTTCGCGGTGTCCGGGTCCTGCGCGGTGGCCTGCATGGCGCGTCCGCTGCGGCTCTTGGAGACGAAGACGCCGAGGGCGAGCATGCACAGCGGGGCGAGGGCGAGCACGAAGGCGTCGGCGCGCTGGATGGTCAGGTTGTCCAGGAGGTGGTAGGGCTCACCCTTGAACTCGGGGAAGCTGACCGCCTTCTTGGCGTCCGGGTAGAACTGCCAGACCAGCTGCTGGAGCGCGATGGACAGACCGATCGCGGTGATCAGCGGGGCCAGCCGGGGCGCGCTGCGCAGCGGCCGGTAGGCGAAGCGCTCGGCGGCGGTCGCGACGGCCACGGAGGCGATCGCACCACCGACGATCATGAGCGGGATCGCCACCAGCAGGGACGTTCCGCTCGGCAGAGCGGTGTAGGTGGTGAGGGCGCCGAAGCCCCCGATCATGAATATCTCGCCGTGGGCGAAGTTGATGAGCTGGACGATGCCGTAGACCATGGTGTACCCGATGGCGATGAGGCCATAAAGGGCGCCGAGGGCCAGGCCGTTGGCCAGCTGTTGCGGCAGTTCGTTCACCGCAGGGCCTCCGATGAGCTTGTCGGATATGACTCCGCGCGAGGGCGCTGTTTGCGCCCTCGCGCGGGTTGGTTCAGTTGGTGGAGCTACGAGCCGGGGACTACTGGTTGAAGGTGTCGCTCTTGACGTCGACCCACTTGCCGCCCTCGACCTTGTAGACCGTGAGCTGCTTGTTGGTGGTGTCGCCGAACTCGTCGAAGGAGACCTTGCCGGTCACGCCGTCGAAGGAGACCTTGCCGAGCGCCTCGGTCACCTTGGCGCGGGCGTCCGTGGGCAGCTTGCCGTTGTTGGCGGCGACGGCGGCCTTGACGGCCTGGATGATTGCCCAGCCGGCGTCGTAGGAGTAGCCGCCGTAGGCCGCGTACGGGTCCTTGTAGCCGGCCGCGTTGTAGTCCGCGATGAACTTCTTGGCGGTGTCCAGCTTCTCGACCGGGTAGCCGATCGAGGTGGCCAGGTCGCCGTCGTTGGCCTCGCCGGAGGCGCTGATGAAGGCCGGGTCGTAGATGCCGTCGCCGCCCATGACCGGGACCTTGGCGCCGGTCTTCTTGATCTGGTCGGAGAGCAGGCCGCCCTCGGGGTACTGGCCGCCGAAGTAGACCGAGTCCGCGCCGGAGGTCTTGACCTTGTCGGCGGTGGAGGAGAAGTCGGTCTCCTTCACCGTGACGTGGTCGGTGCCGACGACCTGGCCGCCGAGCCGCTTGAACTCGTCGGTGAAGATCGCCGCGAGGCCGGCGCCGTAGGTCTGCTTGTCGTCGACGACGAAGACCTTCTTCTTACCGGCGTCCTTGAAGAGGTACTGGGCGGCGAACTTGCCCTGGACCACGTCGGTGGCGGCGGTACGGAAGTACGTCTTGAAGGGGCGCTTGAACTCGCCCTTGCCCCAGTTGTCGCCCTGGCTGAGCGAGGGGTTGGTGTTGGCCGGGGAGACCTGCGCGAGGCCGGCGGCGGCGAACACGCCCTGCATCTGCTGGGAGACGCCGGAGTTCAGCGGGCCGACGACGCCCACGACGTCCTTGTTGCCGACCAGCTTGGTGGCGTTGGCCTGGCCGGAGGCCGGGACGGCCTGGTCGTCCAGGGCCTCCACCTTGAAGGTGATCCCGGGGACTTCCTTGTTCTTGTTGGCGGTCTGGACCGCCAGGTCCACGGAGTTCTTGATGCCCTGGCCCAGAGCGGAGAGCGAGCCGGTGAGCGGGGCGTCGACGCCGATCACGACGGTGGTGGAGCCGCCGGCGCTGTCGCCGCCGCCGTTGCCCTTGCCCTCGTCGCGCGAACCGCAGGCGGTGAGGGTGAGCGCTCCCGTGGTGAGAACGCTGGTGAGGATGAGCAATGAACGGTGTCGCACGAAGAATCCTTTCCCTGGCGCGGCCCCCTCGAGCTGAGGCGGTGCCGTGAAGCTGTGTAGCTAGAGGTGCCGTATCGATGCCGGGCCGTACGGGGTGGAACGGGTGCCGTGCAGAGAGGGCGCCCGGCGGCGCGGTGACTGGCCGTGACTCTAGGCGCAGGTGGGGAAGGACCGGGAGCGCCGAGGTCAGGATGTGACTGTCTTGTTATGCCGACGGGGGGAGAGGGTGTGCGGGGGGTGGGCAAAGCCGGGCACAACGGTCGGTAGTGCGGTGTTCACATACTGAGAACACGCAGTTCCGCTAAGGGGCTTGAGCGCTTTTGGCTCCTGACGACCGTCTCTGTCGCCTCTCCGGATATCGGACACGACGCTCGATGTCATCGGACGTTTCGAGCTGACCGGAGCGCTCCGCTCCGACATTGCGCCGATGTAACGCAGTGTTACGAAGGGGAGGGTGAGGGTCCGCCCGTGGGTACTCTCTGTTCGCTGGGCGGACGCCAGTTCTCCGAACTCCCCGTCGCGCCCTTCGCGTCCTCGCAGCGCCGCCGGCTCTCCCGGTCGGCCAGCGCGAAGGCCGCCTCACGGCCCGCGCGGCGCTCCTCGGCCCGCGCCAGCAGCAGGACCTCGTCGTGGATCCCGTACTGCTCGTTGGACAGGCCCTTCTGCTCCCAGTCGAGCCCCGCCCACTTGCTGCCCTTGAGGGCCTCCTTGACCCAGTACGAGACCAGGTTCGCGCAGATGTCCGCGGGCGAGCTCGCGCGCGGCGCCGGCTCCTCGGGGGCCCGCCCGCACCCGCCGGACAGGGCCAGAACGCAGACCGCCAGGGCCGCGGCGTACGCGGTCCTGGCGGTGGTCGTCTTCGGGCGCCGGGTCACGGGAGCCGCGGCTTCACTGCGGATGCTCGTGCGCTCACCGGACCCCCCGGACGTGTGCGTGGACCGCCAGTGAAGCGGCTGCCGTCCGGGGAGGCAAGGGCCTTGGGGGTAAAGGGAGTTGCAAACGGGCGGGGGCTCCCGGGGCTCAGGCCCCGGCGGCCCGCCCGGCCTCGGGCAGGGCGGCGGCGTCGTTCGCGCCGATCTCCTTCAGCAGACAGGTCAGCCGCGCCGAACAGACCCGCTTGTCCTGCTCGTCGGTGATCACGATCTCGTACGTGGCGGTGGACCGGCCCCGGTGCACCGGCGTCGCGACCCCGGTCACCAGGCCGCTGCGCACCCCGCGGTGGTGGGTGCAGTTCAGGTCCACACCCACGGCGATCCGGGACACCCCGCCGTGCAGCATCGAGCCGATCGAGCCCAGCGTCTCGGCGAGCACCGCCGAGGCGCCGCCGTGCAGCAGCCCGTACGGCTGGGTGTTGCCCTCCACCGGCATCGTGCCGACGACCCGGTCCGCCGAAGCCTCCAGGATCTGCACGCCCATCCGGTTCCCGAGGTGGCCGGCCGAGAAGAGCGCGGGCAGGTCCACGCCGAGCGAGGCGTACTCGTCGATGACCTCCTGCGGGAACTTCACATGCTGCTGCTCGCCCATGGGACCGGCTCCGTTCGTCTTCGTACGGCTGCTGCCTGAGCAAACGCTTAGGCGAGGTGATTGTGTCATGCGCCCCGTCGGCCGAAGACTGTGCAGAAGATCTCTTTCTCCTGCCCGGGTTCATGGCACGCGGTGAGGGCGAACGGGGCGAATCGCGCCACGAAGAGCTGCTCCGGCGCGACCGGCGGGGCCTCCGCGCGAAACGGCCGGTCCTCGTCCTGGATCAGCACCTCGCCGCGGGTGCCGGCCGAGTCGCGGTACGTGGCGCTGATCGCCCAGTCGCAGCTCTCGGTCCCGACCGTGGCCGCGATCCGCAGCCCGCCGGGCTCGCTGTTGCCGCCGAGGTCGATGCGCCGCCGGTCGAAGTACCGCTGCCCCTGGTCCTCGCCCTGGTCGGTGATCACCGGGGTCGGGTCCGGCCCGCGCAGGTCGAAGAGGACGCCCGGGTAAGGGGCCTCGCCCTGCGCGGGGTGCCAGAGCGCGAAGCGGGCGGCCGAGGGGGAGCAGCGCAGGTCGACCGCCCTCATGCCGGTGACCGACAGGGGTGAGGTGCGCTCGCTGAAGAGGTTCAGCCGGAAGCGGGTGGTCGGCCCGGACCTCGGGGAGGTGATCCCCTTCGTCCCCGCGTCCAGGCGCGGGGTGGTGCCGATGACCCGCGCCCCGAGCGGGCCGAGGATCCGCCACGCCTGGCGGCCGTAGCCCGGGCTCCCGACGTCGAGGGCCCGCAGGGAGCGCTGCTCGGCGGGGGCCAGCGTCCGGTCGAGGACGATCGTCCACTCGTCCGCGTCGAGCGCCGACAGGTCGGGGTCGGCCGAGGCGGTGAAGGGCGGCCGCTCACCGTCGAGCCGGTCCTGGGCGTCGTCGTCGGCCCGGGCCCGGTCGGCGGCGAACACGGTGTCGTAGACATAGGTGACGGCCTGGGCCAGCACCGCCCCCGCGAGCAGCCCGGCGGCGATCACCAGCAGCCCCCGGACCAGCACCCGGCCCCGGCCCCGCCGGGTGGGCGGCACCGGACTCCCCGGCGCGATCCGCTCCAGCGCGAGCTCCGTGAGGGTGGGGCCCGGGGGGTCGGCGGGCCCGGGGGGCTCCGGGGGCGGTGGGGTTGGTGGGGTGGGCGCGGTCGGTGTGGTCGGCGTGGTCGGTGCAACGGGTGGGACGGGCGGGATCTGCGGGGCTTGCGGCGCTTGCGGGTCTTGCTGGGTCGGCTGGGTCTGTGGTGCCTGTGGGTCCTGCGGTGGTGCGGCGGGCGGCCGTGGCGGGATGGGCGGCTGCGGCGGCTGCCCGGGCGGCTGCTCGTCCGGCTGCGGCGGCTGCTGGTCCGGCGGCGGTCCGCCGGTGGGTGGCGTGGTCAAGGGGACCCCCGTGGCGTCCTCGGCCGTCGGCCGGCTGCCGCGGCGCGGGAGTGGAGGATAGTGAATCCCCGCGCTCCCGCGCCGCACAGAACCGGTCAGTCTTCCGCCGGCGCCTCCAGCCGCACGATCACGGACTTGCTCGCCGGGGTGTTGCTGACGTCCGCCGTCGACTCCAGCGGCACCAGCACGTTGGTCTCCGGGTAGTACGCCGCCGCGCAGCCCCGGGGGGTCGGGTAGTGGACGACCCGGAAGCCGGGCGCCCGGCGCTCGCTGCCGTCCGTCCACTCGCTGACCAGGTCCGCGTACGCCCCGTCCGCGAAGCCCGCCGCCGCCGCGTCCTCCGGGTGGACCAGGACCACCCGGCGCCCGCCCCGGATGCCGCGGTAGCGGTCGTCCAGGCCGTAGATCGTGGTGTTGTACTGGTCGTGCGAGCGCAGCGTCTGCAACAGCAGCCGCCCCTCCGGCACCTTCGGGAACTCGACGGGCGCCGCCGTGAAGTTGGCCTTGCCGGTCGCCGTCGGGAAGCGCCGCTCGTCGCGCGGCGCGTGCGGCAGGGCGAAGCCGCCCGGGTTCGCCGCCAGGCGCGCGTTGAAGTCCTCGAAGCCCGGGATCACCCGGCCGATCCGGTCGCGGATCGCCGCGTAGTCCGCCTCGAACGCCTCCCACGGCGTCGCCGACGCCTCGCCGAGCACCGCGCGGGCCAGCCGCGCCACGATCGCCGGCTCGGAGAGCAGCAGGGGGCCCGCGGGCGGCAGGTTGCCGCGCGAGGCGTGCACCAGGCCCATCGAGTCCTCGACCGTCACGAACTGCTTGCCGCTCTTCTGCACGTCCTTGTCGGTGCGGCCCAGCGTCGGCAGGATCAGCGCGCGGGTGCCGGTCACCGCGTGCGAGCGGTTCAGCTTCGTGGACACGTGCACGGTCAGGCGCGCCCGGCGCATCGCCGCCTCGGTGACCTCCGTGTCCGGGGTCGCGCCGACGAAGTTGCCGCCCATGGCGAAGAAGACTTTCGCCTCGCCGTCCCGCAGCGCCTCGATCGAGCGGACCACGTCGAAGCCGTGGTGGCGCGGCGAGACGATCCCGAACTCCTTGTCCAGGGCGTCGAGGAAGGCCGCGGAGGGCCGCTCGAAGATGCCCATCGTCCGGTCGCCCTGCACGTTGGAGTGGCCGCGCACCGGGCACACCCCGGAACCCGGGCGCCCGATGTCGCCGCGCAGCAGCAGGAAGTTGACCACCTCGCGGATGGTCGGCACCGCGTGCTTGTGCTGGGTGAGCCCCATCGCCCAGCAGACGATCGTCCGCTTCGAGGCGAGCACCATCTCCAGGGCCCGGTCGATCTCCGCCCGGGACAGCCCGGTCGCCGCCAGCGTCTCGTCCCAGTCCGCCTCCCGCGCGGCGGCGGCGAACTCCTCGTACCCATGGGTGTGCGCGGCGACGAACTCCTCGTCCACGGCGCCCGGCGTCTCCAGGACCAGCTTGTTGAGCAGCCGGAACAGCGCCTGGTCGCCGCCGATGCGGATCTGCAGGAAGAGGTCCGTGAGCGCCGCGCCCTTGAGCATCCCCTGCGGCGTCTGCGGGTTCTTGAAGCGCTCCAGGCCCGCCTCCGGCAGCGGGTTCACCGAGATGATCCGCGCGCCCTGGGCCTTCGCCTTCTCCAGGGCCGAGAGCATCCGGGGATGGTTCGTCCCCGGATTCTGGCCCGCCACGATGATCAGCTCGGCCTGGTGCAGGTCCTCCAGGGAGACGCTGCCCTTGCCGATGCCGATGGTCTCGTTGAGCGCGGAGCCCGAGGACTCGTGGCACATGTTGGAGCAGTCCGGCAGGTTGTTCGTGCCGAACTCGCGGGCGAAGAGCTGGAGCAGGAACGCGGCCTCGTTGCTCGTGCGCCCCGAGGTGTAGAACAGCGCCTCGTCAGGAGAGGAGAGCGCGGTCAGCTCCTCCGCCAGGATCGCGAAGGCCCGCTCCCAGGACACCGCCTCGTACCGCTCGGCGCCCTCCGCCAGATAGACCGGCTCCGTGATCCGGCCCTGCTGGCCCAGCCAGTAGCCGCTGCGCTCCGCCAGGTCGGCCACCGGGTGCGCGGCGAAGAACTCCGGGGTCACCCGGCGCAGCGTCGCCTCCTCGGCGACGGCCTTCGCCCCGTTCTCGCAGAACTCCGCGACATGCCGCTTGTCGCCCTCCGGCCACGCGCACCCCGGACAGTCGAAGCCGTCCTTCTGGTTGACCTTGAGCAGCGTCCGCGCGGTGCGCCGCACGCCCATCTGCGCCTGCGCGATCCGCAGCGTGTGCCCGATGGCGGGCAGCCCGGCCGCGGCGTGCTGCGGCGCCGCGACCTGCGGCGCGTCCTGGACCGGGTCGCCGGCGGGCGGCTTGCTGACCATCGCGCTCTCCCTTGAGCGGTGGGCCCCCGGACGGGTCCGGGAGGGACGTCTCGTACACCTCCGATCCTGTCACGCCCCGCCGACAGCGGCCCAGGCCCCGTCGGCGCCCGCGGAGCGCGCCCGTGGAGTGGACGGGAATGTCAGCGGCGCGTGGCAGGATCGTCCCGTGGCCGAGACAGCAGCGAAGAAGACCGATATGACCGAAGAGAACCGTCCGCGCCTGCTCCTCATGGACGGGCACTCCCTGGCGTACCGGGCGTTCTTCGCGCTGCCCGCGGAGAACTTCACCACCGCGACCGGGCAGCCGACCAACGCGATCTACGGATTCGCGTCCATGCTGGCGAACACGCTCCGCGACGAGGCGCCCACGCACTTCGCCGTCGCCTTCGACGTGTCGCGCAAGACCTGGCGGTCCGACGAGTTCCCCGAGTACAAGGCGAACCGCTCGAAGACCCCCGACGAGTTCAAGGGGCAGGTCGAGCTGATCGGCGAGCTCCTCGACGCCATGCGCGCGCCGCGCTTCGCCGTCGAGGGCTTCGAGGCCGACGACGTCATCGCGACCCTCGCCACCCAGGCCGAGGCGGCCGGCTTCGAGGTCCTGATCGTCACCGGCGACCGGGACTCCTTCCAGCTGGTCACCGACCACACCACCGTGCTCTACCCGACCAAGGGCGTCTCCGAGCTGACCCGCTTCACCCCGGAGAAGGTCCAGGAGAAGTACGGACTCACCCCGAACCAGTACCCGGACTTCGCCGCCCTGCGCGGCGACCCCTCGGACAACCTCCCGGGCATCCCCGGCGTCGGCGAGAAGACCGCCGCCAAGTGGATCAACCAGTTCGGCTCCTTCGCCGAGCTCGTGGAGCGCGCCGAGGAGGTCAAGGGCAAGGCCGGGCAGAACTTCCGGGACCACCTGGAGTCGGTCAAGCTCAACCGCCGCCTCACCGAGATGGTCCGCGACGTCGAGCTCCCCCAGGGCGTCCTGGACCTGGCCCGCGAGCCGTACGACCGCGCGGCCGTCGCCCTCGTCCTCGACACCCTGGAGATCCGCAACCCCTCGCTGCGCGAGCGGCTCCTGGCCGTCGACCCCGGCGCCGCCGAGGAGGCCGCCCCGGCGCCCGCCGCCGGTGTCGAGCTCGACTTCACCGTCCTCGGCTCCGGCGAGCTCGCCGGCTGGCTCGCCGAGCACGGCACCGGGCCCCTCGGCGTCGCCACGGTCGACAGCTGGGCCCTGGGCACGGGCAGCGTCGCCGAGGTCGCCCTCGCCGCCGCGGGCGGCGCCGCCGCCTGGTTCGACTCCTCGCAGCTCGACGAGGCCGACGAGACCGCCTGGGCCGCCTGGATCTCCGACCCCGAGCGGCCCAAGGTCCTGCACAACGCCAAGGGCGCCATGCGGGTCTTCCCGGAGCACGGCTGGAGCGTCGACGGCGTCACCATGGACACGGCGCTCGCCGCCTACCTGGTCAAGCCGGGCCGCCGCTCCTTCGCCCTGGACGCCCTCTCCGTCGAGTACCTGGGCCGCGAGCTCGCCCCCGCCCCCGCCGCCGCGGCCGACGGCCAGCTCGCCTTCGGCGCCGAGGACACCGCCGAGGCCGAGGCCCTGATGAGCCAGGCCCGCGCCGTCCTCGACCTGGGCACCGCCTTCGAGGAGCGGCTCGCCGAAGTCGGCGCGCGCGAGCTCCTGCACGAGGTGGAGCTGCCCACCTCCGTCCTGCTGGCCCGCCTGGAGCGGCACGGCATCGCCGCCGACCGGGACCACCTGGAGGCCCTGGAGCTGCAGTTCGCGGGCGCCGTCCAGCAGGCCGTGAAGGAGGCCCACGCCTCCGTCGGCCACGAGTTCAACCTGGGCTCGCCCAAGCAGCTCCAGGAGGTCTTCTTCGGCGAGCTCAACCTCCCGAAGACGAAGAAGACCAAGACCGGCTACACCACGGACGCCGACGCCCTCGCCTGGCTGGCCGGCCAGACCGAGCACGAGCTCCCGGTGATCATGCTCCGGCACCGCGAGCAGGCCCGGCTCCGCTCCACCGTCGAGGGCCTGATCAAGACCGTCGCGGCCGACGGGCGGATCCACACCACCTTCAGCCAGACCGTCGCCGCCACCGGCCGCCTCTCCTCCACCGACCCCAACCTGCAGAACGTGCCGGTGCGCACCGACGAGGGCCGCGCGATCCGGCACGGCTTCGTCGTCGGCGAGGGCTTCGAGGCCCTGATGACCGCCGACTACAGCCAGATCGAGCTGCGCGTCATGGCCCACCTCTCCGAGGACGAGGGCCTGATCGAGGCGTTCGCCTCCGGCGAGGACCTGCACACCACGGTCGCCTCGCAGGTCTTCGGCGTCGAGCGGTCCGCCGTCGACGCCGAGATGCGCCGCAAGATCAAGGCCATGTCGTACGGCCTGGCGTACGGGCTCTCCGCCTTCGGCCTCTCCCAGCAGCTGGGCATCGACCCGGCCGAGGCCCGCGGCCTGATGGACACCTACTTCGAGCGCTTCGGCGGCGTCCGCGACTATCTGCGCCGGGTCGTCGACGAGGCCCGCGCCACGGGGTACACGGAGACCATGCTGGGCCGCCGCCGCTACCTCCCGGACCTCAACAGCGACAACCGCCAGCGCCGCGAGGCCGCCGAGCGGATGGCGCTGAACGCCCCGATCCAGGGCACCGCGGCCGACATCGTGAAGGTCGCGATGCTGAACGTGGACCGCGCCCTCACCGAGGCGGGCCTCGCCTCCCGGATGCTGCTCCAGGTCCACGACGAAATCGTCCTGGAGCTTGCCCCCGGCGAGCGCGACCGGGTAGAGGCCCTGGTCCGCGAGCAGATGTCCCGGGCCGCCGACCTGCGCGCCCCGCTCGACGTCTCGGTGGGCGTCGGCCGCGACTGGGACTCGGCCGCGCACTGACGTGGTACGGCGAGGGCGGCGGGCCCCGGTCCGCCGCCCTCGCCTCGCCGCCCCACGCCCCCGCTCCCGCCCTTGCGCCAGGTGGGCCAAGCGCGGGGGCGCCGGGCGGCGGGGGCTCCCGAGACTGGGGCCATGATCAACTGCCACCGTCCCCGCCTGCGCGTCTGGGCCGTGCTGGGGACCGTTCTCGGAGCCCTGGCGATCCCGTCGGCCGCCGCGGCCCACCGCGCGCCCGCGCTGTGCTCCTCCGCTCGCGAACCGGCCCTCGCCACCCGGCTCTCGCAGGACATCCGCGCCGCCCTCAAGAGCCGCGAGGGGACCGTCTCCGTCGCCGTGCACGCCCCCGGCCGGGGCCTGCGCTGCGCGCTCTCGCAGCTACGGGCGTACGACTCCGCCAGCATCGCGAAGGTCCTCATCATGGAGGCGGTGCTCGGCCGCGCCGAGGAGCTCGGCCGGGAGCCCACCGCCCTGGAGGCCCGGCGGCTCAAGGCGATGATCACCCGCTCCGACAACGAGGCCGCGACGGACCTGTGGGTGGGGCTGTCCCGGGAGCGCATGAACCGGGTGCTGCGCGAGGCCGGCGCCACCGACACGGTGCTGGGCCACGACCAGTACTGGGGGCTCACCCGCACCACCGCCCGCGACCAGCTCGCCCTGCTTGCAGCCGTCGCAAGGCGCCCCGCCGCCCTGGCCCTGATGGGGCAGGTGATCCGCAGCCAGTCCTGGGGCGTCGGCGCGGGCGCCCCCAAGGGGGCCAAGGTGCACCTGAAGAACGGCTGGCTGCCCCGCGCCACCCACGGCTGGCGGGTGCACAGCATCGGGATCGTGCGGGGTACGGGGCTCGACTACCGGCTCGCCCTGCTGAGCCACGACAACGAGACCATGAAGTACGGCGTGCGCACCCTGGAGGGCGTCGCCCTCGCGGTCCACCGCCGCCTCGGCGGCGTCCCGGCGGACCGCGGCTTCACCCCGGAGGAGACGATCAGCGAGACCTCGGACGGGAGCGTTCCGGAAGCGGCCCCGACTCGGCGGACCCCCCGGCCGGGCCCGCCGGGGGACCGGCGGCCGGAGGGGCGGACGGACGGACGGCCGGAGGGGCGCCGGGAGGGGCGGACGCGGGGGTGGCCGGAGGGGTGGCCGGAGGAACGGACGGCCGGACTCCGGAGCCCGCTGTCGGAGTGGCTGCGGGACGGACTGCGGGCCGGTCCGCGGGGCGGGCTACGGGCCGGTCTGCCGTCCCGGCCGTAGGGCGGGCGCCCGGGGCGGCGGCCCGGCCGAGCGACCGCAGCCGCATCCCCGCCCCGTACAGCAGCAGCCCGAGCGCCAGCCCCGAACCGGCCCCGAAGCAGACGGTGGGGACGAGGTCGAGCGGCTTGTCGACGCGGCCCCAGTACGCGTAGAAGCGGGCCACCCGGTGGGCGACGCCGGCCAGCACGCACGCCCCGATCGCGAGGGCCGCGAGCAGCCGCCCGCGCCGGTCGAGGACGGGGACCGCGGCGGGCGGCTCGGCCCCGGCCGGAGCCGCCCGCAGCGCCCGTACGACGAACCAGCCGAGCAGCGGCAGGGCCAGCGCCGAACTCCCGTACTGCGCGTACAGATAGCCGGGGAAGCCGCCCGTGAGCTCGCCCAGGAACGGGAGCGCGCGGGTGCCCCAGCGCCCGTGGTGGGTGAACGCGTCCCACACCACGTGGGTCGTCGCCCCGAGCAGCGCCGAGAGCGCGAACCACAGCGCGAGCCCGGCCGGCCGCCGCTCCCGCCACGGCCGGCCCCGCAGCAGCCCGTACGCCCGGCCGCTCCACCGCCGGGGCAGCAGCCCCAACAGCGGCTCACGCACCATCAGCCACAGCGCCACCAGCGCCGCCGCGATGAGCACGTCCACGGTGAGGACGCCGACGGGGGAGTGGGTGACGTTCCCGAACTCCATGGCGCCGGGCACGACGCTCGCCGCGAAGTAGGTCAGGTCGGGGGCGAAGGAGCCGGCGACGAGCGCCGAGGCCACCAGCGGTCCGCGCGCCCGGCCGTCGCTTCGGATGCCCGGCAGGACGGCGGCGGCATGGCTGAGCGTGAACGGCACCTGGATCTCCTCGACTGGCGTCCAGCCCAGTATGCAAGAGGGGCCGGGGCCGGAACCGGGGGCGGCCACGCGGTGACGAAACCGTGAAACACGGTCAGGGCCCGGTGCCGCCGTGCCGGGAGTTGGCATAGGGTCACCTGGTCAGATATTCGCGCGGGGAGCGCGGACGAGGTGAACGGGGAGGGACCACACGTATGGCATCGCACTTGGGCCGCCGGCTGCGCAGGGGAGCCACCAGTGGTGCGGTGGTGGCGGCGGCCGTCGCCGCGCTCGCCGCCTCGCAGGCACCGGACCTGGCACCCCCGCCCGCGGACAACGCGAGCGGTGACGTGCCGATCGGCGCCGGCGACACGACGACACCCCCGGACGGCTCGGCCTCCGGCAACTCGCCGTACTACACCGACCTGCCGCCGCTGAACACCCCGAACAAGCCCGGCGCCACCACCAACCTGCCGATCATCACCGGCCCCGCCGAGGCCGGCATACCCGCGACCGTCCTCGCCGCCTACAAGCGCGCCGAGCAGTCGATCAAGTCGACGGACCCGAGCTGCAACCTGCCGTGGCAGCTCCTCGCGGGCATCGGCAAGGTCGAGTCCGGGCAGGCGCGCGGCGGCCAGGTCGACGCCAACGGCACGACCAACTCGCCCATCCTCGGCCCGGTCCTCAACGGCGTCGGCTTCGCCAACATCTCGGACACCGACAACGGGCTCTACGACGGCGACTCCACGCACGACCGCGCCGTGGGCCCGATGCAGTTCATCCCGTCCACCTGGGCCACCTGGGGCCAGGACGCCAACGGCGACGGGAAGAAGGACCCCAACAACATCTACGACGCGGCCCAGGCGGCGGGCATGTACCTGTGCGCCAACAACCGCAACCTCGCGGTCAAGGCGGACCTGGACCGCGCGATCCTCAGCTACAACCGCTCGACCGAGTACCTGCGGACGGTGCTCTCCTGGTTCGAGTACTACAAGCGCGGCACCCACCAGGTGCCCGACGGCCAGGGCGTGCCGCCCGGCGACCGCAGCGACGACGGCGTCACCGCGCCCGGTACCAACCGGCCGCCCACGACGACGCCTCCGCCGGTCACCCCCAAGCCGACCCCGCCGAAGCCGACGCCCCCCGTCACCCCGCCGACCACCCCGCCGACCACCTCCCCGGCGGCCTCGGTGGCGCGGATCCAGGACGCGACCGGCGCCGCGCTGACCGCCACCGCGGGCGGCACCTTCGTCACCCGCCCGGCCGTCCTGGCCCTCGACGCCAAGGGCAAGCCGGTCGTCGGCGTGCAGGTGCGCTTCCGGATCACCGGTGACGCCGACGCCCGCTTCGCCACCGGCGCCGTCGAGTTCACCGCCACCACCGGCGCCAACGGCAAGGCCCTCGCGCCCGTCCTCAGGGCGGGCGAGCGGACCGGCGGCTTCACCGTCGGCGCCACGGTCGTCGGCCGCACCCTCGCCGCCGTCCCGATCGCCGGTACGGTCACCGAGCGGAGCGCCGACAAGCTGACCCGGCTCGACACAAAGGAGCTCGAAGCCGTCACCGGCGCCGAGTTCGCCGACCAGGTGCAGGTCAAGGCCACCGTCGGCGGCGCCGCCGCCTCCGGCGTCCTCCTCACCGCCACCTTCGTCACCGCGGGCGACACCCCGCAGCCGGCGACCGACGGGCCCTTCTTCAAGGCCGCGGACGGCACCGCCGTGCGCACCCTCACGGGCCTGCGGACGAACGCCGAGGGCGTCCTCACGCTGCCGAAGATCTACGCGGACGGGAAGGTCGGCAGCTACCAGCTCCGGCTGACCGTGCCCGGCGGCGGGACGCTGACCGTCACCCTGAAGGTCACCGAGCCCGCCCCCGAGCCGACCCCCACGCCGACCCCGACCCCGACGCCCTCCGCGTCGCAGTCCTCGGCCGCCCCGGAGGCCACGCCGACCTCCTGACACCCGCTCCCTCTCCAATTCCGGCTCCTTTCCGGATCCTTTCCGCCGCCCCCGTGTCCGCGCAGGACACGGGGGCGGCGTCCGTCGTTCTGAGTGCAACGTGTTCTCATCTCGCGGTCGCGTTGCTACGGTGCCCCCGCCCTGACGACCTATCAGATCCAGCGCCGGGAGGCCGACCATGCGCGCCCTAGCAGCCGCCGCCATCGGACTGGTCCCGGTCCTGCTGATCGTCCTGTTCCTCGCCCTGGTCGACATGCCGCCGGCAGGCCCCACCTCGCCCAGACCCCTGCTGACCGCCGACCCCGGCCCCGCGAAGTAGAGGGGGCCGACCATGCGCCGCCGAGCCAGCCTCGTCCTGCTCTCGCTCGCCGTCTTCTTCGCCGCGATGGCCCCCACCCTGCGGTGGTACGTCTTCCCCCGCGTGGTGAAGATCCCGTCGAACCAGTACCAGGTGACCGTCCTGGAGGCGAAGCCCGCGACCCTGCTCAACTACTCGACCTTCAAGGCCGAGAAGGTCGACAAGCTCACGATCATCCAGACCCTCAAGGGCAACGTGGAGGAGTCCCGCCGGATCGGACGCGACGCCGGGCGCGACGTCGTCGTCTGGGACTCCCTCTCCTACGTCCAGGGCCCCGACGGCAAGATGGTCTCCAAGATCCCCGAGCGCTACGTCTTCGACGCCCACACCCAGGACCCCGTCAACGCCACCGGCGAGATGGTCGACGGCGACCCGGTCCGGCGCACGGGCATCGAGTTCAAGTGGCCCTTCCTCGTCGAGAAGCGGGACTACCAGTACTTCGACGCCCAGACCCGCACCTCCGCCCCCATCCACTACAAGGGCACCCGCACCTTCCGCGGCATGGAGGTCTACTACTTCGAGCAGACCGTCCCCTGGACGAAGGTCCCCATGCCCAAGGCGATGCCCATCAAGGGCATCACCCCCGAAGTCCTCGCCCAGACCGGCCTCACCCGCTGGTACACCACGAAGCGCATGTTCTGGGTGGACCCCGTCACCGGCGCCCCCGTCAACGGCGAGGAGATCCACACCGAGGAACTCCGCAACGCCAAGGCCCTGATGGGCCAGGACACCATCACCGTCTTCGACGGCCACGTGAAGATGCGCGAGGACTACATCGAGAGCATCGGCGCCCTGGTCAAGTCCAACCGCCTGGCCGTCCTCATGGTCGTCTCCTACCTCCCCTGGACCTTCTCCCTCCTCGCCCTCCTCCTGCTGGCCCTCTCCCTCTGGCTCGAAGCCCGCTCCCGCCGCCCGCACCCGACGCCCTCCGAGCCCCCGACCGCGGACCCCGCCCCGGGCCCGCCCCAAGGCCCCGGCCCGGACCCCGGACCCGCTCCCGGCCGTGGCCCCGGCCCGGACCCCGGCCCCGGTCCCTTCACCGCTCCGGTCTGAGCGAGCGCTGCCGGGCGCTCGTGTGCCGGGTGGGCTCCGCCGTCGAAGGGTCCTCCGGCCACGGGTGCTTCGGGTAGCGCCCCCGCAGCTCCGCCCGCACCGAGCGGTACCCCTCCCGCCAGAACGACGCCAGATCCGCCGTCACCGCCGCCGGCCGCCCCGCCGGCGACAGCAGATGCACCTGGACCGGGACCCCCGCGACCCGGGGCGTCTCCGCGAGGCCGAACATCTCCTGGAGCTTCACCGCCAGCACCGGCCGCTCCCCGCCGTACTCGACCCGGATCCGCGAACCGCTCGGCACCTCGATCCGCTCCGGCGCCAGCTCGTCCAGCCGCCCCGCCTCGCCCGACGCCCACGGCAGCAGCCGCTGGAGCCCCTGCCCCGCGTCGACGCGCCCCAGATCCGCCCGCCGCCGCGCCCGCGACAGCTCCGGCTCCAGCCACTCCTCCGCCCGCGCCAGCAGCGCCTCCTCCGCCATGTCCGGCCACGGCTCGCCCAACTCCCGGTGCAGAAAGGCCAGTCTGCTCCGCAGCTCCGTCGCCCCCTGGCTCCACCGCAGCAGCGACAGACCCTCCCGGGCCAGCCCCTCCAGCAGCGCCGCCCGCACCAGCACCGGATCGGCGCCGTCCCGCAGCGGGCGCACCGTCAGCTCCACCGCGCCGAGCCGGTCGACCGCGCGGGCCACCACGTCCCCGTCCTCCCAGCGCACCTCCTCACCCGAGGCGAACAGCCGCCCCGCCGCCTCCCGCGCCATCCCCTCGTCCACCACGGCCGCCAGCCGCACCCGGGCCGTGGCGCTCTGCGCCGTGCGGTCCGCCACCGCCACCGCGAGCCAGGGGCTGGACCGTAGCCCCGAGCCCTCCGCGAGCCGGGCGCCCGTCCCCGACACCATCAGATACCCGCCCTGCTCCCGGGCCCTGGCCACCCGCTCCGGGAAGGCCAGCGCGGTCACCAGCCCGGCCGCCGCGTCCTCACCCACTGCCCCGGCCCCGCCCCCGGGCCGCCCGCCCGCCTCCTCTCCCGCCGCCCGCTCCAGCCGCCGCACCTCGGCCTTCCAGCGGGCCGCGTACCCGTCGCCGCCCTTGCGCGCCTCCCGCCAGGCCGCCGCCAGATCGTCCCCGTACTCTCGCGGCGGCTCCTCGCTCAGCAGGGCCACCACCTCCGCCGCCCGCCGCGGCCCCACCTCGGCCGCCCCGTCCAGCAGCGCCCGCCCCAGCCTCGGGTGCAGGCCCAGCCGGGACATCCGCATCCCCCGGTCCGTCGCCCGGCCCTCCCCGTCCACGGCGCCGATCGCCGTCAGCACCGACCGGGCCGCCGCCATCGCCCCGGCCGGCGGCGCGTCGAGCAGCGCGAGCCCGGTACCCGCCGGATCGCCCCAGCAGGCCGCGCGCAGCGCGAAGTCCGCCAGGTCCGAGATCCGGATCTCGGGGGAGGGGAACCGCGCCCGCGCCCCGTCCTCCGCCTCCGCCCAGCAGCGGTAGACCGTGCCCGGGGCCTCGCGCCCCGACCGGCCGGCCCGCTGCGTCGCCGCCGCCAACGACACCGGGACCGTCGCCAGCGAGCCGAGCCCCCTTGTGTGGTCCATCCGCGGCTCCCGCGCCAGCCCGGAATCGACCACGATCCGCACGCCCGGCACCGTCAGGCTCGACTCCGCCACCGAGGTCGCCAGCACCACCCGTCGCCGCCCGCCGGGGCCCGCGCCCCGCAGCACCGCGTCCTGCACCGCGGCGGGCGCCCGCCCGTGCAGCTGGAGGACGTCGGCGTCCAGGTCCGCGAGCAGGCCCGCCGTCCGCGCGATCTCCCCCGTGCCCGGCAGGAAGCAGAGGAGGTCGCCCTCGTGCCGCCCCAGGGCCTCCCGCACCGTCGCCGCCACGTGCCGCAGCAGCGCCGGGTCCACCCAGGTGCCGTGGGCGGGCCGGATCCCCGCGGGCGGCGCGGCGAACCTGACCCCGTACCCGTGCGCCTCGCCCTTGCCCCACACGACCGGCGCGGGCCCGCCGCCCTCCAGCACGGTCAGCAGCTCCGCCCACGCCTGCGCGTCGCTCGTCGCCGAGGCGGCGATCAGCTTCAGCTCCGGCCGCAGCGTCGCCCGCACGTCCACCAGGAACGCCATCGCCGTGTCCGCGTCCAGATGCCGCTCGTGGCACTCGTCGAGCAGCACCACCTCCACCCCGTGCAGCTCCGGATCGCGCTGGAGCCGCTGGAGCAGGATGCCCGTGGTCACCACCTCGACCCGGGTGCCCGGCCCGGCCCGCCGCTCGCCCCGCACGGAGAAGCCGATCGTCCCGCCGACCTCCTCGCCGAGCAGCCACGCCATCCGCCGGGCCGCCGCCCGCACCGCCATCCGGCGCGGCTCGGCCACCAGCACCCGCCGCCGCGGCCCGTCCCCTATGACCCCCGCGAGGGCCAGCGGGACCAGCGTGGTCTTGCCGGTCCCGGGCGGGGCGTACAGCACCGCGCTGCCGCGCTCCGCGAGCGCGGTCAGCAGCTCGGGGACGGCATGGCGGACGGGAAGCAGGTCGAGTGCGTCGTTTCGGATCACGGACTCAGTCTCGTACGCCCCGCCGACCGGCGTGCACGGCTGTCCACAGGCCCCACCTATTAGTAGGACTATTACCGGGCGCGCCCGGCCGCACAGCCCGGCTCGGCCCTGGACCCGCCCCCCCCGCCCGGCCCGCCGGCCCCCGGCTCAGTCCTCCGACCGCTCGCAGACGAAGATCGCCGTGCCCGGGATCAGATTGCCCCGCAGCGGAGACCAGCCGCCCCACTCCTGGCTGTTCCACTCCGGCCACTCCGGCTCGACCAGGTCCACCAGGCGGAAGCCGCCCGCGACCACGTCCCGCACCCGGTCGCCGAGCGTCCGGTGGTGCTCCACGTACACCGCCCGCCCCCGCTCGTCCTGCTCCACGTACGGCGTCCGGTCGAAATAGGAGGCCGCGACCGACAGGCCCTCCGGCCCCGGCTCGTCCGGGAACGCCCAGCGGATCGGGTGCGTCACCGAGAACACCCACCGGCCGCCCGGCCGCAGCACCCGCCGGACCTCGCGGAAGACCCGCACCGGGTCGGCCACGAACGGCACCGCCCCGTACGCCGAGCAGGCCAGGTCGAAGGAGCCGTCCCGGAACGGCAGCGCCCCCGCGTCCGCCTCCACCAGCGGCACGTCGTCGCCGATCCGCAGCGCGTGCTGGAGCTGCCGGTGCGAGAGGTCCAGGGCCACCGGCCGGGCCCCCCGCGCCGCCAGCCACCGCGAGCACTGCGCCGCGCCCGCGCCGATCTCCAGGACGTCCAGCCCCTTCAGCGAGCCGGCCGGGCCGAGCAGCCCCGCCTCCTCCTCGTCGAGGCCCTCGGGCCCCCAGACGAAGCGGTCGTCCCCGAGGAAGGCCCCGTGCTCGTTCTGGTACTCGTCGGCGTTCCGGTCCCACCAGCCCCGGCTCGCCCGGCTGCTCTCCGCGTCCCCCGTCTCGCGCCGGGTCGCCTCCGGCTCGTCCTGGGGGTCCTCGTCCTGTCCGTACTCTTGGTTCATCTCGCCTGCCGATGTAGTTTGCGCTCAGTGCTGCGGCGCGGCACCCCCGGCCAGGATGGCCTGGGCCGACATGAGTTGTGCCGGGTTTGCGGCGATCCGCCCCGGGTGAGCGCTTCGCGCATTGACCCTGTCCGGCCGCCCCCGTATGCTAAAGGTTGCGTTGCGAGCCTGCGCGCCTCAGACGGAGCAGGTCGCGCTCGCATCTGTTGTATGTCCCCTCGGTTTTCGAGGCGCTTCCCGGTCACGGGAGACGCGCTTCCTTGGCTGGCCGGCTTCATCAGCTGCGATACGGGCTTTCGGCGTAGCAGTACCTACGACTTTCTGTCCGTAACCGGAGCCCTTTCCCACATGACGAGCAGCACCGAGACCACCGCCACCAGCACCACCCCGCAGGTTGCGGTCAACGACATCGGTAACGAGGAAGCCTTCCTCGCCGCGATCGACGAGACGATCAAGTACTTCAACGACGGCGACATCGTCGACGGCGTCATCGTGAAGGTCGACCGGGACGAGGTCCTGCTCGACATCGGTTACAAGACCGAAGGTGTCATCCCGAGCCGCGAGCTCTCGATCAAGCACGACGTCGACCCCAACGAGGTCGTCAAGGTCGGCGACGAGATCGAGGCCCTGGTTCTCCAGAAGGAGGACAAGGAAGGCCGCCTGATCCTCTCGAAGAAGCGTGCCCAGTACGAGCGTGCTTGGGGCACCATCGAGAAGATCAAGGAAGAGGACGGCATCGTCACCGGTACCGTCATCGAGGTCGTCAAGGGTGGTCTCATCCTCGACATCGGCCTCCGCGGCTTCCTCCCGGCCTCCCTGGTCGAGATGCGTCGCGTCCGCGACCTCCAGCCCTACGTGGGCAAGGAGCTCGAGGCGAAGATCATCGAGCTGGACAAGAACCGCAACAACGTGGTCCTGTCCCGCCGTGCCTGGCTCGAGCAGACCCAGTCCGAGGTCCGCCAGACGTTCCTCACGACCCTCCAGAAGGGTCAGGTCCGCTCCGGCGTCGTGTCCTCGATCGTCAACTTCGGTGCCTTCGTGGACCTGGGTGGCGTCGACGGTCTCGTGCACGTCTCCGAGCTGTCCTGGAAGCACATCGACCACCCGTCCGAGGTTGTCGAGGTCGGCCAGGAGGTCACCGTCGAGGTTCTCGACGTGGACATGGACCGCGAGCGTGTCTCCCTGTCGCTGAAGGCGACGCAGGAGGACCCGTGGCAGCAGTTCGCCCGTACCCACCAGATCGGCCAGGTCGTCCCGGGTAAGGTCACGAAGCTGGTTCCGTTCGGTGCGTTCGTCCGCGTGGACGAGGGCATCGAGGGTCTGGTCCACATCTCCGAGCTGGCCGAGCGCCACGTGGAGATCCCGGAGCAGGTCGTCCAGGTCAACGACGAGATCTTCGTCAAGGTCATCGACATCGACCTCGAGCGCCGCCGCATCAGCCTCTCGCTGAAGCAGGCCAACGAGTCCTTCGGTGCCGACCCGGCCTCGGTCGAGTTCGACCCGACCCTGTACGGCATGGCCGCGTCCTACGACGACCAGGGCAACTACATCTACCCCGAGGGCTTCGACCCCGAGACCAACGACTGGCTCGAGGGCTACGAGACCCAGCGCGAGGCGTGGGAGACCCAGTACGCCGAGGCGCAGCAGCGCTTCGAGCAGCACCAGGCCCAGGTCATCAAGTCCCGCGAGGCCGACGAGGCCGCCGCTGCCGAGGGTGGCGCCGCCGCTCCGGCCGGTGCCCCGGCGGGTGTCTCCGGTGGTTCGTACTCCTCGGAGTCGGACGACAACTCCGGCGCCCTGGCGTCGGACGAGGCCCTGGCTGCCCTGCGCGAGAAGCTGGCCGGCGGCCAGAGCTGAACAGGCTCTCCGCTGAGCTTCAGTAGCTAGCGTCGAGGCCCGCTCCCCTTCGGGGGAGCGGGCCTCGGTCTTTTTCCGCACCGGATCCACGGCCGGGGAATGGCGCCGTCACAGGCGGTGTTGTCCAGGAAGGACGCGAGGAGGAGCGGAAATCGTGCTTGATCCCCAGGATTTGTACGAATGGGACCAGAAGGGTCTGGCCGTGGTCGACATGGCCCTGGCCCAGGAGTCGGCCGGGCTGGTCATGCTCTACCACTTCGACGGCTACATCGACGCCGGCGAGACCGGTGAGCAGATCATCGAGGGCCTGCTCGACACGCTGCCGCACCAGCTCGTGGCCCGCTTCGACCACGACCGGCTCGTGGACTACCGGGCCCGCAGGCCCCTGCTGACCTTCCGGCGCGACCGCTGGGCGGCGTACGAGACGCCCGTGATCGAGGTCCGGCTCGTCCAGGACGCCACCGGCGCCCCCTTCCTGGTGCTCTCCGGGCCCGAACCCGACGTCGAGTGGGAGCGGTTCGCCGCCGCCGTGCGCCAGATCGTCGAGCGCCTCGGCGTGCGCCTCGCCGTCAACTTCCACGGCATCCCCATGGGCGTCCCGCACACCCGCCCCGTCGGCCTCACCCCGCACGGCAGCCGCACCGACCTCATGCCCGGCCACCGCAGCCCCTTCGACGAGGCCCAGGTGCCCGGCAGCGCCGAGTCGCTCATCGAGTTCCGCCTCGGCGAGTCCGGCCACGACACCCTCGGCGTCGCGGCCCACGTCCCGCACTACGTGGCCCGCTCCCCGTACCCCGACGCGGCCCTGACCGCGCTGGAGGCCGTCACCGCGGCCACCGGCCTGGTGCTGCCCGGTGTCGCGCACTCCCTGCGCACCGAGGCCCGCCGCACCCAGACCGAGATCGAGCGCCAGATCGGCGAGGGCGACGACGAGCTCGTCGCGCTCGTCCAGGGCCTTGAGCACCAGTACGACGCCATGGCGGGCGCCGAGACGCGCGGCAGCCTGGTCGCCGAGCCCGTCGACCTGCCCTCCGCCGACGAGCTGGGCCGCGAGTTCGAGCGCTTCCTCGCCGAACGGGAGGGCGACGGCTAGCCGCCCGGCCGTGGCATCTAAGCTGCCGCTCATGCTGAAGGTTGGCCTGACCGGCGGTATCGGCGCCGGCAAGAGTGAAGTGTCCCGGCTGTTCGTCTCGTACGGGGCCGTGCTGATCGACGCCGACCGGATCGCCCGGGAGGTCGTCGAGCCCGGTACGCCCGGTCTCGAAGCCGTCGTCGCGGAGTTCGGGCCCGGGATCCTCACCCCGGAAGGGACCCTGGACCGGCCCAGGCTCGGGTCGGTCGTGTTCGCCGACCCCGAGCGCCTCGCCGCCCTCAACGCGATCGTCCACCCCCTCGTCGGCGCCCGCTCCGCCGAACTGGAGGCGCGGGCCACCGCCGGGGACGTCGTCGTCCACGACGTCCCCCTGCTCACCGAGAACGGCCTCGCCCCTCTTTACGACGTGGTCGTCGTGGTGGAGGCATCCCCCGAGACCCAGCTCGACCGGCTCGTCCGGCTGCGCGGCATGACCGAGGACGAGGCCAGGGCGCGGATGGCCGCGCAGGCCGACCGCGCGCAGCGCCGGGAGATCGCCGACGTGGTGATCGACAACAACGGGCCGCTGGAGCAGCTGGAACCCCAGGTGCGCAAGATCTGGGAGGCGCTCAAGGAGCGCGCCACCGGCGCCCCGTGACGGTCCGTGCCGCGCCGGGATCCCCTCAGGGAAGACCGGGAAAGACCGGGGGAGCGCGGCGGTTCGCAAGTGCCCGCGGAATGGGTAGAGATGAGCTGCGCGGGGGCTTGCGCACGCTCGGGTCCTCGCGGAATACGGCAGCCGTGCCCGCTTGTTGAACCGCCGGAGCGAGGAAAGGACGCCACTGTGGCCGAGAGGAACCCGGAGACCCACGTCATCGACTTCCGTGCCGCCGAGCAGCTGCTGGCCGCCCGGGACCCGAGGGGTGCCGTCAAGCTGCTCGACTCGGTGATCGCCGCCCATCCCGAGAACACCGCGGCCCGCCTGCTGCGCGCCCGCGCGTTCTTCGCCGCCGCCCAGCTCCGACCCGCCGAGCTGGAGTTCGAGCTGGTCCTGGAGCGCGAGCCGGACAACGCCTTCGCGCACTTCGCGCTCGCCCGCACCTTCCAGCGCTCCGGCCGCCCCGAGCAGGCCATGCGCCACTTCCGGCTCGCCGCCGCGCTCGACCCCAAGCCCGAGTACCTGGAAGCGGCCCGCTTCGGCGCGGAAGCCGACTGACGGCCGCCGACTGATACGGCGGCGATCGACGGCGACGACTGACCGCAGGTCCCGGGCGGACCGGTCCCGGAGGGTGTCAGCGCCGCCGCTCGCCGTGATCGGGCTCGTACGGGGGCACGTCCCGGCCCGGCTGCCAGTGCGGGCCCTGCCGCAGATGCCGTACGACCAGCACCAGGTCGACGGCGGCCACCACGAACAGCACCCCGCAGGCCGCCGCCCAGCCGGGCCGGGCCAGCAGCGCGAAGACCGTGGTGCCGAAACCGGCCCACAGCAGCCCCCACAGGCTCAGCAGGAACCGCAGCCGCAGCGGACTGCGCGCGGTCACCGGTTCGCTCCCTGTACGCATGACGCGGACATCTCCCCAGGCGGCCCCCCCAGGGTCCTTCCAGCATCCACCCGCGGCGCGCGAACCGGAAGCGGGGCCCGCCTTCTCCGGCTGTCCCGGCCCGGGTCAGTGGATGACGTTGTAGCTGCGCCAGGGCAGGCTGCCCGGGGCGATCGTGTTCGACATGCTCGTCGCCACGTAGATCGGCTTCTCGCCCTTGCAGTCGCGGGTCCGGTACAGCTGGATGTCCACCAGCGTGTTGTTCTCGACTCGCGTCGCGCCCGACGGCGCCAGCCGGTGGCAGCCCTTCACGGACGGGCTCGTCACCGTCACCACCAGCTCCCGCCCGGTCTCGTACGAGAGCGTGCCGACCATGCTGCGGCCGAGCCCCGAACAGCCCGTGACGGTGAGGGCGAGCAGGGCGGCCCCGGTGGCGATGGTGAGACGCCGGCGAAGGGACATGGCGGGATCCTCGTCTGTCGGAGACTGGCGGCGGAAGGGTGTTCCTGGCCACCGTGCCCCCTCCGGGACCGGCCGTCATGTCCGGTTGGGCCGTCCGGGCGATCCGCCGTGACACTCTGTTGTCAGACCCCACCCGTATGGTCGGAGGTCCAGTCGGAGTTCCGTCGCGGAACGGGAGGTGAGGAGTGCCGTGAACGAGTCGCTGCTCGGCGCCGCCGCCGTCTTCCTGCCCGCCGCCCTGCCCCGCGAGGGCCGGATCGCCTTCTGGTCCCCCGAAGGCGCCCCGCTGCCGGACCCAGGGCGGCTCGGCCCGGCCGGGGACGGGCCCACCACCGCCACGAGCGGCGAGCTGACCGTCGCGCGCCGCCACGGGACCGGGGCGCGCGGCCGGCCGGTGCCCGCCCTGTTCCTGCCCGTCGCCGAGGCCCTGCCTCTCCTGGTCGCCGCCCGCCACCACCCGGCCGCGCACCCCGCCGCGGCCTGCTGGGGCGCCGCCGCCCTGCACGCCCTGCACCTGCTCGCCCGCGGCCGGCTGCTGCCCGGACTGACCGCCGACGACCACGACGCCTGGCGGGCCGGGCCGCTCGACGCGGACGACATCGCGCACCTGCGGGCGATCGCCGCCGCCATGCCCTACGAAGGGCACGCCACGCCCGTGCCCGGCCCCGGCTCCGGGCGCGGACCGCTGCGCCTGCCCGAGCCGGAGGCCCTGGTCAGAGCCTTCCTCGACGCGGTCGCCGACACCCTGCCCCGTACCCCCGCCGCGCCCCACGCCGTCGGCCGGCCGTTCGCCGCGCGGGAGGCCGTCCACCTGCCCCGGGCGCGCGCCTGGGCCGCAGAGGCCGCCGCCGGCATGGACGCGGGTGTCCGGGTCTCGCTCCGCCTCGACCTCTCGGCGTTCGAGCTCTTCGACATCGCGGACCGGCCGGAGGAGACGGGAGAGGCGGCCGAGCGGCACGCCGCGGCCGTGCTGCTCCAGGTGCACAGCCTCGCCGATCCCACCCTGGTCATCGACGCCGCCGCCCTGTGGGCGGGCGACGGCCAGGAGCACTTCGGCCCCCGCGCGCGGATCGACGCCGTCCTCGCCCTGCGCCGCGCCGCCCGCGTCTGGCCGCCGCTCGGCCGCCTCCTGGAACGGGACGTGCCCGACGTCCTGCCGATCACCGAGGACGAGCTGTACGAGCTCCTCGGCCCCGCCGCCCCCCGGCTCGCCGACGCCGGGGTCGTCGTCCACTGGCCCCGCGACCTCGCCCGCTCGCTCAGCGCCTCCGCCGTCGTCCGCCCCGCCCACTCCGCGCCCGGCTCCGCCACCGACGGCACCGCCTTCTTCGACAGCGGGGAACTGCTCCGCTTCAACTGGCAGCTCGCCCTCGACGGCGACCCCCTCACCGAGCGCGAGATGGACGCCCTGGCCGAGGCCCACCGCCCCGTCGTCCGGCTCCGCGACCAGTGGGTCGTGGTGGACCCCGCCCTCGTCCGCAAGGCCCGCAAGCGGGAGCTCGGTCTGCTGGAGCCGGTCGACGCGCTCGCCGTCGCCCTCGGCGGCACCGCGGAGGTGGACGGCGAGACCGTCCCCGCCGTCCCCGTCGGCGCCCTCGCCGCGCTGCGCGACCGGCTGCTGGCCGGACCCGGCGAGGTGCCCCCGCCGCCCGGCCTCGACGCCACCCTCCGCGACTACCAGCTCCGCGGCCTGGCCTGGCTCGACCTGATGACCTCCCTCGGCCTCGGCGGCTGCCTCGCCGACGACATGGGCCTCGGCAAGACCCTCACCCTCATCGCCCTCCACCTGCGGCGCGCCCGCCCCGCGCCCACCCTCGTCGTCTGCCCCGCCTCGCTCCTCGGCAACTGGCAGCGCGAGATCCGCCGCTTCGCCCCCGGCGTCCCCGTCCGCCGCTTCCACGGCGCCGACCGCACCCTCGACGGGCTCGACGGCGGCTTCGTCCTCACCACCTACGGCACCCTGCGCACCAGCGCCGACCGGCTCGCCGGGCAGGAGTGGGGCATGGTCGTCGCCGACGAGGCCCAGCACGTCAAGAACCCCTTCTCGGCGACGGCCAAGGCCCTGCGCGCGATCCCGGCGCCCGCCCGGGTCGCCCTCACCGGCACCCCGGTGGAGAACAACCTCTCCGAGCTGTGGGCCCTGCTCGACTGGACCACCCCCGGCCTCCTCGGCCCCCTCAAGGCGTTCCGCTCCCGGCACGCCCGCGCGGTGGAGAACAACGAGGAGGTCGGCAACGAGGAGGCGGTCGAGCGGCTCGCCCGGCTGGTCCGGCCCTTCCTGCTGCGGCGGCGCAAGTCCGACCCCGGCATCGCCCCCGAGCTGCCGCCGAAGACCGAGTCCGACCACCCCGTGGCCCTCACCCGCGAGCAGGTCTCGCTCTACGAGGCCGTCGTGCGCGAGACCATGGCACAGATCGAGGCGTCCGAGGGCATGGCCCGGCGCGGACTGATCATGAAGCTGCTGACCTCGCTCAAGCAGATCTGCAACCACCCCGCCCAGTACCTGAAGGAGTGCTCCCCGGGAAACCGCGGAACCAGCGGCGCGGGCGCCGGGGCCGTGCGGCTCTCCGGGCGCTCCGGGAAGCTCGCCCTCCTCGACGAGCTCCTCGACACGATCCTCGCCGAGGACGGCGCGGTCCTCGTCTTCACGCAGTACGTGTCGATGGCCCGGCTCCTCGCCGACCACCTCGCCGCCCGCGGCATCGGCGCCCAGCTCCTGCACGGCGGCACGCCCGTGCCTGAGCGGGAGCGGATGGTGGACCGCTTCCAGGCCGGCGAGGTCCCCGTCTTCCTGCTCTCCCTCAAGGCCGCCGGCACGGGCCTCAACCTCACCCGGGCCGGACACGTCGTGCACTACGACCGCTGGTGGAACCCGGCGGTCGAGGAGCAGGCCACCGACCGGGCCTACCGCATCGGGCAGACCCAGCCCGTCCAGGTGCACCGCCTCATCGCCGAGGGCACCGTCGAGGACAGCATCGCGGAGATGCTGCGCGCCAAGCGGGCCCTCGCCGACGCCGTCCTCGGCGGCGGCGAGGCCGCCCTGACCGAACTGACCGACCGCGAGCTGGCCGACCTGGTGTCCCTGAGGAGGCCGTCATGACCCCCGGTGCCCGCCGCCCCTCCGCCCGGCCCGCCGAGGCACCCGCCCGCACCCGGTCCTCGCGCACGCCCCCCGCCCGCCCCGCCCTGCCCCGCCACGACGACCGGCGCAGGACCTTCCCCCAGCTCGCCCCGCGCAAGGCCCCCGACGGACGGTTCGCCGCCACCTGGTGGGGCAACGCCTGGGTCGAGTCCCTGGAGGGCACCGCGCTCGACCAGGCCAGGCTCGCCCGCGGCAGGACGTACGCCCAGCGCGGCCACGTGGACGCGATCACCGTCACACCGGGCCGGGTCGTCGCCTACGTGCACGGCAGCAGGCCGCGCCCGTACCGCACCGAGATCTGGCTGCGGACCCTCGGCGACGACGACTGGGAGACCTTCCTCGACCAGGCCGCCGCCCGCCCCGAGCACATCGCCGCCCTCCTCGACAAGGACGTCCCGCACGCCCTGGAGGCCGTCACCGGACTGCTGCCCGCCCCCGGGGACCTCGTCCCCGACTGCTCCTGCCCCGACGACGGCTACCCCTGCAAGCACGCCGCCGCCCTCTGCTACCAGGCCGCCCGGCTCCTCGACGAGGACCCCTTCGTCCTCTTCCTCATGCGGGGCCGCGGCGAGCAGGAGCTCCTCGCCGACCTCACCCGGCGCAACGCGGCCCGCTCCGCCGCCGAGCGCCCCGGCGCCGCCCCGGACCTCCCCACCGTCCCCGCCCGCGCCGCGCTCGCCCCGCTCACCGGGCGCGGCCTGCCGCCGCTGCCCCCGCCGCTGCCCGTCCCCGCCGAACCGGGCCGCCCCGCCGTCTTCCCGGCCGACCCCGAGGCCCCCGACCCGCTCGCCCTCGACCTCCTCGCCGGCGAGGCCGCCGCCCGCGCCCACGTCTTCCTCACCACCGGCCGGGACCCCGTCGCCGCGCTCACCCCCTGGCAGGACGCGGTACGGCTGGCCGCCGCCCACCCCGGTTCCGGGCTCACCGCCTCCACCCGCGCCCTCTACCGCGACCTGTCCCACGCCCTCGACCGCACCCCGACCGACCTGGCCCGCGCCGTGGCCGCCTGGCGCCAGGGCGGACCGGCCGGGCTCGCGGTCCTCGAAGAGCCCTGGGACCCGCCCGCCGGGCCCTTCGACCGCGCCAGGCCCGCCCTGCTCGCCGCCGAGCACCCCGCCTTCCGGCCCTGGCGCAACCGCCTCTCCACCCGCACTCTCCAGCTCCGCTTCGGCCGCGACGGACTCTGGTACGGCTACGAGTCGGACCTCGACCGCGAGGACTGGTGGCCGCGCGGCACCCCGGAGGCCGACCCGGTCGGTGTCGTCACCACCCTGCTCGGGAGGTGACCGCCCGATAGGCTGACACCACGACAGACGGAGCTAAGGGGGCCCGGTGGAAGCCGAGTTGGTGACACTGGCGACGGCGGGCGCGACCGCCCTGGTCCAGCAGATGGTGACCGAGGGCTGGGAGCGCGCCCGGACCCGGATCGCCGGGTACTTCGCGGCGCGCTCCGGGGCCGACGAGGCGGCGATCGGCGAGGAGCTCGACGCGGCCCGCGAGGACCTGCTGAGCGCCGAGCGGTCCGGCGACCCGGACGCGGCGGCGGAGGCGCAGTCCGAGGCCCGCACCGAATGGCGTGCCAGGATGCGCCGCAGCCTCCTCGCGGACCCGAACGCGGCCGGTGAACTTCGCCGGATCCTCGACGAGTTGTCCGGCCCCGACTCCTCCGCGCCCGCCCCGCACACCACCGTGATCACCAACACCATGACCGGCGGGGTCCACCACGGCATCACCATCCAGGCCGGCACCATCGGCGACGTGGGCCGCATCGGGCACGTCGGCCACGTCGACCGGACGGGCGGCGGCACCCCCGCCGAACCCTCCGGTCCCTCCGGGCAGGGCGGCCCCCGCCCGTGAGCGGCGACTCAGTGGTGCGCAACGAGCTGGGCGGCACGGTCCACGGGCCCGTCGTCCAGGCGGGCCGGATCGACACGCTGACCATGGAGGCGGTCGTCCCGGTCATCCTCCCAGGCGCCCGGACCCCCCGGTTACTCCCGGCGCCGACCCGCCACTTCACCGACCGGAGCGCCGAACTCGACCGGCTCACCGCCCTCCTGGACGGCGACGCGGAGGACCCGGCGCCCCGCGTGGTGGTGCTGACCGGGACCGGCGGCATCGGGAAGTCCGCCACCGCGCTGCACTTCGCGGCGCGCCTGCGGGACCGCTACGACGGCGGCGAACTCCACGCCGACCTGCGCGGCGACGCCACCGCGACCGCCGCCGCCCCCTCCACGATCCTGGTCCGCTTCCTGCGGGCTCTCGGCGTCGCCCCGCAGTACGTGCCGGCCGACGAGCAGGAGCAGACGGACTGGTTCCGCACGCTGACCTCGGACCGCCGCCTCCTCACCGTCCTCGACAACGCGCACTCGGTCGCCCAGGTCCTCCCGCTGCTGCCCACCGGCCCCGGTTCGCTCACCCTCGTCACCAGCCGCCGCCGGCTCGCCGGCCTCGGCGGCGCGGTGGGCGCCCACCACCTGACCCTGCCGCCCCTGGGCCCGGCCGACGCGGCGCTCCTCCTCACCCGGCTGTCCGGCCGCGAGCCCGGCCCGGCCGGGAGCGGCGCCGGTGCGGAAGCCGTTGCCCGGCACTGCGGCGGACTGCCGCTCGCCCTCTGCGTGGCCGGCGAGCGGCTCGCCGTACGGTCCCATCTCACCTGGCAGCAGTTGGAGCGCGATGTGGCAGCGGCGGCGGCTGACGGTGCCGGATCCGGCGGTGCGGCGGCGCCCGATCCCGTAGCCGCCGCCGTCGAGACCTCGTACCGCGACCTCGGCCCGGACGCCGCCCGGCTCTACCGACTGGCCGGGGTGCGCCGTTGGCCCGCGCTGACCGCCCCGGCCGCCGCCGCGCTCGCAGGGCTCCCGGAGGTGGAAGCCGCCCGGCTCCTCGAAGAGCTGGCCTCCTGCCACCTCGTCGAGGAGCACGCCCCCGGCCGCTACCGCCACCACGACCTGCTCGCCGCCGACGCCGCGCGCCGGGCCGCCCAGGAGGACGGACCCGGCCGTTCGGCGGCGGCGGTCGGCCGGCTGCTCCGCCACCACCTGAGCGCGGCCGCCGCGGCGGACCGCCGCGTCATGCCCGGGCGCTGGCGCCTCGGCCCCGCCTACGCGCGCCCCGCCGAGGACCACCGGTCCGCCGACGAGGCCGCCGCCTGGCTGCTCGCCGAGCGGGAGAACCTCGTCGAGGCGGTGCGGACCGCCGACGAGTACGGGCTGGACGACCTCACCTGGCAGTTGTGCGAGGCGCTCTGGAGCCTCTTCCTGCGCCAGGGCTTCCACCGGGACTGGCTCGACACCCACCGCCTCGGCGTCCGCGCCGCCGCGGCCTGCCCGGAGGTCCCCGAGGCCGAGGGCCGGATGCGCGCCCAGCTCGGCTTCGCCCTGCTCGGCCTCGGTCGGCACGCCGAGGCGGAGGCGGAGTTCGAGGCCGCCGCCGGGGCGGACCGCCGCTGCGGGCACCGCAGGGGCGAGGCGACGGCCGTCGAGTCCCTGGGCCTGGTACGGCTCGCCCAGGGCCGGTTCGCGGAGGCGGCCGACTCCTTCCGGGCCGCGCGCGCCCTCGCCGAGGACCCCCGCGCCCAGGCCCTCCTGGTGCACCACCTGGGCCGCGCCCTCTCCGGCCAGGGGCGGCACGCCGAGGCGGCCGACACCCTGGAGCGGGCCAGGACGCTGCTGGCCGAACTCCCCGACCCGTACAACGAGGCCCGCGCCCTGACCAGCCTCGGCGAGGCCGCCCTGGCCGCCGGGGACCGCGAGCGTGCCGCCGCCCGGCTGGCCGAGGCGGCCGAGCGGATGGCCCGCGAACGGGTCCCGGTCCAGGAGGCGGCCATCGCGGCCCTGCGCGCGAAGGCGGCGGCCACCCCGGGGGAGCGCCGTGCGTTCCTGACCGAGGCCGCCGACCGGTACGAACGCCTCGGCTCGCCCGCGGCGGCGGCCCTGCGCGCGGAGCGGGACGCGCTCGACGCGGAGCCCGGGCGGCCCGGCCGGGAGGACGACTAGACGGAGCGGCCCCGCCCTCGCCCTCAGGACCGGGCCGGGCTCGCCTCCACCCGGACCAGGTGCCGGATCGCGCCCGTCACCACGGTCAGGGTCCCGCCGGCGGCGAGGGACGTGAGGGGGCGCCCTTCGGCGTGCCAGGCGTAGACGGCGGAGGCGAGGAGGGCAGGGTCGCAGGGGTCGGCGAAGCCGTCCGGCCGGGGGAGCGCGGTCAGTTCGAGCACCGGAGCCGCCTCCTCCCGGACCCGCACCAGGCAGCTCGCGGGCCCGGTCCGTACGCCCACGAGACCGGCGTACAGGTGCTGCCGCAGCAGCTCCGCCGCGCGCGGGCCCGCGGGGTCGCCCTCGCGGGGGCGGTCGAGGACCACGTCCGCGAGGGAGGGCCGGCCGGTGTCGGCGGTCGCCTCGTCCACGGCCGTGTGCGCGTCCTGGGCGCCGGGCGCGTCCGGTTCCGCGGTGGGATCGGCGTACCGCGCGACGGAGACCTCGGGCGGCCCGTCGGGCCCGGCGGCCGGTCGTACGGAGGTGAGGACCCGGACGGGCACGGTGACGGGCGGCGGGCCCAGGTCCACGGGCACCGGGAGCGGGTCGAGGCGGGCGGGGCGGGCCGGTTCGGGCAGCCGGAGCCGCGCGTGGAACAGCGTCCGCAGCAGCCGCGCGGACTCGCCCGGGTCGGAGGTCAGGGCCGCCGCGAAGCCGTCGTACCGCCCGGGCACGTGCCCGTCCACGACCGCGTCCACCTGGGCGCGCAGCGGCACGCCGGGGCGGAGTGCGGGCGCGGCCCGGCCGAGCGCGGCGACCGGCGACGCGGGGTCGAGGTCCTCGTGCGCGAACGCGCCCAGCAGGACGGGCCGTCCGAGCGCGGCGGCGTAGTAGGTGACCGAGCCGTGGTCGCCGAGCACGCAGTCGGCCGCGGCGACCGCCTGCCGCCAGGGTCCGAGCGGGTCGACGAGGGTGAGCCCGGAGTCCTCCGCCCGGCGCAGCCACCTGCGGACCTGGCCGGGCCCGTGCCCGTACCAGATGTTGGGGTGGAGGACCGCGCAGAGCCGGTACTCGTCCAGCGGCAGGGTCTCGGTCAACTCCCGCAGCAGGGCGGGGAACCCGGGCGAGCCGAGGAGGGAGGTGCGGCCCCAGGTGGAGTTCAGGACGACGAGCCTGCGCCCGTCGCCCGCGCCGAACGCACGGCGCAGCATAGGGCGTCGGGGGCGGAGGGCGAGCATCCGGTCGAAGCAGGGGTCACCGGCGAGGACGGCGGTGGCGGCGGCTTCGGGGCAGTCGCGCCGCAGCCGGTCCAGTTGCTCGGGGTGCGAGAGCACCGTGTCCGAGGCGAGCGGCCGGCCCTCGTGGAGCACCCACTCCGGAGCCGTCCCGAAGACGGGCGCCTCGGCCCGGGCGTCGGCCGTGGACCCGTCGGCCCGTCGGCCCGTCGGCCCGTCGGCCCGGTGTCCCGGTGTCCCGGTGTCCCGGTGTCCCGGTGTCCCGGTGTCCCGGTGTCCCGGTGTCCCGGTGTCCCGGTGTCCCGGTGTCCCGGTGTCCGGAGCCTCTTATTGTAGCCAGCGCCGTGTGAGAGGATGGTCAACTTCCCTTGCAGCGCCTGGAGTTCACCGCCGTAGCTCGCTGTGACGGCCAGGTCCACCTCCTCCCGCGCCGCCAGTTCCTTGGCCTGTTCCCATGGGAGGACCGGCAGACCCGCCGCCGTCAGCAGTTCCGGGACGCCGGACTGGAAGGGCGAGGAGCCGGTGCAGGTGGCGAGGCACTGCACGTCGGGGGCGTCGTCGAAGAGCGGCAGCACGTCGAGCAGCCGGGTCGCCGAGGTCACGTTGTGGACCACGAACAGCACGGTGCGGACGCCCTCGCGGGTCCGCCAGCGGTCCGCGTCCGGCCCCACCGGCACCCGAAGACGCTCCAGTCCCACCGTCACCTCACCCCCGTCCCGCGTCACGATAACGCTCCGCGAACCCCCGACGTCGGGACATGATCCATCACGCCACACTCGCTCGATGGAGTGAAACCCGTCATCGGTCGGAGCCGGGCACCTCGCGGATGGCGTTATTTCGGGTACGGGCGACTGCTCGTGAAGACATCCGGAAGGCAGGAACCCATGAGGCAGATTCGCCGAAGTGGTCTGGCCACACTGTTGGTCACCGGTGGCGCGCTCGCGCTCTCGGCGGGCGCCGCCCACGCCGACTCCGCGGCCCAGGGTGCCGCGATCGGCTCGCCGGGGGTGGGCTCCGGCAACGCGGTCCAGCTCCCCGTGCACGCCCCGGTCAACCTCTGCGGGAACACGGTCAACGTCGTCGGACTGCTCAACCCGGCGTTCGGCAACGGCTGTGAGAACCGCTCCTCGGCGCCGTCGGGACACGGCTCCGAGGGCCGCGGCCCCACCCACAAGGACCTCCCGGGCACGCCGCGCACCGGCTCCTCCGACCACGGCGGGCGGACCGGCGGCTCCTCCAACGGGGGCGGCGCCACCGCCGAGGGCCTCGCCAAGGGCTCGCCCGGCGTGCTCTCCGGCAACGGGCTCCAGCTCCCCATCGACCTCCCGGTCAACCTCAGCGGCAACTCGCTGAACGTCGTCGGCATCGGCAACCCGGCCTTCGGCAACACCGCCGTCAACGGCCCGTCCGACGAGCCCTGCGACGAGCACCCCACGCCCCGCCCGCCCACCCCGCCGCGCACGGTGCCGCCCGTCCCGAGCAAGGGCGACGAGGTGCCGCCGGCCCCGGCCCCGCAGTCGAGCTCGGTCCAGCTCGCCAGCACCGGCTCGGACGCGGTCGGCCTCGCCGCCCCGGCCGCCGCGGCGCTGCTCCTCGGCGGCGCGCTGATGTACCGCAGGGCCCGCCGCGCGGGCGAGGAGGGCTGACCGGACGTCTCTCGCGCGCGCCCGCTCAGCCGGTACGCCAGGCCCGGAGCACCGCCTCGATGGCGGGCGCGACCCTCGTCCGGGCCTGGTGCCGGGGGATCCCGGTCATCAGCAGCGTGTCGTAGTCGGTGTCCACATGCCGCACGGCGGCCCGCACCGCGGCCGTGACCGCGCCCCGGTCCAGCGAGCGGCCGGCGGCCGTGCGCCCGACCCGGCCGCTGCCCTTCGCCGAGGCGTGCCCGGCGATCTCGGCCGCCCGGTCGGCCGGGCAGCCGGGGAACAGGCGCCGGATCTCCTCCTCCAGCGCCGCCGTGATCAGCGCGTCCCGCCCGGCCCGGCGCTCCGCGTCGCGGGCCCGGCGCCGCGCCCGCGCCTCCGCGTCCGCGAGGCAGGCGGTCTCCGCGCGCCGCAGCGCGGCCTCCTCGACGAGCAGCCCCTGGCGCTCGTAGCGGGTGCGCCGCCTGTTGTGCCGGATCACCACCGCCCACAGCGCGCTGCCCTCGCGGGCCCTGCGGGTCAGCGCGGTGTCGCCGCGGCGCAGGAAGACGAGATGGCCGAGGTCGGCGCAGTCCAGGCAGACGAAGGAGCCGTACTCGACGATCACCCGGTCGAGCGGTCCCTGGCGGCACTCCGAGCAGCGGCGCCGCTTGAGCGGTTCGACGACGACGGGGGCGACGAGATCCACGAGGACCTCCTACCCGTACGGGGCTGGGGCGACGCCCCGTATCGCCTGGTATCCCCCTCCCTGGCCCGGAGGTGACGCCCCTTGTCTCCTTGTATCCCCTCCCCGGCCCGGGGGTGGCGCCCCTTGTCTCCTCGTATCCCCTCCCCGGCCCGGGGTCAGCGGAGTTCCGGTGCCGCCGACGAGATGAAGCGGGCCAGTGCCTCCTTCGCCCGTTCCGAGCGCACGCCGCGCTCCTCGTCGTCCGCCGCCTCGTGCATGCAGTGGGTCACCTCGAAGGCGTCCTCGGCGAGTTGGCGGGTGCGCGCGTCGTCGCAGACCAGCTGGACCCGGAAGAGGGCCTGGCGGGCGACCGTGCGCTGTCGGTAGGAGGCGTGCCGGGACGCCTCCGCCTCCTCGGAGCCGGGCTCCAGGCGCGCCCGGAACCAGCGGTCGTTCTGGCTGTGCCGGTAGTCGACGACCGCGCCCGCGAACGCGCTGTACGTCGAGATCCGTTCCTGCCGCAGTTGTTCGGTCCGCGCCAGGGCCGCCGTCCGCTCGGTCGCCCGGCCCTGGAACCAGTGGGTGGCGACCACGCCCAGCAGGGTTCCGACGACGGCTATCAGCGCCACGTCCATGACGGATCCGCTCCTCGCACTCTCGACGCGCCCCCGACGCCTCGTCAGCGCGTGCCGTCAACCGGCAGGAAAAACAGTTCGATTCGTCGCGCGCCGCCCTCTAGGGTCGGTCGCGTGGCAACGAAACTCAATCAGATCATCGCAGTAGAGAAAGGCGTCAAGTCCCGGGCGCATCAGGACCTGACCACCGCCCACCACGGACTGCAGAAGCCTGGCCTGCTGGCGGGCATCTCCCGTACGTACCAGCCGAAGGACGAGGAGGGCGAGCAGCTTCCGCCCGAGTCGACGCTGGTGCAGGTCAAGGCCGAGGACGTGCTGCGCGAGACCGCGCGGACGCTGACCCGTCTCTTCGACGTCACCGCCACCAAGGACTGGGCGAACTGCGAGGCCCGCGCCGACATCACCGTCGACGGGCGGGTGCTGGTGGACGGGGTGCCGGTCGCGTATCTGCTGTTCCTGGAGAAGCAGTTGACGGACATCCTCACCTTCGTCCGCAAGCTGCCGGTCCTCGACGCGGCCGAGTCGTGGACGCAGGACCCGTCGACGGACGCCTGGAAGACCGAGCCGGTCCGCACGGTCCGTACGAAGAAGGTGCCCCGCAACCACGTCAAGGCGGAGGCGACGGAGAAGCACCCGGCGCAGGTCGAGGTGTACTACGAGGACATCCCGGTGGGGTACTGGACGACCGTGAAGTTCTCCGGCGCGCTGCCCGCCCGGCGGGTGAACGAGCTGGTGGAGCGGGTCGAGAAGCTCCAGCAGGCGGTGAAGTTCGCCCGCGAGGAGGCGAACGGCGGGGAGGTCACCGACCGGCGCGTCGGCGAGGCCGTATTCGGCTACCTCTTCGGGTAGCCCATCCATGAACTCCCCGGCCGCGAGCGCGGCCGGGGTGCGCGAGGAGCGCAAAGCTGAAGCTGAGCCTTGTCGTGACGAACGCGGTTCCAGTGGGGGTTCGAATCCTCCTCCCGGCACTCTCGTGCCGGGGTGGCCCAAGCCGGCAGAGGCGACCGCGATCAATCTCAGACTCTTGCTCCAGATTCAGTATGCGCCGCTCATCGCCGGATCGACCGGGCCCGGGCCCTGGTGCGTCGAAATGCCAGTTCGAATCTGGTCCGCCGAGCTTCGATCGGCGGTGGTCCAATGGCAGGACGCGACGCAATGACGACTGACCCGGGTCCTCCAACCGTGCCGGCGTGTGAAGAGGAGCGGCATCACAAGGGTCCGGGGGCCGGCTACGCCCTCGGACCCGCTGCCGTTTCCGGGGCCCGTACGTGCCCCGGCCCCCGCCGCCCGGCGCCTGGGCCTCGGCCCGCCGCCCGGCGTCACTGCCGGTAGGAGCTCAGGAAGCGTCCGATGCGGCTGATGGCGGCGTCGAGGTCGTCCGCGTACGGCAGGGTCAGGATGCGGAAGTGGTCCGGGCGCGGCCAGTTGAAGCCGGTGCCCTGCACGACCTGGATCTTCTCCCGGAGCAGCAGGTCGAGCACGAAGCGCTCGTCGTCGTGGATCTTGTGGACGGCCGGGTCGAGCCGCGGGAAGGCGTAGAGGGCGCCCTTCGGCTTGACGCAGGAGACGCCGGGGATCTCGTTCAGCTTCTCCCAGGCCCGGTCGCGCTGTTCGCGCAGCCGTCCGCCGGGGGCGGTGAGCTCGTGGATCGACTGCCGGCCGCCGAGCGCGGCCTGGATGGCGTACTGCGCGGGGGCGTTGGGGCAGAGCCGCATGGAGGCCAGCATCGTCAGGCCCTCCAGATAGCTGCGGGCGTGCTCGCGGGGGCCGGTCACGACCAGCCAGCCGGAGCGGAAGCCCGCGACCCGGTACGTCTTCGAGAGGCCGCCGAAGGTGAGGACGACCAGGTCGGGGGCGAGGGAGGCGGCCGGGTAGTGCACGGCGTCGTCGTAGACGATCTGGTCGTAGATCTCGTCGGCGAAGACCATCAGGCCGTGCCGCCGGGCGAGGTCGAGGATGCCCTCGACGATCTCCTTCGGATAGACCGCGCCCGTGGGGTTGTTCGGGTTGATGATCACGACGGCCCGGGTGCGGTCGGTGATCTTCGCGGCCATGTCGTCGAGGTCGGGGTACCAATCGGCGGACTCGTCGCACAGGTAGTGCACGGCCTTGCCGCCCGCGAGGGTCGTGACCGCCGTCCACAGGGGGAAGTCGGGGGCCGGGATCAGGACCTCGTCGCCGTCCTCCAGGAGCGCCTGGACGGCCATCGACACCAGCTCGGAGACCCCGTTGCCGAGATAGACGTCGTCGACGTCGACCTCCCGCAGCCCCATCGACTGATAGCGCTGGGCGACCGCGCGGCGGGCGGAGAGGATGCCGCGCGAGTCGGTGTAGCCGTGGGCCTTCGGGAGCATCCGGATCATGTCCTGGACGATCTCCTCGGGCGCCTCGAAGCCGAAGAGCGCGGGGTTTCCGGTGTTGAGGCGCAGGACGCTGTGGCCCGCCTCCTCCAGGGCGTTGGCCTGCTCGATGACCGGGCCGCGGATCTCGTAACAGACCTCGCTCAGCTTGCTCGACTGCCGGAACTCCATGCGCCGACCTCCCCAGAATCGTTGATGCTTGGTTTTACCAAGTTCGAGCTTGGAAAGTCCAACAACATGTCTAGACTGCGTCGTATGCCACGCCGCCGAAGCTATGACCAGTACTGCGCCGCAGCCCGTGCCCTCGACGCCGTCGGCGACCGCTGGACGCTCCTGATCGTCCGTGAACTCCTCGCCGGGCCGCGCCGCTACACCGATCTGCACGCCGATCTCCCCGGTGTCAGCACCGACATGCTCGCCGGGCGGCTCAAGGACATGGAGGGCGCCGAGCTCGTCACCCGCCGCCGGCTGCCGCCGCCCGTCGCCGCGTACGTGTACGAGCTCACCGCCCGCGGCCGGGACCTGCTCCCCGTCCTGCGCGCCCTCGCCGCCTGGGGCGCGCCCGTCCTCGACGAGCCCCGGCCCACCGACGCGGTGCGCGCCCACTGGTTCGCGATCCCGCTCCTGACCGCCCTCGAACCGCTGGACGCGCGGGTCGTCCAGGTCACCCTCGACGAGGGGGAGTTCCACGTACGCGCCGGGGCCGACGGCCGGGCGGAGTACGGGGACGGCCCGGCCGCCGACGCGGACCTGCGCCTGCTGACCGACGCGGCGACCTGCCGGGCCCTCGCGAACGGCGAGACGACCCTCGCCGACGCGGTGGCGGCGGGCCGGGCGGAGCTTGTGGAGGCGGGGGCGGGGTGATCCTGCCGCGCGCCCGCGCGGGAGGGCGGAAAGGTGAGGGCGGGTGCCGGAGCGGGGCTTATTCGCCGCTGATCCGTGCGTCTCCCGCGGTTCTTGCGGCTTCAGTGGCTCCCGCGTCTTCGGCGTCTCCGGCGTCTCCGGCGTCTTCCGCGTCTTCCGCGGCTCCCGCGCGGGTGCGCGCCAGCGTCGCCGCCAGGCGGTCCCGGGCGGCCGTCTGGGCGGTGATGCGGGCGTCGAGGACGGCGAGGCGGTCGCGGGCGATCTCCAGGCCCCGCGCGGACGGCCGCACGGACGGCAGGTCCCCGTCGAGACAGCTCGCGAACGCGGCCACGTCGTCCAGCGTCAGGCCCGCGTCCAGCAGATAGCGGATGTTGGCGACACGCACCGCCGCGCCCTCGTCGTACACCCGGTACCCGTTGGCCGCGCGCGCCGAGCCCAGCAGGCCCGCCTGCTCGTAGTGGCGCAGGGCGCGCGCCGTCGTCCCGGTCCGCCGGGCGAGTTCGCCGATGCGCAAGGACACCACCTCCCCGCGCAGTCGTATCACGCCGCTCACGCCACCAGGGCGCCCCCGTCGACGGGCAGCACGGTGCCGGTCAGATAGCCGGCGTCCGGCGCGGCCAGCGCGGTGACCGCCCAGGCCACGTCCTCCGGGCGGCCGATCCGGCCCATCGGGATGTGCGCGAGCTGCCAGTCCCGCAGGGCCTTCCGGCGTTCCGGGGACAGCCCCATGTGGTCGGCGATCGGCGTCTCGATCGCGCCGGGCGCGACGGCGACGACCCGCACCCCGCGCGGGGCGAGTTCCACCGCCCAGCAGCGGGTCAGCGTCTCCAGGGCGCTCTTCGTCGCCGGGTAGACCGAGCCGTTGGGCCAGCCGCGCTGCCCGATCGTCGTCGTCACGTTGACGATCACGCCCCGGGAGGCCGCGAGCGCCGGGACGGCGGCCTGGGCGAGCAGGGCCGGGGCGACGAGGTTGGTCGCCAGGAGCGGGCCGATCGTCTCGCGGTCCAGCGTGCCGAGGGGTCCGCCGCCGCCGATCCCGGCGTTGTTGACGAGCACGTCGAGCCGTCCGTACGCGTCGGTGGCCGCCGCCGTGATCGCCTCGGGCGCGCCGTCCGCCGTGACGTCCGCGACCAGGGGGCGGATGCCCGGGAAGCCTGCGGCCGTCTCCGCGAGCGGTTCGGGGCGGCGCCCGACGGCGAGGACCGTGGCCCCTTCGCGCGCGAAGGCCCGGGCGGTGGCCCGGCCGATCCCCGTACCGGCGCCGGTGACCACGACGACCCTGCTGTGCTGCTCTGTGCTGGTGTCCATACGGTGAGGGTCGAACCCTGCCGCCAACGACAAGGTCAAGGACGGGACGGATGCGATTCGAAGCGATCAGCTGGGAGCGGCTCGCCGACGCGGTGGCCGACCGGCTCGACGGGGCCGGGCCGTCCGACGGGAGCGCCTGGCTCAAGGCTTGTGTGGACGGCGCCCCGGCGGCGCCGGGCGCGGAGTTCGCGGAGCGGCTCGCCGAGGCGCTGCGGCTGCGCGGCCGGTCGGTGCTCGTGGTCGGCACGGGAGGCTTCCTGCGGCCCGCCTCGCTGCGCTTCGAGTACGGCAAGCGGGACCCGGACGCTTACTACGGCGGCTGGTCCGACACCGGGGCGCTGTGGCGGGAGGTCTTCGGGCCGCTGGAGGCGGGCGGCTCCGGGCGGGTCCTGCCCGACCTGTGGGACCCGGTCACCGACCGCGCGACCCGCAGCCCCGCCGTACCGCTGCCGCCCGGCGGCGTGCTGGTCCTGCACGGCCCCTTCCTGCTCGGCCGCTGGTTCCCCTTCGACCTGACGGTCCATCTGAGCCTGTCGCCCGCCGCCCTCGCCCGCCGCACCGAGGAGTCCTGGACCCTGCCCGCCTTCGAGCGGTACGAGCAGGAGGTCGGCCCCGCCGACACGGCCGACGCCGTCGTCCGCGTCGACGACCCCCGGCGCCCGGCCTGGGCGGGCTTCCGGGACGGGGACGGAGGTAGGGGCGGGGGCGGGTGAGGTCGTAGCCCCGCGCCCCCTCCACCGGACAGGCCCTAAGCCCCCGCCCCGCCCGCCGGCCGTCCCGGCTCCGGGCGGCCGCCCACCCGGGTGACGGCCTCGGCGCCCGCGTGGCAGCCCGCGGCGGCGGCCCGGGAAGGGGTCGCGCCCGCGAGCAGGGCGGCCAGGAAGGCGCCCGTGAAGGCGTCCCCGGCGCCGGTGGAGTCCACCGGGCGGACCGGCGGCGCGCCCACCCGGGCCGTCACCCGGCCGTCGGCGGCGAGGACGGCGCCCTCGCCGCCCAGGGTGACCGCGACCAGCGGGAAGCGCAGGCTCAGGGCCGCCGCGGCCTCGTCCGCGCGGGTCAGCCCCGTCAGCGCCCGGGCCTCGTCCGCGTTGGGCAGCAGGCAGGCGGCACCCGCCGCCGCCCCGAGGAAGCGGTCCGCGCCCAGCTCCGCCAGGAACCCGGCCGACGCCGGGTCCACGCTCACCGGCACGTCCGCCGCCCGCGCGTCCGCCAGCACCCGCGCGGCCGTCTCGCGGCTCGGCTCCGCGAAGAACAGGTACCCGGACAGGTGTACTCGGGCGACCCCGGCCAGCAGCCCCGGCGACCAGTCCCCGGGCGCCAGCCGCAGCGAGGCCCCGCTGTCGGTGAGGAACGTGCGCTCCGCGTCCGGGCCCACCAGCGCGATGACCGACGCGGTCGGCGCGTCCGGGTCCACGGCGAGCAGCGGCCGCACGCCCGCGCGGCGCAGCTCCGCCTCGTGCCAGGACGCCGAGTCGGTGCCCACCCGCCCGAGCAGCCGCACGTCCGCGCAGCCCGAACGGGCGGCCCAGCAGGCCACGTTCGCCCCCGCGCCGCCCGGGAGGGTGCGGATCCGCGCGGGGGTGTCGGTGGCGGCCTTCAGGGGCTCGCGGTGCCGGGCGACCACGTCCGTGACGACGTCCCCGACGACCAGCAGCCCGCCCGCGCGGGGCGCGCCCGCGCCGGTCACGGCCGCTCGCGGTAGGCCGCCGCGATCCGCGCCGCGAGCCGCACATTGCCCCGTACGGCCGCCAGATTGGCCTCCAGGGACGCGCCCTCGGTGTGGACCGTCAGATGGTCGAGCAGGAAGGGCGTCACCGCCTGTCCCGTGACGCCCTTCTCTTTTGCCGCCGCGAGGCCCTGGGCGAGCACTCGGTCGTGCAGCGCCGGGTCCAACTGCTGCTCGCGCGGAACCGGGTTGGCGACGATCAGCGCCGCGCGCGGGCCGCCGAGGGCGTCCTGCGCGCGTATCACCGCCGCCACCTCGCGCGGGTCCCGCAGCGTCCAGTCGATGGGCTCGCCCGAGGAGGCCAGGTAGAAGCCGGGGAAGCGGTCCGTCCCGTAGCCGACGACGGTGACCCCGAGGGTCTCCAGGCGCTGGAGCGTCGCCGGCACGTCGAGGATCGACTTGACCCCCGCGCACACGACGGTGACGCCGACCTGGGCGAGCAGGCGCAGGTCGGCCGACTCGTCCTGGGTCTCGGCCCACTCCCGGTGGACGCCGCCGAGCCCGCCGGTCGCGAAGACCCGGATGCCCGCCGCGTCCGCGAGCCAGGCCGTCGCGGAGACCGTCGTCGCGCCCGTCGCCCCGGTCGCGAGCGCGGGCGCCAGATCGCGGTGCCCCAGCTTCCGTACCGCCGGGTCCTCCGCGATCCGGGTCAGCCCCGCCTCGTCCAGGCCGATCCGGGCCGTGCCGTCGAGCACGGCGATGGTCGCGGGGACCGCCCCGCCCTCCCGCACCAGCGCCTCCAGCTCCCGGGCCACCGCCAGGTTGCGCGGGCGCGGCAGACCGTGCGCGATGATCGTCGATTCCAGCGCGACGACGGGACGCCGCTCGTGGAGCGCCTCCCGTACCTCCTCGGACACCTGTGTGGACATGGGGGATCTCTGACGCAACCCCGGTCCCCGCAAACCTCGGTGGCGCGCATCGGCCACATCGCGCCCCCGCGCGGGCGGGCGTTTCAGCCGCACCCAGGTGAGCCGCACCCAGGTGAGCCGCACCCAGGCGCGCCGCACGCCGGTCAGCCGCGTACACCCTCGGCCGCATCCGGGTCAGCCGTTCCCCGGTCAGCCGCACCCCGGCAGGCCGGGCAGTCGCTCCGCGTCCACCACCTGGATCACCGGGCGGGACCCGGCGGTCTTCGCGTCGCCGACGCTGTACGCGAGGGCCAGCGCGCCGCCCGCGGCCTGCGCGTAGCCGTAGGCGGGGGTGAGTTCGGCGTACGCGCGCGCGTCCAGGTCCAGGGCGTAGGAGGTCTCCGGGGTGCGCCAGGTGACCAGGCGGCCGGAGACGCGGAGCTGGTCCATGCCGTCGGCGGCGGGGGAGCCGGTCACGGCGGCCGAGGGCCGGGACCCGCCCGCGCGCCACACCATCAGGCGCGGCGCGCTCTCGCCCGCCACCCAGGCCCAGTTCCGGCCGTCGGAGACCGCGGCCCGGATGTCGCGCAGGGCGGCGATCGGCGGGGGCAGCGCCGCCGGGCGCCCGTCCCGCAGCGAGACGGCGGCCAGCCGGGTCCCGCCGCCCGCGGCCTCGCGCCACACCAGCAGGCCGCCCGCCGCGAACGGCCCGTCCAGCACGCCCGTGTGCCACGCGCGCGGGGCGCCGCCGGCGGCCGGGGCCGCGAGCACGGCGGCCGTGCCGGAGCCGGTTCCCTGCGCCCACACCACGGTGCCGTCGCGGACGTACGGGCGGGGGAGCGGGCCCGGCCGGTCGGCGCGGGCGAGCCGCCGCGCCGCGCCGGTCGTGGCGTCCCACACGTACAGGCTCCACGGGCTGTCCAGGGTCCGGCCCTCCAGGACGGCGAGGACGGCCCAGCGGCGCCCGTCGAAGTCCGCCGCCAGCAGCTGGTGTTCGACGGGGTCGGCGAGGCGGAGCAGGGTCTCCGGGGCCGCCCCGCCCCGGCGCACGAGGACGGCGCGGCGCCCGGCGGGGCCGCTGAGCTGGAGCACCGTCCAGCCCGGCCCGGTCTCGGTGAGGACGGCCTGTTCGCCCGGCGGCGGGCGGTACTCGCCCGCGGCGAAGGCGGCGCGCCAGGCGGCGGGCAGCGGGACCCGGCAGGCCGCGGTCCCCGCGTCCGTCGGCGCCGCCCCGCTCGGGGCCGGGGCCGGAACCGGGGCCGGGGAAGGCACCGGAACCGGCGTCGGAGCCGCGAACGGGGAGGATGTCGGCGCGCCCTTGTCGTCCCCGCCGGTGCCGGTGCCGCCGCCCGGGGAGCAGCCCGCGAGCAGCAGGGCGCCCGCCAGGAGCGGCACCGGCAGGAGGCGGAGACGCCGGAGGGGACGGCGACGGTGGCTACCAGACGTACCCACGGCCGCCCATGATGGTGGTGAGGGTGTCGGACGAGATGTGCGCGGACTTCGGGACCGCGCCCGCCCAGGAGATGACGCTGGTGCTGACCCCGCCGACCGGGTCGAGGTAGTCGACCTGTCCGGCCGCCGTGTCGGTGTTGTAGCCGTCGATCGAGACCCAGTGGAAGATCTCGACGTTGGGGTGCCCCACGAGGTGCGGTCCGCCCGGCACCTCCCAGGCGTTGCCCGCGATGGCGTAGTCGTTGTCGGTGTCGTGGGTGATGTGCTGCCGGAAGGCGGCCTTGTCGGCGGCGGTCGGGGTGTACGGGAGGGCCCGGGGCACGTAACCGGCGCCGGGCAGGCGGGCGTTCAGGGCGTCCGCCATCGGGTAGCCGGTCGGGTTCGGCACGTCGATGTCGACGCCGTACCAGGCGGTCCCGGCGGTGGTCGTCCTCAGCAGCGTCGCCGCCGCCTGCTGCGAGCGGCCGGCGACCTCGTCGTGGGCGGACTGGGTGATCACCAGCGCGGCCGGGCCGCACCAGTAGGAGGTCTGCTGGGACTGGTGGAGGGCGCCGGAGAGCCTGTACCCGGCGAGCGCGCGGGCGGCCGTCGCGGCCGGGCGGTCCGCCGCGGCCTGCTTGGCGGCGGCGAGTCTGCGCTGGGCCGGGGTGAGCCGCTGCGGGCCGAGGGTGTCGTGGGCGGCCTTGTAGTCGGCGCCGGGGGCGGCGCCCGGAGCGGCACCGGGAGGGGTGGCTCCGGAGGCGGCGGCTCCGGAGGCGGTGGGGAGGGCCGTGGCGGCGGTCAGCAGGACCGCCGCGCCGAGTACGGCCGCGCGGGCGAGGGTTCGGGTGGGGGGCATCGCACTCTCCTGTCCGTGGTGGGGGTTGGGGGAGGAGGAGCGGGGTGTTCCGGTTCGGAGTGTGGGGCCCGCGCGGGACCGTTGCCAGGGGTCGGCCACAACTCGCCAACCCGCCATGGGGCCCACCAAAGGTGTCGCCCCTGACCTGCGGTGACGCGGTTTTCCGCCCTCCGCGCGGGGCGTTGTTTTCGGTATCGCTGGCCGGAAATGCCCGCCCCTGGCGGCTCCGTGGCCCCCCGCGCCTCCCGCGCGTCCGGGGGCGGCGGGGCGGAGACCGGCGACCCCCGGCCCCCCGGCGCGCGCGGCCGGTGGTCTCCCGCGCTCCCGCGCGTGCCCGCGTTTTCCCCGTACGCCCACCCCTACGGATTCGGTGCCCCGCACCCCCACCCCGCCCTCCCCGCCCGCCCCTTCGGGCGTGGCCCGGCGGTAAACCCCTCCTGCGGATTCCGTCGTGCCGGAGCCGCCGGAGAAGTGCCTGGTGGGAGCGGGAAACGGAGGAGGGGCTTCCAGGTGGTCCCGGCCCCCGGGCGGCTCCCGCGCCCCGCTACAGTCACCCGCCATGACCACTCACGCGCAGCCCTCGTTCGCCGTCCACATCCCCGATGCCGAGCTCGAAGCCGAGCCGCTCGACCCCGGCCAGATCGTCTCCGGCACCCCCGAGGTGACCGGCAAGGTCCTGTGGGAGTCCGCCGACGGCACGCAGCTGCGCGGCATCTGGCAGATCACCCCCGGCGTGGTCACCGACACCGAGGCCAACGAGCTCTTCGTCGTCGTCAGCGGCCGGGCCACCGTCGAGGTCGAGGGCGGCGAGACCCTGGAGATCGGCCCCGGCGACGCCTGCGTGCTGCGCGAGGGCGACCGCACCACCTGGACCGTCCACGAGACCCTGCGCAAGGCGTACCACATCAGCCTCTGAACCGGCCTCGGGCACTCTGAACCGGCCTCGGGCGTCTTTCGGAAGAGCCTGCTCCGCAGTCTGGTAGGAAACTTTCCTGTCCACTACGATCCGGGCAGCGGCTTGGCGCGGCGCCCGCGCCCGGGACCACCCGGGAGCGGGCGTGACGCGCTCAGCGAGAGCTCTGACCCGGCCGCCGCGCACCGCAGCACGCCCCGTGGCGCTCCCCGCCGCGCGGGCCGGGCCGCGCTGCCCCGCACCGGTGTCCAGCTCTCGCCGTCCCCAGGCCAGGGAGCCCCAGGTATGCGCCTGTACGCCTCCGCCCCACCACGCCGCTCCGTCCTTTCCCTCCTCCTCGCCGCCCTCGTCCTGCTGACCGGCGGCCTCCTCCTCGCCGCCCCCGGGCGCGCCGACGCCGCCGACCCGCTGCTCTCCCGCGGCCGGCCCGCCACCTCCTCCTCCAACGAGGACTCCACCCTCACCCCCGCCAAGGCGTTCGACGGCGACCCCGCCACCCGCTGGGCCAGCGCCGAGGGCTCCGACCCCCAGTGGCTGCGCGTCGACCTCGGCGCCCCCGCCACCGTCAGCCGCGTCCGCCTCTCCTGGGAGGCCGCCTACGCCAAGGCGTACCGCGTCGAGGTCTCCGCCGACGGCGCCACCTGGACCGCCGTCGCCACCGAGACCGCGGGCAACGGCGGCACCGACGACTGGACCGGCCTCTCCGGAAAGGGCCGCTATCTACGCGTCTACGGCACCGCCCGGGGCACCGCGTACGGCTACTCCCTCCACGAGGTGGAGGTGTACGGGACGACGGACGGCACCACCCCGCCCACCGGCGCCTTCACCGTCGTCGCCGCGGGCGACATCGCCGCCCAGTGCACCGCCTCCAGCAGCTCCTGCGCCCACCCCAAGACCGCGGCCCAGGCCCAGCGGATCGCCCCGAAGTTCTATCTGACGATGGGCGACAACCAGTACGACGACGCCCGCCTCAGCGACTACCGCGCCTACTACGACAAGACCTGGGGCGCCTTCAAGGCCAAGACCCGCCCGGTGCCCGGCAACCACGAGACCTACGACCCGGCCGGCTCGCTCGCCGGCTACAAGGCGTACTTCGGCTCGATCGCGTACCCCCAGGGCAAGTCGTACTACAGCTACGACGAGGGAAACTGGCACTTCGTCGCCCTCGACTCCAACTCCTTCGACGACCCCGCCCAGATCCAGTGGCTCAAGGACGACCTCGCCCGCAACGCCAAGGGCTGCGTCGCCGCCTACTTCCACCACCCCCTGTACTCCTCCGGCGGCCACGGCAACGACCCCGTCTCCAAGCCGGTCTGGCAGATCCTCTACGCCGCCAAGACCGACCTCGTCCTCAACGGGCACGACCACCACTACGAGCGCTTCGCCCCGCAGGACCCGAACGGCAAGGCGACCGCCGACGGCATCGTCGAGATCGTCGGCGGCATGGGCGGCGCCGAGCCCTACCCCATCGAGACCGTCCAGCCCAACAGCCAGAAGCGGATCAGCGGCCCGTACGGGGTGCTGAAGCTGGACTTCACCGACACCACGTACACCTGGCAGTACGTCGGCACCGACGGCTCGGTCAAGGACACCGGCCCGACCTACACCTGCCACTGATGTACCTCGCGACCACCGGTCGCCGCGACGCGCCGCCCACCCCCTCCGGGGTGCGGCGGCGCGTCCCCGCCACCGTCCTCGCCCTCGGCACCGTCAGCCTCGTCACCGACGTGTCCTCCGAGATGGTCACCGCCGTCCTGCCCCTCTACCTGGTGCTCGGCCTCGGCCTGACACCGCTCCAGTTCGGCTTCCTCGACGGCCTGTTCAACGGCGCCACCGCGCTCGTCCGGCTGATCGGCGGACACGCCGCCGACCGGGGCGGCCGGCACAAGCGGATCGCCGGGATCGGCTACGCCCTCTCCGCCTGCTCCCGACTCGGCCTGCTCCTGGCGGGCGGCGCCACCGGCCTCATCGCCGCCTCCCTCGCCGCCGACCGGCTCGGCAAGGGCATCCGCACCGCCCCGCGCGACGCCCTCATCACCCTCGAAAGCCCGCCCGAGGACCTCGGCCGCGCCTTCGGCGTCCACCGGGCCATGGACACCACCGGCGCCCTCCTCGGCCCCCTGGCCGCCTTCGCGCTGCTCTGGGCGACCGCCGACGCGTACGACGCGGTCTTCGTCGTCAGCTTCTGCGTCGGGCTCCTCGGCGTGCTGCTCCTCGCCGTGCTCGTCCCCGGCGGCGCCCGCACGACGACGGCGCCCCCCACGCGGGCGCCGCTCCGCCCCTCCGCCGCGCCCCGCCCGTCCGCCGCGTCCCGCCCCTCCGCCGTACTGCTCCGCCCCCTCGCCCCGCTCCGGCTGCCCGCCGTGCGCCGGGTCGCGCTCGCCACCGCGCTGCTCGGCGCGGCCACCATCGGCGACGCCTTCCTCTACCTGCTGCTCCAGCACCGGACCGGGCTGGACGCCACCTGGTTCCCGTTCCTGCCGCTCGGCGCGGCGGCCGGCTATCTGCTGCTCGCCGTCCCCGCCGGACGGCTCGCCGACCGCGTGGGCCGCCGCCGCCCCTTCCTGTACGGGCACGGCGCCCTGCTCCTCGCCATGGCCCTGCTCCTCGCCCCCCTCCCGGACGCGCTCCTCGTCGGCGGCGTCCTCGCCCTCCTCGGGATCTTCTACGCCGCCACCGACGGCGTCCTGATGGCGCTCACCGGACCGCTGCTCCCCGCCGGGCGGCGGGCCGGCGGCCTCGCCGTCGTCCAGACCGCCCAGGCCCTCGCCAAGGTCGCCGCCGCCACCGGCTTCGGCGCGGCCTGGACCTTCTGGGGCCCCTCCACCGCCCTCCTCCTCGCCTGCGCCGGGCTCCTCGCCGCCCTCTGCTGCGCGGCCCGCCTGCTGCCCGCCGAACCCCCGCACGGAAGGACCACGCCATGACCGCCCGTCGTCTGTGGGCACTCGTCCTCGGCACCCTGCTGCTCCTCGGCGGCGCCACCGCCTACACCCTGCGCGCCGCCGCCGACCACCCGAACGCGGCGAACACGGGGGCCGACGCGGGTTTCGGACTCGACGGGCCCCGAGACGCGCTCTGGTTCCGCGACACCGCCACCGGCCGCGTCGCCCGCCAGGACCCGGCGGCGCCCGGCGGCCGGATCACCGGCGGCCCCCGCTGCGACCGCTTCCACGCCGCCGGGGGCACCGCCCTCTGCCTCCAGCGCCGCCCCGGCCTCCCGGCCCGCTCGTACGTCCTCGTGCTCGACCGGCGGCTGCGCGAGGTGCGCCGGATGAGCCTGCCGGGCATCCCCAACCGGGCCCGGGTCTCCCCCTCCGGCCACGTGCTCGCCTGGACCGCCTTCGCCAGCGGCGACTCCTACAACACCTCCGCCTTCGCCACCCGGACCTCGATCCTCGACCTGCGCACCGGCTACCTGATCAAGAACATCGAGCAGATCCCGCTCACCCTGGACGGGCGCCGCCACCACGCCCCCGACGTCAACTACTGGGGCGTCTCCTTCGCCGCCGACGACAACCGCTTCTACGCCACCGTCGCGACCGGCGGGCACACCTACCTCGTCGAGGGCGACCTGCGGAACTGGTCGGCGCGCGCGCTCAAGGAGAACGTCGAGTGCCCCTCGCTCTCCCCGGACGGCACCCGGATCGCGTACAAGAAGAAGGTCTCCACCGACCCCGCCGCCCCCTGGCGGCTGTACGTCCTCGATCTCGCCACCCTGCGCGAACACCCGCTCGCCGAGACCCGGTCCGTCGACGACCAGGCGTCCTGGACCGGGCCCGGCACGGTCGCGTACGCCTATGGGGGCGCGGTCTGGAGCGTGCCGGCGGACGGGACGGGGGCGCCGCGCCGGACGGCGGACGGGGCGAGCTCGCCGGTGGTGCCGCGCTGACGCCCGCGCGGGCGGCGGCCCGGGCGGGCGACCCGGGCGGCCCGGTATCGGCCGCTCAGGCCCGGCGGGCCGTGCCGCGCAGCGCCAGCAGCGCCATCGGGACCAGCAGGCAGGCACCCACCGCGTTCAGCCAGCCGTAGCCCGCCGTCGAGACGATCAGGCCCGCCGCCAGACCGCCCACACCGGCCGAGGTGTTCATGATGAAGTCGGAGACGCCCTGCACGGCCGCCCTGGCGGCCTGCGGGACCGAGTCCGTCAGGAGCGCCGAGCCGGAGACCAGCCCGGCCGACCAGCCCAGGCCGAGCACGAACAGGCCCAGCGCGGTCTGCCCGTGGCTCGCCCCCGCCGTGCCCGCGAGGAGCGCGGCGACGGCGATCAGGGCGACGGCGAGGCCGATCACCGTCAGCCGGCCGAGCCGGTCCGACAGCCAGCCCATCACCGGCGAGAACGCGTACATGCCCGCGATGTGCCCGCTGATCACCAGCCCGATCAGCCGGATGTCCGCCCCGTGGTGGCTCAGCGCGACCGGGGTCATCGACATGATCGACACCATCGCCGTGTGCGAGCCGGCCACCGTGACCAGGGCGAGCCGGGCCCGGGAGGACTCCCGGACCGCCCGGAACCCCGCCTTCAGGGAGCGCCCCTCCGCCGCCGCGTCCTCCTCGGGGCCCGCCAGCGCGCGCGCCGTCAGGAGCGGGTCCGGGCGCAGCAGCAGGGCCACCACGAGGGCCGAGATCACGAACACGCCCGACGCCCAGACGAAGGGCCCGGCCGCCACCGGGATCCCGAGGCCCGCCACGGACTCCCCGGCCGGGGCGGCGATGTTGGGGCCGAGGACGGCGCCGATGGTGGTGGCCCACACGACCGTGGAGATGGACCGGGCCCGCCGGTCCGGCTCCGCCAGGTCGGCGGCGGCGAAGCGGGCCGCGAGATTGGCCGAGGAACCCGCCCCGAAACCGACCAGGCCGAGCAGCAGCACCGGGAAGCTGCCGAGGACCGCGCCGAGCACCGCGACCCCCGCGCCGACCGCCCCGACCAGATAGGCGAGGACCAGACCGGCGCGCCGCCCCCGGCGGGTCATCAGCGAGGCGAGCGGCATCGCGAGCAGCGCCGGACCCGCCACCGACGCCGTCGAGGCGAGCCCCGACAGCGCCTCCGTGCCGCTGACCTCCTTGGCGAGGACCGCGGCCAGCGCCACTCCGGTGGCGATGCCGAGCCCGCCCAGGATCTGGGTGGCGATCAGCACGGCCTGGATGCGCCGCCGCAGCGCCGGGAGCCGCGCGGGGGAGACGGTGCCGGATATCCCGTCCGATATCCCGTCCGACTGGACGGCGTCAGGGGTGTCAGGGGCGTCTGGGGTGGTGGTCACTTACGCATACTGCCAGCCTTCCCACAGCGTGGGAACGCCGGGAGCGGCCCGCCCGGGACGGCCCTGGCTCAGAACAGCGGTTCCGGCAGCACGCCCTCCAGGGCGAGCAGCCTGCGCTTGGTCTCCAGGCCGCCGCCGAAGCCGCCGATGCCCCCGTCGCGCTCCACCACCCGGTGGCACGGCACCACCACCGGCAGCGGATTGGCGCCCATCGCCGCCCCCACCGCCTGGGCCGCCCCCGGCTGCCCCACCCGGCGGGCCAGCTCCCCGTACCCCACCACCGTGCCGTACGGGACTCCCGCCGCCAGCTCGCGCAGGACCTGCCGGTTGAATCCGGTCACCAGCGACCAGTCCAGCTTGACGTCGAAGCTCCGGAGCCCCTCGTCGAAATAGGCCGCGAGCTGCCGCACCGGCTCCGCCAGCAGCCCCGAGGAGCGCTCCACGAGCTCCCCGCCCAGCGCCCCCGCCAGCCGCCCCAGCGCCCGCTCGCGCATCCGGTCGTCCGCGTGGAAGACGACACTCGCCAGACCCCGCTCCGTCGCGGCGAGCAGCAGCGGACCGATGGCGCTCGGCACCACCGTCCACTCCGCCCGCCCCGTCGGCCGGGGCGTCACCGGACCCTCGCTCTCCATGCCGCCCACCGTACGGCCCGGCACTGACAGCCGGGCACGGCAATTCCCGGACGGCATGGCCGACAAGGCCCGCCGGACGCCATAATCCGATAGCACTACTCAGCGGTACCGACTGTTTTCGGACGACGTTGCGCCAGGGGTGGAGGACAGACGCTCATGCAGGGCACGGTCGACGGATTCAGCTACGGACTCGTCACACCGGTGGCGGCCTTCCTCATGGCCTGCCTCGGCGGCGCGCTCGGACTGCGCTGCACCACACGCTCGCTCCGCCACGACGACACCTTCAAGGCGGGCTGGCTCGCGCTCGGCGCCACCTCCATCGGCACCGGCATATGGACCATGCACTTCATCGCCATGATGGGCTTCTCCGTCCAGCAGGCGCCCGTCGCCTACGACCGGCCCCTCACCTTCGCCAGCCTCGGCGTCGCCATCCTCATGGTCGGCATCGGCATCTTCATCGTGGGCTACCGCGGCGCCACCGCCCTCACCCTGGTCACCGGCGGCACCATCACCGGCCTCGGCGTCGCCACCATGCACTACCTGGGCATGGCCGGGATCCGGCTGCACGGCCAGATCACGTACGACACGGGCACCGTCGCCCTCTCCGTGGTCATCGCCGTCGTCGCCGCCACCGTCGCCCTCTGGGCCGCCGTCTCCGTCCACGGCTTCCTCGCCAGCCTCGGCGCCAGCATCGTGATGGGCGTCGCCGTCAGCGGGATGCACTACACCGCCATGGCCGCGGTCGACGTCCGGCTGCACGGCACGGCCGCCGCCGGCACCGGCGACTCCGCCACCTCCCTGCTGCTGCCCATGCTGATCGGACCGGCCGTCTTCCTGCTGCTGGCCGCCGTCGTCGTCATGTTCGACCCGCTGCTCGTCATGGGCGAGCCCGACTGGCAGCGCCCCACGGCCCACGGCGGCTACCGCCACGGCGCCCCCGGCGTGCCCGCGCCGCGCCGTTCCCCCGCCTACGGCGAACCGGCGAACTGGTCCTCCGCGCGGCCCGCCGCCCGCACCGCCCGCAGAGGCGCCGCCCGGGGCACGTACCGCTCCCAGGACTGGTGAGCGACCCTCTCCGGCCACGGCACCGGGCCGATCACCGCCCGGCTGTCAGTGCCGGGTCGTACGGTGGTTCCATGCGGCCCGTTTCCCAGATCGAACGTACGGTGGCGCCCTTCGAGGTCGTCAGCCCCTTCCAGCCCAGCGGCGACCAGCCCGCCGCCATCGCCGAGCTCGACCGGCGCATCCGCGCCGGCGAGAAGGACGTCGTCCTGCTCGGCGCCACCGGCACCGGAAAGTCGGCGACGACCGCCTGGATGATCGAGAAGCTCCAGCGCCCCACGCTGGTGATGGCGCCCAACAAGACGCTCGCCGCCCAGCTGGCCAACGAGTTCCGCGAGCTCCTGCCGAACAACGCGGTCGAGTACTTCGTCTCGTACTACGACTACTACCAGCCCGAGGCGTACGTCCCGCAGTCCGACACCTACATCGAGAAGGACTCCTCGATCAACGAGGAGGTCGAGCGGCTGCGCCACTCCGCGACCAACTCGCTGCTGACCCGGCGCGACGTCATCGTCGTCGCCTCCGTCTCCTGCATCTACGGCCTCGGCACCCCCCAGGAGTACGTGGACCGGATGGTCGACCTCCGGGTCGGCGACGAGATCGACCGCGACCAGCTGCTGCGCCGCTTCGTCGACATCCAGTACACCCGCAACGACCTGGCGTTCAGCCGAGGCACCTTCCGGGTCCGCGGCGACACCATCGAGATCTTCCCGGTCTACGAGGAGCTCGCCGTCCGCATCGAGATGTTCGGCGACGAGATCGAGGCCCTCTCCACGCTGCACCCGCTCACCGGCGAGGTCATCAGCGACGACCGGCAGCTCTACGTCTTCCCCGCCAGCCACTACGTCGCGGGCCCCGAGCGCATGGAGCGCGCGGTCAACGACATCGAGCGCGAGCTGGAGCAGCGCCTGAAGGAGCTGGAGAAGCAGGGCAAGCTCCTGGAGGCCCAGCGCCTGCGGATGCGGACCACGTACGACATCGAGATGATGCGCCAGATCGGCTCCTGCTCCGGCATCGAGAACTACTCGATGCACTTCGACGGCCGCGAGCCCGGCTCCCCGCCCAACACCCTCCTGGACTACTTCCCGGAGGACTTCCTGCTCGTCATCGACGAGTCGCACGTCACCGTCCCGCAGATCGGCGCGATGTACGAGGGCGACGCCTCCCGCAAGCGGACCCTCGTCGACCACGGCTTCCGGCTCCCCTCCGCCCTCGACAACAGGCCGCTGAAGTGGGAGGAGTTCCAGGAGCGGATCGGCCAGACCGTCTACCTCTCGGCCACCCCCGGCACCTACGAGCTCTCCCGGGGCGACGGCTTCGTCGAGCAGATCATCCGCCCGACCGGACTCGTCGACCCCGAGGTCGTGGTCAAGCCCACCGAGGGCCAGATCGACGACCTGGTGCACGAGATCCGGCTGCGCACCGAGCGCGACGAGCGGGTCCTGGTCACCACCCTCACCAAGAAGATGGCCGAGGACCTCACGGACTACTTCCTGGAGCTCGGCATCCAGGTCCGCTATCTGCACAGCGACGTCGACACCCTGCGCCGCATCGAGCTGCTGCGCGAGCTCCGCGCGGGCGAGTACGACGTCCTGGTCGGCATCAACCTGCTCCGCGAGGGCCTCGACCTGCCCGAGGTCTCCCTGGTCGCCATCCTCGACGCCGACAAGCAGGGCTTCCTGCGCTCCGGCACCTCCCTCATCCAGACCATCGGCCGCGCCGCGCGCAACGTCTCCGGCCAGGTCCACATGTACGCGGACACCATCACCCCGGCGATGGCGCAGGCCATCGACGAGACCAACCGGCGCCGCGAGAAGCAGGTCGCCTACAACACGGCCCACGGCATCGACCCGCAGCCGCTCCGCAAGAAGATCAACGACATCGTCGCCACCATCGCGCGCGAGGAGGTCGACACCGAGGAGCTGCTCGGCAGCGGCTACCGCAAGGCGAAGGACGGCAAGGCCGCCAAGGCCCCCGTCCCCTCGCTGGCCGCGCACGCCCCGAAGGGCAGGGCGGCGAAGTCCGGCTCCACCGTCGAGCTCGGCGACCGCCCCGCGGCCGAACTGGCCTCGATCATCGAGGAGATGACCGACCGCATGAAGGCCGCCGCCGCCGAGCTCCAGTTCGAGGTCGCCGCCCGGCTGCGCGACGAGGTCTCCGAGCTGAAGAAGGAGCTCCGCCAGATGAAGGAGGCCGGCCTGGCCTGACCGGCCGCGCCGAGCGCCCGGAGGCGGGCCCGGTGTGTTGCAAGAACGACACAAAACCGGCCCGCTCCCGGCGCGTTGTCAGTGCCCCTGCGTAGGGTGCTGCTCACACCGATGAGAGGGGCAGCGCGTGACGGTCAACATGACCAAGGGGCAGGCCATCAGCCTGGAGAAGAAGGACGGAGGCAGCCTCACCTCCGTGCGGATGGGTCTCGGCTGGCAGGCGGCGCCCCGCCGCGGCCTGTTCGGCTCGCGCACCCGCGAGATCGACCTGGACGCCTCCGCCGTCCTCTTCGCCGACAAGCAGCCCGTGGACGTGGTCTTCTTCCGCCACCTGGTCAGCGACGACGGCTCGGTCCGCCACACCGGCGACAACCTGGTGGGCGGCGTCGGCCAGGGCGGCGACGACGAGGCGATCCTGGTCGACCTCCAGCGCGTCCCGGTCCACATCGACCAGATCGTCTTCACGGTGAACTCCTTCACCGGCCAGACCTTCCAGGAGGTGCAGAACGCCTTCTGCCGCCTGGTCGACGAGACCAACGGCCAGGAGCTCGCCCGCTACACGCTGGCCGGCGGCGGCCAGTACACGGCCCAGATCATGGCCAAGGTCCACCGGGCCGGCGCGGGCTGGCAGATGACGGCCCTGGGCAACGGGGCCAACGGCCGCACCTTCCAGGACCTCATGCCGTCGATCTTCCCCGTCCTGTAAGCACCCCGAGCACCCCAGTACGCAGACCGCACGTACGGAGAGACGCAGCAGATGACCGCCGAGCTGGTCCGGGGGCAGAACCACCCCCTGCCCCACACCCGTCTGGAGATCCGGGTCTCGGCCGGTCATCCGGTCCTCGCCGCGGTCACCCTGGCCGACGAGGCGGGCCGCGTCCCGGGCGCCGGGGCCGTCGCCCACCCGGGCGCGACCGCGCTGCCCGGCGTGGAGGTGCCCCGGCAGGCCGCCGCCACGCACCGCCTCGCCGTCGACCTGGCGGCCGTCGACCCGGCCGTCCACCGCGTCTGCGTCCTGCTCGCCCTGCCGGTCGGGGCAGCGGGACCCGCCCGTTTCGGGGCCTCGGCCTCCCCGGTCCTCACCGTCGCCGCGCCCGACGGCACGGGCATCGCCGACTACACCATCACCGGCCTCGACCAGGAGTCCGCGCTGGTCGCCCTGGAGCTCTACCGCCGCCAGGGCGCCTGGAAGGTCCGCGCCGTCGGCCAGGGGTACGAGGGCGGGCTCGCCGAGCTCCTCACCGACCAGGGCCTGGAGCGCCCGGCGGAGCTGGCCGGCTCGATCCTGGCGGCCGTCGCCCAGGAGCCGGCCCGGACCGTCACCGCCCCGCCGCCGCGCGTCCCCGAGCCCGACCGGGTCCGCAGACCCGCCCCGGCCGCACCCGCCGCCCCGGCCGCCCCCGGCGGGCCCATCGACTACACGCACCGGGGCCGCCGCCCCGCGCCCGACGGCGTCCCGCCGCGCCCCGAGCAGCCCCCGGCCCCGGCCGGGCACCCGGCCCCCGTCGCGGGCGACGCCACCGGCTGGTCCATGGACGAGCGCCTCTACAACCAGGTGTGGGGCATGTTCGAGGACCTGGCCCGCACCACCGCCGCCTACCGCAGCGCCTGCCAGTTCGCCGAGTCCCGGCTCGACCAGGAGCTCGACCGGGCGCTCTCCGACCCGCGCGGCCGGATCGGCGGCGCCGGGGACGCCGCCCGGGCCGCCGCCAAGGCGAAGCACGACGAGCTCACCGCCCGCGCGCGGGAGGCCCTCGACCGCGACCTCGCCCAGCTCACCGCCGAGTCCGAGGTCGTCGAGCCGGCCCTGCCCGCCGCGTACGCGCGCTGGGACAGCCCCGTCTGGCAGGCGTACCGGGTGCCCATGGAGGCGCCGATGGCCGTCCGGCTCGGCGATCTGCACCTCCCCGAGCGCACCGCCCTGCGCATCCCCTTCCTCGCCCGGCTCCCGCTGGCCCGGGGCCTGTGGGTGGACTCGGGGCGCGGCCACTCCGAGGCGGCGGCGCTCCTGGACGAGGCGGAGCTGCGCCGGCTCGCCCTGGACACGGCCGTCTCGCTGGTCGCCCGGCTGGTCGCGGTCCACCCTGCGGACTGCTTCCGGGTCCGGGTGATCGACCCGGCCGGCGCGGGCGCGGGCGCCTTCGCGCCGCTGGTCGAGTCCGGGGTGCTGGCCGGCCCGCCCGCGGCGGGCGCCGCCGGGGTCGCGGCCGTCCTGGCCCAGCTGACCGAGCGGGTGGACCTGCTCCAGATGGCCTCCCGCGCGGGCGCCGCCGAGGACCTGCCGCCGGGCCTCGACACCGCGGAGCACCTCCTGGTCGTCCACGACTTCCCGCACGGCTTCGACGACCGGACGGTCAACCAGCTCCGCTACCTCGCCGACGAGGGCCCGGAGGTCGGCCTGCACCTGCTGATGGTCGCGGACCGCGCGGACGCCGCCGCGTACGGGCCGGTGCTCGACCCGCTGTGGCGGGCGCTGACCCGGCTCACCCCGGTCCCCGACGACCACCTCGCCGACCCCTGGGTCGGCCACGCCTGGACGTACGAGCCGCCGGTGGTCCCGCCGGGCAGCTCGGTGCTCCGGCAGGTGCTCTCCCAGGTGACTGACGCTCGGCGGCAGTGGGGCCGCTGACCTGCGGTTTTGGGTCGACTTTACCCTTCTCTTTACCTTTCCTTGGTTCTTCGGGTAGTCTCTTTTTTGCGGAGGGGAGTACTCCCCATGCGCGGCGTGCCCGTCAGTACGGACAGATCGGCGATCTGATCCCGGGGCGTCGGCCCGGGGAAGTCCCCGGGTGGAAGAGACCTCCGGCAGCGACGACGCTGATCACAAGCCGTACGACGCCGGAGGCGCAGTGGACGTTTCGATGACCCTGTGGGTGCTGACCGTTCTCGGTCTGAGCGCCCTGATCGCGGTCGACTTCTTCATCGGGCGCAAGCCCCATGACGTGTCGGTCAAGGAAGCCGGCATCTGGACGATCGTCTGGATCGTCCTCGCCGTGCTGTTCGGCCTGGGCCTGCTCATCTGGGGCAACAGCCAGGCATCGGGCGAGTTCTTCGCGGGTTACATCACCGAGAAGTCGCTCAGCGTGGACAACCTGTTCGTCTTCGTCCTGATCATGGCGAAGTTCTCGGTGCCCTCGCACCTCCAGCAGCGGGTGCTGCTGATCGGTGTGCTGATCGCCCTGGTGCTCCGCGCGATCTTCATCGCGGCCGGTGCCGCGATCATCACGAGCTTCTCGTGGGTCTTCTACATCTTCGGCGCGTTCCTCATCTACACTGCCTGGAAGCTCATCCAGGAGGCCCGTGCCGACGACGAGGAAGAGGAGTTCGAGGAGAACCGCCTCCTCAAGTCGATCGAGAAGAAGTTCGGCGTCGCCGACCGCTACCACGGAACCAAGCTCTTCATCCGTGAGAACGGCAAGCGGATCCTGACCCCGCTGATGGTCGTCATGCTGGCGATCGGCACCACCGACATCCTCTTCGCCCTCGACTCGATCCCGGCGATCTTCGGCCTCACGCAGGACCCGTACATCGTCTTCACGGCCAACGCCTTCGCCCTGATGGGTCTGCGGCAGCTGTACTTCCTGATCGGCGGCCTGCTCAAGAAGCTGGTCCACCTCAGCTACGGCCTGTCGGTGATCCTCGGCTTCATCGGTGTGAAGCTGGTGCTGCACGCGCTGCACGAGTCCGGGGTGCACGTCCCCGAGATCTCCATCCCGTTCTCGCTCTCCGTCATCTGCGGTGTCCTGATCATCACCACGATCACGAGCCTCATCGCATCCAAGAAGCAGGAGCGGCTGGAGGCGGCCAAGGCCGCGGAGACTCCGGCGGCCGACGGCGGCGAGAAGGACAGCGTCGACGCCTGACGGCCGACGTGAGCAGGGGCCGGTGCCCGGTGGTGTCACGCCACCCGCACCGGCCCCTGTGCCGTTCCCGGGGCCTCAGACGGGCTCCGGCTCCGGTTCCGGCCGCGACGCCTCGCGCGCGGGCAGGGTCTCCGGGAGCAGCGCGAAGCAGCCGAGGCTCACCAGCGCCACCACCGTCAGATAGGCCGCCACGCCCCACGGCGGCCCCTCGCCGCCCTCGGAGAGGCTCGTCGCCACGATCGGGGTGAGCGCCCCGCCGAGCACCCCGGCGAGGTTGTAGCCGACGGCGGCGCCGGTGCAGCGCACCCGGGGCTCGTACAGCTCGGGCAGATAGGCGGCGACGACCGAGAACATCGTGATGAAGGCCAGCATGGAGCCCAGGAAGCCCAGGAACATCAGCGGCGGCGACGCGGTGTGCAGCAGCGCCACCATCGGGAACATCCACAGCGCCGAGCCCGCGCAGCCCGCCAGGCAGAGCGTCCGGCGCCCGTAGCGGTCGCCGAGCAGCGCCATGAGGGGGGTCACCGCCCCCTGGACCGCCACCGCCGCCATCACGCAGACCAGCATCACCGTGGTGGACACGCCCAGCCGCTCGGTGCCGTAGGCGAGCGCCCAGGTGGAGACGGTGTAGAAGACCGCGTAGCCCACCGCCAGCGCGCCCGCCGTCAGCAGCACGAGCCGCCAGTGGTCCCGGAACACCTCGGTCAGCGGCGCCTCCGCCCGCTGCCCCGAGGCGGCCAGCTTCTCGAACTGGGGCGTCTCGGCGAGCGAGGAGCGCAGCCCGAGCCCGGCCGCCGCGAGCAGCCCCGCCGCCCAGAACGGCACCCGCCAGCCCCAGGAGCGGAACTCGGCGTCGCTGAGCCCGGCGGTCAGCGCCAGCATCACCCCGTTCGCGAGCAGGAAGCCCACCGCGGGCCCGATCTGCGGGAAGCTCGCCCACAGCGCCCGCCGGTCCGCCGGGGCGTGCTCGGCGGTGAGCAGCACCGCCCCGCCCCACTCGCCGCCGAGCCCGAGCCCCTGGAGGAAGCGCAGGACGAGCAGCAGGACGGGCGCGGCGAGGCCGATGCTCTCGTACGTGGGGACGCAGCCGACGGCGACGGTGGCGCAGCCGGTGAGCAGCAGCGAGGCGAAGAGCACCGGCCGCCGCCCGTACCGGTCGCCGACGTGGCCGAAAAGGACCGAGCCGAGCGGGCGGGAGAGGAAGCCGACGGCGAAGGTGCCGAAGGCCGCCAGGGTGCCGGCCAGCGGCGAGAAGTTCGGGAAGAAGAGCGGGCCGAGGACGAGCGCGGCGGCCGTCCCGTAGACGAAGAAGTCGAAGAACTCGATGGCGGTGCCCACGAGGGAGGCGGCGGCGAGCCGCCCCATCGAGGGGGAGTGCGGAGAGTGACTGTGGCGCATGTGGCGCCAACTACCCGCCCGCCGTCCCGGTTACGGGGGCGTGCGGGGGCTCACCGGCTCACCTGGGGTTCACCAGCCGCGCTCGCGCCACTCCGCGAGGTGCGGGCGCTGGTCACCGAGCGTGGTGTCGCCGCCGTGGCCGGGGTAGACCCAGGTCTCGTCGGGGAGGGCGGCGAAGAGCTTGGTCTCCACGTCGCCGAGCAGGCTGGCGAAGGCGTCGGCGTCGCCCCAGGTGTTCCCGACGCCGCCCGGGAAGAGGCAGTCGCCGGTGAAGAGGTGCGGGTGGCCGTGCGGGTCGTCGTAGACCAGCGCGATCGAGCCCGGGGTGTGGCCGACCAGATGGCGGGCGGTGAGCTCGACCCGGCCGACCCGGACCGTGTCGCCGTCCCGGACGAGGACGTCGGTCGGGACGGCGATGCCCTCCGCGTCGTACGCCCCGGCGTAGGTGCGCGCGCCGGTGGCCTCGACGACCTCCGCCAGCGCCTGCCAGTGGTCGCCGTGCTGGTGGGTGGTGACGACGGAGGCGATGCCGTCGTCACCGATCAGCGTGAGCAGGGTCCCGGCCTCGTTCGCCGCGTCGATCAGCAGCTGCTCGCCGGTCGCCCGGCAGCGCAGCAGATACGCGTTGTTGTCCATCGGGCCGACCGCGACCTTCGAGATCATCAGGTCGGTCAGCTCGTGCACGTCCGCAGGTCCGCCGACCTTCACCGCTCCGCTGTACGTCATGGCCTCAGCCTATCCCCGGGCGCGGGCGCCCGGGGCGGCAACGGCGCCTACAGGGGCGGGAGCTGGGGCAGCGGGCCGCCCTCGGTGGTGAGGGCCGCGGCGGGCCCGCCGCGGCCGGACAGCCAGCCGAGGAGGGCGTCCAGGGGGCCGGTGACGGTGACCGGGGCGCCCTCCTCGCCGCCGGTCCGGCCGCGGTCGGCGCCGTCGGGGGTGCGCAGGGTCACCGGCGGGACGTCCGCGCGGCCGGACCAGCGGTCGGCGAGGAAGTCGATCTCCCGGAGCTGGAACTCCTCGGGGAGGTCGCCGAGCTCGTAGCCGGCGCCCAGGTCGACGTGGTGCAGGGCGACCTCGACCCAGCGGCGGAACGGCAGCCGGGAGGCGCTGTCGGTGATGCCGTTGCGCAGCTCGACGGTGCGGTCCCAGTCGGCGGGCTCGGCGCAGACCTCCTGGAGGCGCCCGGCGGTGGCGCGCAGGTCGGCGAGGTGCGCGTCGAGCGGGCGGGCGGCGTCCCGCTCGATGTCGGCGTCGCGGGTGGCGGCGTCCTTGTACATCGGCAGGCCCTGGAGGACGTTCACCAGGGCGTCGGCGTTGCGGGAGAGGTGGGCGAGGACGTGGCCGCGGGTCCAGCCCGGAAGCCGTGACGGCTCGGCGAGTGCCGCGTTGTCCCAGGAGGCGACCTCGGCGATGAGCCGGTCGGTCGCCTCGCGTACGGAGGTCAGGTCACGCACATGGTCGATCATGGCGCCGACCCTAGCGCCGCGAGGGTGCCGCCACTCGTTCGGGTGAAGAGGGCGGCGGAACTCCGGAAATCGAATGTGCGTGCTATAAGCTCGGAGGAAGCATCCGGCATCCTTGGTTGTTGGGTCTCTCAGGCACATCCGCTCTCTCAAGAAAGGTGCGGACCGGCGTGGCCGACCGTCTCATCGTCCGTGGCGCTCGTGAGCACAACCTCAAGAACGTCTCGCTCGACCTCCCCCGTGACTCCCTGATCGTCTTCACCGGGCTGTCCGGGTCGGGCAAGTCCTCCCTCGCGTTCGACACGATCTTCGCCGAGGGGCAGCGCCGGTACGTCGAGTCGCTCTCCTCCTACGCCCGCCAGTTCCTCGGCCAGATGGACAAGCCGGACGTCGACTTCATCGAAGGTCTGTCGCCCGCCGTCTCCATCGACCAGAAGTCGACCTCGCGCAACCCGCGCTCGACGGTCGGCACGATCACCGAGGTCTACGACTACCTCCGGCTGCTCTTCGCCCGCATCGGCAAGCCGCACTGTCCGGAGTGCCACCGCCCGATCTCCCGCCAGTCGCCGCAGGCCATCGTCGACAAGGTCCTGGAGCTGCCCGAGGGCAGCCGCTTCCAGGTCCTCTCGCCGCTGGTGCGCGAGCGCAAGGGCGAGTTCGTCGACCTCTTCGCCGACCTCCAGACCAAGGGCTACAGCCGCGCCCGGGTCGACGGGCAGACGATCCAGCTCAGCGAGCCGCCGACGCTCAAGAAGCAGGAGAAGCACACGATCGAGGTGGTCGTCGACCGCCTCACCGTGAAGGACAGCGCCAAGCGCCGGCTCACCGACTCGGTGGAGACCGCGCTCGGCCTCTCCGGCGGCATGGTCGTGCTCGACTTCGTCGACCTCGCCGAGGACGACCCCGAGCGCGAGCGGATGTACTCGGAGCACCTCTACTGCCCGTACGACGACCTCTCCTTCGAGGAGCTGGAGCCCCGCTCCTTCTCCTTCAACTCGCCCTTCGGCGCCTGCCCGGACTGCACCGGCATCGGCACCCGCATGGAGGTCGACCCCGAGCTGGTCGTCCCCGACGAGGAGAAGTCCCTCGACGAGGGCGCCATCCACCCGTGGTCGCACGGCCACACCAAGGAGTACTTCGGGCGGCTCATCGGCGGCCTCTCCCAGGCCCTCGGCTTCCGCACCGACATCCCGTACGCCGGGCTGCCGCAGCGGGCCAAGAAGGCCCTGATGTACGGCCACAAGACCCAGGTCGAGGTCCGCTACCGCAACCGCTACGGCCGCGAGCGGGCCTACACCACCCCCGCCTTCGAGGGCGCCGTCTCCTTCGTGAAGCGGCGGCACAGCGAGGCGGAGAGCGACTCCAGCCGCGAGCGCTTCGAGGGGTACATGCGGGAGGTGCCCTGCCCCACCTGCCAGGGCACCCGCCTCAAGCCGATCGTCCTCGCGGTCACCGTGATGGAGAAGTCCATCGCCGAGGTCTCCGCGATGTCGATCAGCGACTGCGCCGACTTCCTCGGCCGCCTCACCCTCAACGCCCGGGACAAGAAGATCGCCGAGCGGGTCCTCAAGGAGGTCAACGAGCGGCTCCGCTTCCTCGTCGACGTCGGCCTGGACTACCTCTCGCTCAACCGCGCGGCCGGCACCCTCTCCGGCGGCGAGGCCCAGCGCATCCGGCTCGCCACCCAGATCGGCTCCGGCCTGGTCGGCGTGCTCTACGTGCTGGACGAGCCGTCCATCGGCCTCCACCAGCGCGACAACCACCGGCTCATCGAGACCCTGGTCCGGCTCCGCGACATGGGCAACACGCTCATCGTCGTCGAGCACGACGAGGACACCATCAAGGTCGCCGACTGGGTCGTGGACATCGGCCCCGGCGCCGGCGAGCACGGCGGCAAGGTGGTCCACTCCGGCCCCTTGAAGGAGCTCCTCGCCAACGAGGAGTCGATGACCGGGCAGTACCTGTCGGGCCGCAGGGCCATCGGCACCCCGGACATCCGCCGCCCGGTGGACCCGGGCCGCCGCCTCACCGTGCACGGCGCCCGCGAGAACAACCTGCGGGACATCGACGTCTCCTTCCCGCTGGGTGTCCTCACCGCCGTCACCGGAGTCTCCGGCTCCGGCAAGTCCACGCTGGTCAACGACATCCTCTACACCCACCTGGCGCGCGAGCTCAACGGCGCCAAGTCGGTGCCCGGCCGGCACACCCGGGTGGACGGCGACGACCTCGTCGACAAGGTGGTCCACGTCGACCAGTCGCCCATCGGCCGCACCCCGCGGTCCAACCCGGCGACGTACACCGGCGTCTTCGACCACGTCCGCAAGCTCTTCGCGGAGACGATGGAGGCGAAGGTCCGCGGCTATCTGCCCGGCCGCTTCTCCTTCAACGTCAAGGGCGGCCGCTGCGAGAACTGCTCCGGCGACGGCACCATCAAGATCGAGATGAACTTCCTCCCGGACGTCTACGTCCCGTGCGAGGTCTGCCACGGCGACCGGTACAACCGGGAGACCCTGGAGGTCCACTACAAGGGCAAGTCCATCGCCGAGGTCCTGGACATGCCGATCGAGGAGGCCCTGGACTTCTTCGAGGCCGTCCCGACGATCGCCCGCCACCTGCGCACGCTCCACGAGGTCGGCCTCGGCTACGTCCGCCTCGGGCAGTCCGCGCCCACCCTCTCCGGCGGCGAGGCCCAGCGCGTCAAGCTCGCCTCCGAGCTCCAGAAGCGCTCCACGGGCCGCACGGTCTACGTCCTGGACGAGCCGACCACGGGCCTCCACTTCGAGGACATCTCGAAGCTGATCAAGGTCCTGTCCGGCCTGGTCGACAAGGGGAACTCGGTGATCGTCATCGAGCACAACCTCGACGTCATCAAGACCGCGGACTGGATCATCGACATGGGCCCCGAGGGCGGCAGCGGCGGCGGCATCGTCGTCGCCGAGGGCACCCCCGAGGAGGTCGCCTCGGTCCCGGCCAGCCACACCGGCAAGTTCCTCCGCGAGGTCCTGGGCGCCGACCGGATCAGCGACGCCGCGGGCCCCGCCGCGCGCGGCACCGCGAAGACCGCCGCCAAGAAGGCCCCGGCGACCAAGAAGGCCACGGCCGCCAAGACGGCCACCAAGACGGCCACCAAGGCCACCGCCAAGAAGGCCGCGCCCGCCAAGAAGACGACCGCGAAGAAGGCCGCCGCGAAGACCCGCAAGGTCTGACGGAGCCCGCCACCGGCACCCGAGGGGGTGCCCCGCCGACCCGGCGGGGCACCCCCTCAGCCGTCGCCCAGCTCGCGCGCGTACGGCGGCTCCGCGCCCGCCCGCGTACACGTCACCGCCGCCGCGCGCGCCGCGAAGGACAGCAGCTCCCGCCACTCCTCCCGGGACAGCGCGCCCGGCTCGCGGCCCGCCAGCCCGTGCAGCAGCGCCGCGTTCACCGTGTCGCCCGCGCCGATCGTGTCCACCACCCGCACCGGCACCGCCGGCACCGACACCTCCAGCGCGCCCGCGAAGACCGTCAGGCCCCCGGCGCCCCGGGTCAGCACCACCGCCGCCGGACCCCGGGCCGCCCACGCCGCGGGCGAACCGCCCAGCCAGGCCGCGTCCTCCTCCGACAGCTTCAGCAGCGACACGTACGGCAGCCAGCCCGCGAAGCGCTCCCGGTAGGCCACCGGGTCCGGGATCAGGCCCGGCCGCACGTTCGGGTCCAGCAGCGTGAAGACGCCCTCCCGGGCCGAGCGCCGCAGCAGCGCCTCGTACGCGCTCGCGCCCGGCTCCAGGGCCAGCGAGCAGGTCCCGAAGGCCACCGCCCGCACCCCCTCCGGCAGCCGCTCCGGCAGCGCGAAGAGCCGGTCCGCCGTGCCCTCCACGTAGAAGCCGTACCGCGCCGAGCCGTCCGGGCCCACCGAGGCCACCGCCAGGCTCGTCGGCTCCGGCCCCCGCTGCACCGGCCCGGTCGCCACCCCCGCCGCGCGCAGCCCGGCCAGCAGCGCCTCCCCGAAGGCGTCCGTCGACACCCGCGAGCAGAAGGCAACCGGCGCGCCGAGCCGCCCCAGGGCCACCGCCGTGTTGTACGGCCCGCCGCCCGGCCGGGGCAGCAGCGGGGACAGCGGGCCACCGGCCCCGTCCGGAACCAGGTCGATCAGGGACTCACCGGCGACGACGATCACGTACCGGAAGGTAACCCATGCCCCGCCCGTCACGACAGCCCCGCCGCAGGGCCCCGAGAGCGCGCCGGTATCGTCGTTTCGGTCACCCGCTTCGGGTGGCTTGTCCCCGATTTCCCCGTGCCCCCGTGAACCCGTGGAGTGCTCATGTCCGGCCAGTCCACCCGCCGCACCGTGCTGAAAGGCGCCGCCCTCGCCGGCGCCGCCGGACTGGGTGTCTCCGCCTGCTCCACGGACTCCAAGCTCGGCCACGCCCAGACCCCGACCCCGACCGCGCCCGTCTCCCTCGGCGCGCCCGACGAGGTCCCCGTCGGCGGCGCCAAGCTCTACCGGGAGCAGCGCGTCCTGGTGCACTGCCCGGCCAAGGGCCAGTACAAGGCGTTCAGCGCCCAGTGCACCCACGCCGGCTGCGTCCTCGACAAGATCGAGGACAACGAGGGCAACTGCCCCTGCCACGGCAGCCGCTTCGACGTGACCACCGGCAAGGCCCTCCAGGGCCCGGCGACCGTGCCGCTCCCCGAGGTCCCCGTCCGCGTCGAGAACGGCACGCTGGTCGCCGGCCCGGAAGCCTGACGGCCCACCAGACAGGCCCTACGCCCAGTCCCAGTCGATCCCCAGGATCCCCGGGCGCACCCCCTGCTCCACCAGGTGCACCGCGCGGTGCCGGCCGCTCAGCGTCAGCTCGGCCCGGCCGCCGCGCGGCGCGCCCGCCGACGCCTGGGCGAAGCGCCGGCAGCGCACCGGCAGCGCCGCCTCGTCGAAGCGCACCTGCAGCACGTACTGCCCGCCCGCGAAGCTGAAGCCCCGCACGTACTCCCGGCTCGCGCCGCCCGTGCCGTCCTCGAAGCCGTACGAGAAGAAGTACGTGTCCCCGGCCCGCAGCCGCGTGTCGAAGAGCAGCTCCGCGACCAGCACCCCCGTCTCCGCGTGCCGCCGCACCCGCCCCGCGCGGCAGTTCTCCGCCGCCCGGACCTCCACCCGGGCCGGATCGCAGCCGGGATCGCCCCAGTGGATCGCCAGATAGCGGTCGATGCCGTCCCGGTGCGCCCGCACCACCTGCTGCGAGTCCCGGCCCAGCAGCTCCCGGCGCGCCCCGATCCGCACCCGCTCGTGGTGCCCGACCGTGTGCAGCCCCCCGTCCGCCGGGCTCTCCAGCTCGGCCAGCAGCCCCTCCACCACCCCGGACGCCTCCACCAGCGAGCGGTACGAGCGGGTCGCCGGGCGCTCGACGTCCGCGCGGGCGGCGGCGTCCTCGGCGAGCAGCCGGGTCAGCGAGTTCCCCGGCAGCTGGAGCACCTCCTCCAGCGCCCGCACCGCCTTCATCGACTCGGGCCGCTGCGGGCGGCGGGCGCCCTGCTGCCAGTAGCTCAGCGAGGTCACCCCGACCTTGATGCCCCGGTGCGCCAGATGGTGCTGGACCCGCTGGAGCGGCAGCCCGCGCACCGCGAGCGCCGTGCGCAGCGCCAGGTGGAAGGGGCCGGTGTGCAGCAGCTGAGCCAGATCGGCCTCGGTGTGACCCACGAGGACTCCTCAGTGAACGTTCACGTCAGGGCGGACGGAGCACGGCGCCGCCCGGGAGGGGCGGGCTGGTGGACCGGGGGCCTCCGTTCACAGCCGGGTCACACCGTTCACAGCTCGCCGTCACCCCGCATTGAAGCGTGTTGACCCGTTCCGGACAACGGCCGATGCTCCTGACCAGCGTCCGGACGCGCTCCTCTCCTCCAGCTCCCCACATCCCCGCCTCGGGAGGAACGCGATGCGCAAGAGAAAGCTCTCCTTCGCGGCACTCGCCGCAGCCGCCGCCCTCTTCGTCCTGCCCGCCACGCCGGCCACCGCCGCGCCGGCCGGCTCCGGGACGCAGAGCGACACGGTGTCGGCGTACGCCTACAAGCGCCTCAACATCACCATGCAGGCCCAGCAGAAGACCAACTGGTGCTGGGCGGCGGCCGGCAACACCATCGCCACCTGGTTCGGCCGCTCCTACAGCCAGAACCAGTTCTGCAACGCCGCCTTCAACCGCCAGCAGGGCTACGAGTGCCCCAACTCGCAGGCCACCCTCGGCAACGTCCAGACCGGACTGAGCTGGGCCGGCATCAACCCCGGCTCGTACGTGGACGGCTGGCTGCGCTACTCCACCGTGCAGACCGAGATCAACGCCAACCGGCCCGTCGAGACCCGCATCCAGTGGTCCAGCGGCGGCGGCCACATGCACGTGATCTACGGCTACGACGACGCCAACAGCTGGGTCTACTGGGGCGACCCGTGGCCCTCCAGCGACCGCTACAACTGGGCCTCGCACGACTGGTACATCAACAACAGCTCGTTCTCCTGGACCCACTCCCTCTACCGGATCGGGGCGTGACGACGATGACCGCACGCACACGTGCCCTGGGCGCCGGCCTGCTCGCCGCCGCCGCCCTGACCGTCCTCGGCGCCGCCCCGGCCGGCGCGGCCCCGGCGCCGGTCCCGCCGACCGCGCCGACCCCCGAACAGGCGGCCGCCGCGCCGCAGACGCTGGACACGGTCGCCCGCTTCTTCGCCAGGGACGCGAAGGACGGCGCCGCGCTCGCCCGGACCGCGGCCGCCGCGCCCCGGATCGACGGCGCGTCCGTGCCGGTGCGGATCCTCTCGCCGGACTTCGTCGCCGGGAAGCCGGGCGCGCCCGTCGCCCGGGTGGAGTTCCGCGCGAGCAGGGCGGTCGCCGCCGACGGCCGGACCGCCTCGCTGTGGACCGTCCCGGCGGACGGCGGCTGGCGGGTCGTGAACATCGCCACCGGCGACGACGAGCTGCGCTACGCGGCACAGGGCGACCGGGCGCTGCCCGGCGGCCTCGTCTTCCGCGAGCCGCAGATCGACGCCTGGTACGTCCAGAAGGGCGCGAAGGTGCTCCCCCTGGACGAGGACGCGGTACGGGCGGTCGGGAAGAACGGGACCAGCCTCGCCGCGTACCGGGAGCGGGTCGTGAAGGCGTACGGGGACAAGCTGCCGGGGTCCGCGTACGCCAGGAAGGGCGCGGCGGGCGGCTTCGACACCGCCGCCCCCGCCTCCGCGACGGCCCCCGAGGCAGCCGAGGCCCCCGGGGCCGCCGACGGGTCCGCCGTGACCGCCGCGTCCACGGCGGCGGGCGCCGGGGCGGTGCTGGTCCTCGCCCTGGCCGGGACCGTCGCGATACGCAGGCGGCGCGCGTCCGGGGAGGTCTGAGGCCCGCCCGGCGGGGGCCCGTCCGGCGCCGGCGCGCCGGGCGGGCCCCCGCCCACGAGGAGGGCCGGGCACGGCCTGACTGTCGGTCCCCGCCAGTAGGGTGGGAACCATGGCCGACCCCTCCAGCTACCGCCCGAAGCCGGGACAGATCCCCGACTCGCCGGGGGTCTACAAATTCCGCGACGAGCACCGCCGGGTGATCTACGTCGGGAAGGCGAAGTCCCTGCGCCAGCGCCTGGCGAACTACTTCCAGCCCCTCGCGAGCCTGCACCCGCGCACGGCCACGATGGTGACCACGGCCGCGTCCGTGGAGTGGACGGTGGTGTCGACCGAGGTCGAGGCGCTCCAGCTGGAGTACACCTGGATCAAGGAGTTCGACCCCCGGTTCAACGTCAAGTACCGGGACGACAAGAGCTACCCCTACCTCGCCGTCACCCTGAACGAGGAGTATCCGCGCGTCCAGGTGATGCGCGGCCACAAGAAGAAGGGCGTGCGCTACTTCGGGCCGTACGGGCACGCCTGGGCGATCCGCGAGACCGTCGACCTGATGCTGCGGGTCTTCCCGGTGCGCACCTGCTCGGCCGGTGTCTTCCGCAACGCCGCCTCGGCCGGCCGGCCCTGCCTCCTCGGCTACATCGGCAAGTGCTCGGCCCCCTGCGTCGGCCGGGTCACCCCCGAGGAGCACCGCGAACTGGCCGAGGACTTCTGCGACTTCATGGCCGGCCGCACCGGCACGTATCTGCGCCGCCTGGAGAAGCAGATGACGATCGCGGCCGAGGACATGGAGTACGAGAAGGCCGCCCGGCTCCGCGACGACATAGGGGCCCTGCGCAAGGCCATGGAGAAGAGCGCGGTCGTCCTCGCCGACGCCACCGACGCCGACCTGATCGCCCTCGCCGAGGACGAGCTGGAGGCCGCCGTCCAGATCTTCCACGTGCGCGGCGGCCGGATCCGCGGCCAGCGCGGCTGGGTCACCGACAAGGTCGAGGCCGTCGACACCGCCGGGCTCGTCGAGCACGCCATCCAGCAGCTGTACGGCGAGGAGACCGGCGAGGGCGTCCCCAAGGAGGTGCTGGTCCCCGCGCTGCCGGACGACACGGACGCGGTCAGCGCCTGGCTCGCCGGGCGCCGCGGGTCCCAGGTCTCGCTGCGCGTCCCGCAGCGCGGCGACAAGAAGGACCTGATGGAGACCGTCGCGCGCAACGCGCAGCAGGCCCTCGTGCTGCACAAGACCAAGCGGGCCAGCGACCTCACCACCCGCTCGCGGGCCCTGGAGGAGATCGCCGACGCCCTGGACCTGGACTCGGCGCCGCTGCGCATCGAGTGCTTCGACATCTCGCACCTCCAGGGCGAGGACGTCGTGGCCTCCATGGTCGTCTTCGAGGACGGGCTGCCCCGCAAGGGGGAGTACCGCCGCTTCCAGATCAAGGGCTTCGAGGGCCAGGACGACGTCCGGTCCATGCACGAGGTGATCAGCCGCCGCTTCAAGCGCTACCTCGCAGAGAAGGAGAAGACCGGCGAGTGGGTCGACGGGGACGTCCCCGGGGGCGAGGACGCCCAAGGCCGGGCGTCCGGGGCCGAGGACACCGAGGGCCGGGCCGCCGAGGGCCGGGACGACGACGGGCGGCCCAAGCGCTTCGCGTACCCGCCGCAGCTCGTCGTGGTCGACGGCGGGCAGCCGCAGGTCGCGGCGGCCCGCCGGGCGCTGGACGAGCTCGGCATCGACGACATCGCCGTCTGCGGCCTCGCCAAGCGCCTGGAGGAGGTCTGGCTGCCCGGCGACGACGACCCGGTGGTGCTGCCCCGCTCCAGCGAGGGGCTGTACCTCCTCCAGCGGGTCCGTGACACGGCTCACGATTTCGCCATCCGCTACCAGCGGTCCAAGCGGAACAAGCGCATCAGGTCCAGCCCCCTGGACGCGGTCCCCGGCCTGGGGGAGACCCGCAAACAGGCACTCATCAAGCATTTCGGCTCGGTCAAACGCCTCCGGCAGGCGACAATCGAGCAGATCTGCGAGGTTCCCGGCATGGGCCGCAAGACGGCGGAGGCCGTGGCGGTGGCCCTCGCGACGGCGGCCCCGGCCGCGCCCGCCGTGAACACGGCAACAGGAGAGATCATGGAAGACGACGGGGGCACGACGGCATGACCACGCACGACCGGCACGACGAGCACGACCGGAACGACCAGCACAACGAGAACGAGTACGAAGACGGAGCGCCAGACATGGACACGGGCACCACCGAGCCCGCGGGCGACACCAGCGCCGACGCGGCCACCCCCGAACTGGTGATCATCTCCGGCATGTCCGGAGCCGGCCGGTCCACCGCGGCGAAGTGCCTGGAGGACCTCGGCTGGTTCGTCGTCGACAACCTGCCGCCCGCGCTGATCCCCACCATGGTGGAGCTCGGCGCCCGCTCGCAGGGCAACGTCGCCCGCATCGCCGTCGTCGTCGACGTCCGCGGCCGGCAGTTCTTCGACAACCTCCGCGACTCCCTCGCCGACCTCGACGCCAAGCAGGTCACCCGCCGGATCGTCTTCCTGGAGTCCTCCGACGACGCCCTGGTCCGCCGCTTCGAGTCGGTCCGCCGCCCGCACCCCCTCCAGGGCGACGGGCGCATCGTCGACGGCATCGCCGCCGAGCGCGACCTGCTGCGCGAGCTGCGCGGCGACGCCGACCTGGTGATCGACACCTCCAGCCTCAACGTGCACGAGCTGCGCGCCAAGATGGACGCCCAGTTCGCCGGCGACGAGGAGCCCGAGCTGCGGGCCACCGTCATGTCCTTCGGCTTCAAGTACGGCCTGCCCGTCGACGCCGACCTCGTCGTGGACATGCGCTTCCTGCCCAACCCGCACTGGGTCCCCGAGCTGCGCCCCTTCACCGGGCTCAACGAAGAGGTCGCCAACTACGTCTACAACCAGCCCGGCGCCAAGGAGTTCCTGGACCGCTACACCGAGCTGCTCCAGCTCATCGCCGCCGGCTACCGCCGCGAGGGCAAGCGGTACGTGACGATCGCCGTCGGCTGCACGGGCGGCAAGCACCGCTCCGTGGCCACCGCCGAGAAGCTGGCCGCCCGCATCGCCGCCGAGGGTGTCGAGACCGTCGTCGTCCACCGGGACATGGGGCGCGAGTGAGGCCGTCCAAGCGGCGTGCCTCCACCCTCTCGGTGCGGCGCACGCTCCGCAGGCGCGGCGCGCAGCCCAAGGTGGTCGCGCTCGGCGGCGGCATGGGGCTCTCCGCCTCGCTCGCCGCCCTGCGCCGCATCACCGGCGACCTGACCGCCGTCGTCACCGTCGCCGACGACGGGGGCTCCAGCGGCCGGCTCCGGGAGGAGCTCGGCGTGCTGCCCCCCGGAGACCTGCGCAAGGCGCTCGCCGCGCTCTGCGGCGACGACGACTGGGGCCAGACCTGGGCCCGGGTGATCCAGCACCGCTTCCAGTCCCAGGGCGAGATGCACGGCCACGCCGTGGGCAACCTGCTGATCGTCGCCCTGTGGGAGCAGCTCGGCGGCGACCCCGTCCAGGCCCTCGACCTGGTCGGCAAGCTGCTCGGCGCGCAGGGCCGGGTGCTCCCCATGTCCGCCGTGCCGCTGGAGCTCCAGGCCCTGGTCAAGGGCCACGACCCGGAGCGCCCGGGGGACGTGGACACCGTGCGCGGCCAGGCCACGGTGGCCCTCACCCCCGGCGAGGTGCAGTCCGTGCACCTGGTGCCGCACGACCCGCCGGCGGTGCCCGAGGCCGTCGAGGCGGTCCTGGACGCGGACTGGGTGGTGCTCGGCCCGGGGTCCTGGTTCTCCTCGGTGATCCCGCACCTGCTGGTGCCCGAGCTGCTCGACGCCCTGGTCGAGACCAAGGCCCGCCGGGTGCTCTCGCTGAACCTCGCGCCGCAGCCCGGAGAAACAGAGGGCTTCTCCCCGCAGCGTCATTTGGAGGTTTTGGCCCGACACGCCCCTAAACTCGCCCTGGACGTGGTGCTGGCCGACGAGGCCGCCGTGCCCGACCGCGAGTCCCTCGCCGACGCCGCCAAGCGGCTCGGCGCCGCGGTCGAGCTGGCGCCCGTGGCCAGGCCCGACGGTGCTCCGAAGCACGACCCGGAGCTGTTGGCCGCCGCGTACGACCGTATTTTTCGGATGCATGGAAGGATCGGCCCATGGCGATGACGGCAGCGGTGAAGGACGAGATCTCCCGGCTCCCCGTCACCCGGACCTGCTGCAGGAAGGCCGAGGTCTCGTCGATCCTTCGGTTCGCGGGCGGGCTGCACCTGGTGAGCGGCCGGATCGTGATCGAGGCGGAGCTGGACACCGCGATGGCGGCCCGCCGCCTCAAGCGGGACATCCTGGAGATCTTCGGCCACAGCTCGGAACTGATCGTGATGGCGCCCGGCGGACTGCGCCGGGGCTCGCGCTTCGTGGTGCGGGTGGTGGCGGGCGGCGACCAGCTGGCCCGGCAGACCGGCCTGGTGGACGGCCGCGGCCGGCCCATCCGGGGGCTGCCCCCGCAGGTCGTCTCCGGCGCCACCTGTGACGCCGAGGCGGCCTGGCGTGGCGCCTTCCTGGCGCACGGCTCGCTGACCGAGCCCGGCCGCTCCTCCTCCCTGGAGGTCACCTGCCCCGGCCCGGAGGCCGCCCTCGCCCTGGTCGGCGCGGCCCGCCGGCTCTCCATCGCGGCCAAGGCCCGCGAGGTGCGCGGGGTGGACCGGGTGGTCGTCCGCGACGGCGACGCCATCGGCGCCCTGCTGACCCGGCTCGGCGCGCACGAGTCGGTGCTGGCCTGGGAGGAGCGGCGGATGCGCCGCGAGGTCCGCGCCACCGCCAACCGGCTGGCCAACTTCGACGACGCCAACCTGCGCCGCTCGGCCCGCGCGGCCGTCGCCGCGGGCGCCCGGGTGCAGCGGGCCCTGGAGATCCTCGCCGACGAGGTGCCCGAGCACCTCGCCGCCGCGGGCCGGCTGCGCATGGAGCACAAGCAGGCGTCCCTGGAGGAGCTGGGCGCGCTCGCCGACCCGCCGCTGACCAAGGACGCGGTGGCCGGCCGGATCCGCCGGCTGCTCGCCATGGCCGACAAGCGGGCGCAGGACCTGGGCATCCCCGGGACCGAGTCCAACCTGACCGAGGAGCTGGACGACAGCCTGGTCGGCTGACCCGTTCGCTGAACGGCCGGTTCCGTTCAACTCCCTTCCGCCGGTGCCTTCCTGAGGCACCGGCGGCTTCCTTTCCGGCGCGCCGTCCGCACCCTTGACGAGGCCCGTGAGTCACCACGAGCCTGGCGTCTGTTCACTTTCGTGGCAGACAAGAGCAAGGGGGGCTTATGAGACGCAGAGTGAGAGCGGTGCTCGCCGCCGGTTCACTGCTGATCGCGGGACTGGCGGCGGCACCCGTCGCCGGGGCACAGCCGAACACCGACGGCACGACCCGGGGCGACGCACTCTCCGTATGGCGGGCCAAGGTGAGCAAGGACCAGGTGCCGCTGCTGCTCGACGCGGGCACCGACGCCCGGGAGCTGACCGAGCAGGTGCCCGCCAAGGGCTCCGCCACCGTGGAGCTCTACCTCACCGACGCCCAGGCCGGGAAGCTGCGCGGCGAGGGTGTCGAGATCACCGAGCACACCCTCTCCGCCCAGGCGGAGAAGCGGGTCGCGGGCGCCGGGGACGGCGTCTTCCGCCCGTACGGAGGCCCCGGCGGCCTCAAGCAGGAGATCATGGACACGGCCCGGTCCCACCCCGGGATCACCAAGGTCGTCTCCATCGGCAAGACGGTCCGGGGCCAGGACATCCTCGCCCTCAAGATCAGCAAGGGCGCCGCCAAGAGCAAGGACGGCTCGAAGCCCGCCACGCTCTACATGTCCAACCAGCACGCCCGCGAGTGGATCACCCCCGAGATGACCCGGCGGCTGATGCACTACTACCTCGACGGCTACGGCAAGGACACCCGGCTCACCAGGCTGGTGGACACCACCGAGCTGTGGTTCGTGCTCTCCGCCAACCCGGACGGCTACGACTTCACCCACGCCGACCCGGCCAACCGCCAGTGGCGCAAGAACCTGCGGGACAACGACGGCGACGGGCGCATCGACTCCGGCGACGGCGTCGACCTCAACCGCAACTTCGCCTACAAGTGGGGCTACGACGACGAGGGCTCCTCGCCCGACCTGGCCGACGAGACCTACCGCGGTCCCAGCGCCGGCTCCGAGCCCGAGACCCGCGCCGTCGACGCCTTCGAGAAGCGCATCGGCTTCCAGTACGGCATCAACTACCACTCCGCCGCCCAGCTGCTGCTCTACGGGGTCGGCTGGCAGGTCGCCACCGACACCCCCGACGACATCGCCCTCAAGGCGCTCGCCGGCACCCCGCAGAACTCCGCGGTCCCCGGCTACCGCCCGCAGGTCTCCTCCGAGCTCTACATCACCAACGGCGAGGCCGACGGACACGCGGCGAACGTCAACGGGATGCAGATGTTCACCCCGGAGATGTCGACCTGCGCCACCGCCTCCCGCGTCGACCCGAACGACGCCTGGGACCCGGCGGACTGCGCCTCCGTCTTCACCTTCCCGGACGACGAGAAGCTGATCCAGGCCGAGTTCGCGAAGAACATCCCCTTCGCGCTCGCCGTCGCCGAGACCTCCGCCCACCCGGACCGGCCCGTCTCCCCGGTCGGCATCGAGGCCCCCGACTTCACCCCGGACGCCTTCGCCGTCTCCTACGCCGCCCGCGGCCAGGACCAGGAGCTCGCCGTCACGGCCCGCAAGTCGCTGCGCGCCAAGACCCTGAACTACCGGATCAACGGCGGCCGCACCCACCGCGAGGGCCTGGAGCCCTGGAAGGGCGGCGAGACCTTCGGCGGCGAGGACAACCTCTACTTCGACCAGTACCGCGCCGAGGTCGAGGGCACGAAGCCGGGCGACCGGGTCGAGGTCTGGTACACCGCCCGCACCCGCGAGGGCAAGGCCACCGCGTCCGCCCCGTTCACGTACACCGTGGCCGAACGCCCCCGCGGCGACGTCCTCGTCCTCGCCGAGGAGGGCGGCACCACGGCCGCCCGCAACGCCGGTCTGTACGTGCAGGCGCTCGCCGCCCAGGGCCGCCGCGCCGCCGTCTGGGACGTCGCCACCCAGGGCACCCCGCACCCCCTCGGCGTCCTGAGCCACTTCCGCTCCGTCGTCTGGTACACCGGCGCCGAGGAGCCCTCCGGCGGCTCGGTCCTCGCCGTCCGCGCCTACCTCAACGAGGGCGGCAAGCTGGTCAACGCGGGCGAGAAGTCCGGTGGCCAGGTCACCATCGGCCGCGCCCAGTCCAACGACTTCGCCCAGTACTACCTCGGCGCCTACCGCAGGGCCGGGCTCAACGGCCCGGCCTCCTTCGCCGGGACCGGCCGCCTCGGCGGCGCGGGCGCGCCCCTCGGCGCGGCGGCGGGCAACCCGCTCGACAACGCGGGCGCCTACACCGTCACCTCCGACACCCTGAAGCCCAAGCTCTTCCCGCAGTTCGCCAGCAGCGCCTCGGCCGGCGACTACCCGGGCCTGCGCACCCCCTTCGAGCCGTACGAGGGCACCCGCTTCGCGGCGCTGCGCCACTCGGACAACACCTGGGGGAGGCTCGCGCGGACCGTCGACCTGACCGGGGTCACGGCCGCCGAGGCGCCGAACCTGACCTTCCAGGTCAGCTACGACACCGAGCCGGGCTACGACAACCTGATCGTCGAGGCCCGCACCGTCGGCCAGGACGACTGGACCACCCTGCCCGACGCCAACGGCGGCACCTCCGCCGAGCCGCCCGCCGACTGCGGCGAGGGCTACTACGTGCGCGGCCACCCCTTCCTCGGCCACTACCTCACGGTCGGGCAGGACGGCTGCGCGGCGACCGGCACCACCGGCGCCTGGAACGCCTTCACGGGCCCGTCCAACGGCTGGCGGCAGGCGAAGGTGGACCTGAGCGCCTACGCGGGCAAGCGGGTCGAGCTGGCGATCTCGTACGTCTCCGACCCCGGCACCGGCGAGATGGGCGCCTTCGTCGACGACCTCCGGCTGAACGCGGGGGCCGCCTCCGACGCGGAGGGATTCGAGAACGGGACCGGGAAGTGGTCCGTACCGGGTCCGCCGGCCGGCAGCCCCGGCAACGGAACCGACTGGGCCGTTTCGGCGGCGCTCTTCCACTCGCAGGCGGCCGTCACCACCCGTGACACCGTGCTCTTCGGTTTCGGCCTGGAACACGTCCCGAATGCGGCGGATCGGGCGGCTCTGCTCGGAAAGGCCCTTAATTCGCTCCGACGCTGATCCGGGCGCTCAGTCGAGCACTCTCGTCGGTGACTCTCCGTAGTGGGGGCGAAGGTCCCGCGACAGCCCTTACCTCTTGGGAGGTAAGGGCTGTCGGCCTTTTTCCGGCTGTTCCGAGGCCCGGACGGCCCCACTGGATGTCACTCTCGGCCGCTCGGAGAGGTAGGGTCGTAAGCGGTCGGGGACATCCCAAAAGAGAAGCTCGCCGGGCGGCGAAGAGCACCCGGCGTCACCTAACGAGGAGATCGGTTCGTGACGATCCGCGTAGGCATCAACGGCTTTGGCCGTATCGGTCGCAACTACTTCCGCGCGCTCCTTGAGCAGGGTGCCGACATCGAGATCGTGGCTGTCAACGACCTGGGTGACACCGCGACCACGGCCCACCTGCTGAAGTACGACACCATCCTGGGCCGCCTCAAGGCCGAGGTGACCCACACCGCCGACACCATCACGGTGGACGGCCACACCATCAAGGTGCTCTCCGAGCGCAACCCGGCCGACATCCCCTGGGGTGAGCTGGGCGTCGACATCGTCATCGAGTCGACCGGCATCTTCACCAAGAAGGCCGACGCCGAGAAGCACATCGCCGGTGGCGCGAAGAAGGTCCTCATCTCGGCTCCGGCCAGCGACGAGGACATCACCATCGTCATGGGCGTCAACCAGGACCAGTACGACGCGGCCAACCACCACGTCATCTCGAACGCGTCCTGCACCACCAACTGTGTGGCGCCGATGGCCAAGGTTCTCGACGAGAACTTCGGCATCGTCAAGGGCCTGATGACCACGGTCCACGCGTACACCAACGACCAGCGCATCCTGGACTTCCCGCACAAGGACCTCCGCCGCGCCCGCGCCGCCGCCGAGAACATCATCCCGACCACGACGGGCGCCGCCAAGGCCACCGCCCTGGTCCTCCCGCAGCTCAAGGGCAAGCTGGACGGCATCGCCATGCGCGTCCCGGTCCCGACCGGCTCCGCCACCGACCTCGTCGTGACCCTCGACCGTGAGGTCACGAAGGACGAGGTCAACGCGGCCTTCAAGAAGGCGTCCGAGGACGGCTCGCTGAAGGGCATCCTGTACTACACCGAGGACCCGATCGTCTCCTCGGACATCGTCAGCGACCCGGCGTCCTGCACCTTCGACTCCCTCATGACGATGGTCCAGGAAGGCAACACGGTCAAGATCCTCGGCTGGTACGACAACGAGTGGGGCTACTCCAACCGTCTCGTCGACCTCACCGTCTTCGTCGGCGGCCAGCTCTAAACTTCAGGGCGGGTTTTCGATGTGAGCAGGGCTCGGGCAGCGCGAAGACGCGCTGTACGGGCCCTGTTCGTGTGCTCCACCGCGTACCAAGGGAGTCAGTGAACAGATGAAGACGATCGACGAGCTTCTCGCCGAGGGCGTCTCCGGCAAGCGGGTGTTCGTCCGCGCCGACCTCAACGTGCCGCTCGACGGCACCGCCATCACCGACGACGGCCGCATCCGTGCCGTCGTCCCCACCGTCAAGGCGCTGGCCGACGCGGGTGCCCGCGTCGTCGTCGCCTCGCACCTGGGCCGCCCCAAGGGCGCCCCGGACCCGGCCTTCTCGCTCGCCCCGGCCGCCGCGCGGCTCGGCGAGCTGCTCGGCGCCGATGTCGCCTTCGCGACCGACACCGTTGGCCCCTCCGCCAAGGAGACCGTCGCGGGCCTGACCGACGGCAAGGTGGCCGTCGTCGAGAACCTGCGCTTCAACGCGGGCGAGACCGCCAAGGACGACGCCGAGCGCGGCGCCTTCGCGGACCAGCTCGCCGAGCTCGCCGACCTGTACGTCGGCGACGGCTTCGGCGCGGTGCACCGCAAGCACGCCTCGGTCTTCGACCTCCCCGCCCGCCTGCCGCACGCGGCCGGCTACCTCATCGCCACCGAGGTCGGCGTCCTCAAGAAGCTCACCGAGGACGTCAAGCGGCCCTACACCGTGATCCTCGGCGGCGCCAAGGTCTCCGACAAGCTCGCCGTCATCGACGAGCTGCTCGGCAAGGCCGACCGGCTGCTGATCGGCGGCGGCATGGCCTACACCTTCCTCAAGGCCAAGGGCTACGAGGTCGGCATCTCCCTCCTCCAGGAGGACCAGATCCCGAAGGTCACGGAGTACATGGAGCGCGCCGCCAAGTCCGGCGTCGAGCTCGTCCTCCCGGTCGACGTCCTGGTCTCCACGGACTTCCCCGACCTGAAGACCAAGGCCCCGGCCGACTTCGAGACGGTGGACGCGGACAAGATCCCCGCGGACAAGGAGGGCCTGGACATCGGCCCGAAGACCCGCGAGCTGTTCGCCTCGAAGATCGTCGACGCCGAGACCGTGTTCTGGAACGGCCCGGTCGGCGTCGCCGAGCACCCCGACTACGCGGGCGGCACCGCCGCCATCGCGCAGGCCCTGCTCGACAGCGAGGGCTTCACCGTGGTCGGCGGCGGCGACTCCGCCGCGGCCGTCCGCAACCTGGGCTTCGACGAGACGAAGTTCGGCCACATCTCGACCGGCGGCGGCGCCTCCCTCGAATACCTTGAGGGCAAGACGCTTCCCGGCCTCGCCGCACTGGAGGACTGACCCTTTCATGAGCAACACCCGCACCCCGCTGATGGCGGGCAACTGGAAGATGAACCTCAACCACCTTGAGGCCATCGCGCACGTCCAGAAGCTGGCCTTCGCCCTCACCGAGAAGGACCTCGACGCCGTGGAGGTCGCGGTCCTCGCGCCCTTCACCGACCTGCGTTCCGTGCAGACCCTGGTCGACGGCGACAAGCTGAAGATCAAGTACGGCGCCCAGGACATCTCGGCGCACGAGTCCGGTGCCTACACCGGCGAGATCTCCGGCCTCATGCTGTCGAAGCTGAAGTGCTCCTTCGTGGCTGTCGGCCACTCGGAGCGCCGTCAGTACCACGGCGAGTCCGACGAGCTCTGCAACGCCAAGGTGAAGGCCGCCTTCGCGCACGGGATCACCCCGATCCTCTGCGTCGGCGAGGAGCTGGAGGTCCGTGAGGCCGGCAACGCCGTGCCGCACACCCTGGCCCAGGTCGAGGGCGGCCTGAAGGGTCTCCCGGCCGAGCAGGCCGAGACCATCGTGATCGCGTACGAGCCCGTCTGGGCCATCGGCACCGGCAAGGTCTGCGGCGCCGACGACGCGCAGGAGGTCTGCGCGGCGATCCGAGGCAAGCTCGCCGAGCTGTACTCGCAGGACGTGGCCGACAAGATCCGCATCCAGTACGGCGGGTCCGTCAAGGGCTCGAACGTCGCGGAGATCATGGCCAAGGCCGACATCGACGGCGCGCTGGTCGGCGGTGCCTCGCTGGACGCCGACGAGTTCGTCAAGATCGTGCGCTTCCGCGACCAGTGAGTATGCGGTAGCGGAGATACGTCGTACCCTTGCGGGGGTCGGGCAGGTGCCCGGCCCCCGTCCGTATAAGTCCGAGGAAGTTGGTCCAGCCGTGGTTATGGGGTTCTCGATCGCCCTGATCGTCTTCAGCGGGCTGCTGATGCTGCTCGTGCTGATGCACAAGGGAAAGGGCGGCGGTCTCTCCGACATGTTCGGTGGCGGCATGCAGTCCTCCGTCGGCGGCTCCTCGGTCGCCGAGCGCAACCTCGACCGCATCACCGTCGTGGTCGGTCTGCTCTGGTTCGCCTCCATTGTCGTGCTCGGCCTGCTGATGAAGATGGACGGGTAACTCCAATCACTGGACGCGCGTTGGGCCTTACGTAGACTGGGGCATCTTCGAGCACCATCACGCAGGGAGTTACGACCGTGGCAAGTGGCAACGCGATCCGGGGAAGCCGGGTCGGAGCGGGGCCGATGGGCGAGGCCGAGCGGGGCGAGTCCGCGCCCCGTCTCCGCATCTCCTTCTGGTGCTCGAACGGGCACGAGACCCAGCCGAGCTTCGCCAGTGACGCACAGGTCCCGGAGACCTGGGACTGCCCGCGCTGCGGCTTCCCGGCCGGCCAGGACCGGGACAACCCGCCGGACCCGCCGCGCACCGAGCCGTACAAGACGCACCTCGCGTACGTACGCGAGCGGCGCAGCGACGCGGACGGCGAGGCGATCCTCGCGGAGGCGCTCGCCAAGCTGCGCGGCGAGATCTGAGCACGACGTGACGACATGACATACGGGCCCCGGCCGCGCGGACGCGCGGCCACGGCCCCGAACCGGGTGATGAAACGAGGACCGCGGCGTCGTGAGCCGCGTTAGACACAGGGAAGGCGGCAGAAAAGAC
>NZ_JBEZHM010000006.1:0-223359 GCF_040650575.1 Streptomyces sp. NPDC048659 | reverse complement strand
GCCACCATCGCCCCCTACGGCGCCTTCACCGCCGCCGACGGCAAGGACGTGCTCTTCTCCGTGCAGAACGAGCGCGAATGCCACACCAGTTTGAACAGAGCGATCAGAACGGCCAGCGCGCCGACGACGACACCAGCCAGGATCCCGAGGCTCATGGGCAAGGTCCCCCTTCACCGGAGCCGTGCGGATCCGGTGAGGGGCCCCGCCCCCACCGCCCCGCCCCCGCCGGCTCGCCCCCACCGCCCGGCTCAGCGCCGCCAGATGGCTCGGACGCTCTTGAGCGGGTCCTCCGTCACCTCGGGCGTGGTGTTCCAGCTCAGGGTGGCCCGGCGCTCGGCGGTGTAGGCGGGCCACTGCTCGCCGGGATTCCGCTCGGAGACGAACGAAACCCAGGCGCGGTGCATGCCGTCGGCCAGCGCCTGCGGCGGGTTGTCGCCCGCGGCGGCCGTGACGCCCTCCGCGTCGAGCAGGTCGAAGGCGAAGGGCAGGTCCAGGCAGTGGAAGGACTGCCCGTTGACCGGCGAGGTCCAGTCGAACTGGTAGAGCCAGGTGGGCTCGCCGCGCTCCGCGCGGGCGTCGGCGACCTCCAGCGACGGCGCGCGGAAGGTCACGTCGGTCAGCGCCTGGCCGAACAGCCCGGCCGGGTCGGAGTCCGCGTACGCCTCCGCGAAGGCGCCCGCCCCGGCCTCGTCCAGGCCGAGGCCGCCGAGCAGCAGGGGCAGCGGCAGCGGCTCCCCGCCGGGGCCCGCGGTGGGCGTGGGGATCATGTTGAACTCGTGGGCGGTGAAGCCCAGCATCAGCGGCACCCCGGCGCCCGCGCCGCCCGTGGTGAGCGCGTCCAGGACGGGCTCGGGGATGAGCTCGCCGTCGGCGAAGGGCACGAGGGAGAGCATGGGCGGCAGACCCTCGCGGTCCGGGCCGGGCTCGCCGAGGCGGTCCTGGAGGGCGAGGATCTCGTCGTCGCCGAGGTCCTGGAGGGCGGCGGCGGTGGCCGGGAGGCCCGTACGGGAGGTGAAGAGGCGCGCGACGGCGCGGGCGACCTCGGGTCCGTCGGGGCGCATGACGGCGCCGGACACGGAGATGACGCCGTGGAAGAGCTCGCGGGCGGAGGGGACGGCGAGCAGCGTCTGCACGGCGCCGCCGCCCGCCGACTGGCCGGCGATGGTGACCCTGGCGGGGTCGCCGCCGAAGCGGGCGATGTTGTCGCGGACCCAGGTGAGGGCGGCGACCCAGTCCCGTACGCCACGGTTGTCGGGGGCTCCCTCCAGGTGCAGGAAGCCCTCGATGCCGAGGCGGTAGCCGAGGGAGACGAGGACGACCCCGTCGCGGTTGAAGGCGGCGCCGTCGTACCAGGGGCTGGCGGCGGAGCCCGCGACGTAGCCGCCGCCATGGATCCAGACGAGGACGGGGAGGGCCGCGTCGGTGCCGGGCGCGGGGGTGAAGACGTTCAGGTTCAGGATGCCGTCGCCGGGGATCGAGGGCTCCGGGATGGTGGTGACGTCCGCGAACGGGCGGCGCTGCGCGGTCGGTCCGTACGCGGTCGCGTCCAGCGGCTCGGTCCACGGCTCGGGCGGCACGGGCGCGGCGAAGCGGAGCGGGCCGACGGGCGGCTGGGCGTACGGGATGCCCAGGAAGCGGCTGCTGCCGTCGGCCCGGCGCTCGCCGCGCACCGGGCCGCGGGTGGTGTCGACGACGGGGGCGGCGGGGTCCGTGGCGGGGGTGCCGGGGGCGGTCATGAGGGGCTCCTGTCGGGGTGGGGCGGGGTGGTGAGTCCGGCCGGCGACGGGCGTCCGGTGCGGTGCGGTGCGGACGGCCGCGTCGGCCTCGACACCTTCGTCGGGCACGTCCACAGCGTCTGGCCGGAAAACATTTACGTCAATGGTCGAAATAAAAAGGTGACGCGTGTCACTTACTCGTGTCATCATCGCGTGTCGCTGGGCGACTCAGGACGCCCAAGGCGGTCCGCCGGGTGCCCATCACCGTCGGGAGCGCGTCGGGGAGAATGGCCGGGTGCCCGCACCGCCCGCCGACTCCGCCGCCGTACGCCGCCTCAACCTGTCCCGCGCCCTGCGCCACCTCGCCGACCACGGCCCCCGGTCCCGCAGCGAGCTCTCGGCCGCCACCGGGCTGGCCCACGGCTCGCTCACCGCGCTGACCGCCGACCTGATCGACCGCGGGCTCGTCCGCGAGGCCGGGCTGACGCCGGCGGGCGGGCGCGGCCGGCCCCGGCGGCAGCTCGAGCTGGCGCCCGGGCGCGTCCTCACCCTGGCGGTACGGATCACCCGGCGCCGGCTCCAGGTGACGGTGGCCGACCTCGCGGGCCGCCCGCGCCACCGTGCCACGCTCCCCCACCGCACCCCGCAGGGCGATCCTCGGCCGCTCGCGCGCGCCGTCGCGGACGCGCTGCGGGAGGCCGGGGCGGCGGCGCTGGCCGTGCCGGGGGCGCACCTGTGGGGCGCGGTGATGGCGATGCCCGGTCCGGTCGACGCGCACGCCACGGACGGCGCGACGGCGTTCAGCACCGACTTCGGCTGGCCCGGCCCCGTACCCCTGACCGCCCTCGTCCGCGCGGAGCTGCTGCGCACCGAACCCGCCCTCGCCGGGCTCCCGTTGGCCCTGGTGAACGACGCCAACCTGGCCGCGCTCGCCGAGTACCGCGCCCTCCTCCCGCACCGGGCCGCGCCGCCGCGCTCCCTGGCGTATCTGAAAGCGGACATCGGAGTCGGCGGCGGGCTCGTCCTCGACGGGCGGATCCACACCGGCGGGCACGGGGTCGCGGGCGAACCGGGGCACATGCCCGTCGCCTTCGACGGCCCGCCGTGCGCGTGCGGCGCGCGGGGCTGCCTCGCGCTGTACGTGGGCCCCGAGGCGCTGGCCGACGCGGCCGGGTTCGCGGGGCTGCGCGCGGCGGAGGGCGCGGACGCGGCGCTCGTCGCGCTGGGCGCGGCCCTGGCGGCCGGGGAGCCCCGGGCGGTGGACGCCCTGGACACGGCGGGCGAGGTGCTGGGCGCGGCAGTGCTGGCGGTGACGAGCCTGCTCGACGCGGACGAGGTGGTCCTCGGCGGCTACCTCGCCGACTGGCACCCCTGGCTCGAACGCGGCCTGACCGCCCGCCTGTCGGGGCGCCGCGCCCTCTCGGACCGGCTGGTCCCGGCCCCGGTCCCTGGCGTGCTGGGCGCGGACGCGGCACTGGCGGGCGCGCTCACGTACGCGCGGGACACGGTCCTGGACGATCCTGCGTCGGTGCCGGTGGCGGTGTCGGCTGCGTCGGCGTCGGCGGCATCGGCTTCAGGCTCGGGCTCGGGGGCATCGACTTCAGACTCGGGCTCGGGGTGACGGGCGGCCTCCGGACCCCGGCCCGGGCGACGCGCGCGGGGCGTGCGCGCGCCATGCCCGGTTGCCCGTTCGCCGGGCAGGGAAGGCTCGCGGGGTGAACGTGAGTCCCGATGCCCTGCTCGGCGCCCTGGTGGTCGCGGCCGGCGTGATCCTCGTCGCGGCGGGTGCCCGCTGGAAGGGGCGGGCGGTACGTCCGCCCGCGCCGCGCCGGGCCCGCCGGGCCGCCTGGGAGAGTTACGTGCGGGCGCTGACCCGCTCGGCCGAACTGGCCATCGCCTCCGCGCGGGGCGCGGCGGGGCGGGGCGAACCGGCCATCGTCACCGTCGAGTCGGTCGTACGGATGGCCCACGAGCGCTTCGGTTACGAGGAGGTCAGCCGGGCGCACGCCGCCGCCGCGCTGCGCCACGCGTACGAGCGGGGCCGCTGCGCGGCGGACTGCGTGACGGACGCCTACAGCTCGATCCAGTAGCGCCGCTTGAGGCCGAGTTCGGTGGGGCGGACGTCCTCCAGGACGCCGCCGTTGTGCTCGATGGTGCGGGCCGAGGCGGTGTTGTCGTCGTCGCAGGTGAGCAGGACGCGGCCGAGTCCGAGGGCCCGCGCCTCGGGGAGGACGGCGCCGAGCGCCCAGGTGGCGAGGCCGCGGCGGCGGGCGGAGGGGCGGACGCTGTAGCCGATGTGGCCGCCCGCCCGAAGCAGGAAGTCGTTGAGCTCGTGGCGCAGGTCGATGGCGCCGAGGTAGGTGTCGTCCTCGACGATCCACCAGTGGGTCGCGTGCACCCGGCCCTCGGGCAGCGGCCGGGTGCGGTCGGCCTGTTCGCGGAGCCGGCCCACCCAGGAGGCGAAGACCTCGGGGACGGCGAAGGCGTCGTCACCGGCGAGCCGCATCCCCGAACCGTCCTGGTTGACACCGGGACTCCACTCGGCGTGGGCGGCGAGCCAGGAGTCGTGGAGGCGCGCGGTGGGGGTGATCAGCTGCGACATGCGGCGACGATAGCAGCGGCGGTCGGGGACGCCACCAGGGGTTTTTCTTCCTCTCCGAGCGGAAGGGGCTACTCGCCGGTGGTTCCGTCGATGCGCTCGCGCAGGAGGTCGGCGTGGCCGTTGTGGCGGGCGTACTCCTCGATCATGTGGGCGAGGACGTAGCGCAGCGAGTACTCCTCGTCGCCGAGGCGGCCGGTGACGTCGAGCGTGGGGGCGGCCTCGACGATGGCGCGGGCGAGGCGGCACTCCTCGCGCCAGACGGCGAACGCCTCCGCCACCTGCGTGTCGCCTGCGTCGTCCACGTCGAAGTCGGCCCAGTCGGTGGAGCCGGCGGGGGTCCAGGGGCTGCGGCTGGTCTCGCCGTTGACCACGTTGCGGAACCAGCCGCGCTCGACCTCGGCGGCGTGCCGGACGAGACCGAGGAGGGAGAGTCCGGAGGGGGCGACCGCCCGGTCCTTGAGCTGTTCCGTGCTCAGGCCCTCGCACTTCAGGGCGAGGGTGTCGCGCTGGAAGTCCAGCATGGCGGTGAGGGTGGTGCGTTCGTCGGCGGTGAGGGGCGGCTGGATCCGGCGGTCAACGAGTGTCATGTCCGCATCCTGCCAGCGGGGGCGGGCGGGGGCGCCCGGATTTCCTCCTGGCGCCCCGGGCGCCCCCGCACACAACGGCCCTCCTCCCGGCCGTCACTCGAAGGCTGCCGCCGCCGCCTTCAGGGCCTCGGCGACCGCCTCGGGCGCGTCCGGTCCCGGCGGTCCTGGCCGGTAGGTGACCGCGCGCAGTTTCCCCTCGAAGCGGAAGGAACGCCGGCGCTCGTACAGCGGCCAGGAGACGGGCGATTTGCGGTCGATGCCGACGCTGATGCCCTGGAAGGGGGCCATCCCGATGAGCTGGTGGACGCTCGCGGGGGCGGCGCGGAGTTCGCCGTCGACGTGGACGGCGAGGCGCCAGCGCAGGCCCTCCTCGGCCGTCGCGGTCAGCAGGATCTCGTGGGCGCCGGGTGCCAGGGCACCGGCGTCGGTCTCGTGGAGGGTGCCGTACTCGTTGTAGGCGAGGACGAGCCTGCCGTGTTCGACGTAGAGGCTGTAGCCGCCGCCCTGGTCCCCGTGCGAGACCAGCACGCCGTCGCCGGTCTCGTCGACGCTCACGGCGACCTCGAAGGAGCGCAGCGAGATCAGCCGCGAGGAGCGATAGCGCTCCAGCTCGGGGGTGCCGGGGAGCAGGGTGAGCGGGCGGGCGAGGCGCTGTTCGGCGGGGTTGCGGCGGGCGAGGGCGCCGCTGTGGTCGGGCAGCGGGAAGACGCCGTTGCGCCAGGCGGCCTCCTCCCACGCCTTGGACAGCTCGGCCACCAGGTCCGGGCGGCTCGCGGCGAGGTCGTGGATCTCGGTGGGGTCGGCCCGGATGTCGTAGAGGGCCCATTCGGAGTCGTCGTAGGGGGCGCCAGGGCGGTGCAGGGTGACGAGCTTGTGGCCGTCGCGGTAGTGGCTGCGGTTGCCGGTCATCTCGCAGTACTGCTCGGGGTGGGTGGATTCGTGCGCGGGGTCGGCGAGGACGGGCGCGAAGCTGGTGCCGTCGGCCTCCTGGACGGGGCTGCCCCGGCGCACCTCGGGGCGGGGCACACCGGCGAGTTCGAGGAGGGTGGGGGTGATGTCGGTGACGTACTGGTACTGGGCGCGCCGCCCGCGCGCGAGGCGTCCGTCGCGGGCGCCGTCGGGCCAGGACAGGACGAAGGGGACGCGTACGCCGCCGGCGTAGGTGTGGCCCTTGTAGAGCCGGAAGGGGGTGTTGGAGGCCATGCCCCAGCCGCGCGGGTAGTGGACGAGGCTGCGCGGGCCGCCGATGAGCTCGGGGTCGCGGTCGACGTAGGGGTCCCAGTCGCCGGGCAGCCGGGGGTGGTGGACGAAGCGGCTGAAGTAGGAGCGGGTGCCTTCGGCGCCGCCCTCGCCGGTGCCGCCGTTGTCGGAGGTGAAGACGATGACGGTGTTGTCGAGTTCGCCGAGGGCGGCGAGGGTGTCGGTGAGCCGGCCGAGGTTCTGGTCGATGTTGTCGACGAGGGCGGCGTAGACCTCCATGTAGCGGGCGTAGAGGCGTCGCTGGTCCTCGGTGAGGGAGTCCCAGGCGGGGACGTCGAGTCCGGCTTCGCTGTTGCGCTCGGGGAGTTCCGTTCCGAGCGGAAACAATCCGGCGGCGATCTGGGCGGCGAAGCGCCGGTCGCGCAGGGCGTCCCAGCCCTCGTCGTAGCGGCCCCGGTGGCGGGCGATGTCCTCGGGCTTGGCCTGGAGGGGGCCGTGGACGGCGTTGTGGGCGAGGTAGAGGAAGAAGGGCTTGTCGGGGTCGTGGGCGCGCAGCGACTTCACCATGGCGATGGCCTCGTCGGTGATGTCGTCGGTGTAGTAGTAGCCGTCGGGGAACTCGTCGATGTCCAGCGGGCTGTTGTCGCGGACCAGTTGGTGCGGGTGGAAGAGGCTGGTGAGCCCTTCGAGGACGCCGTAGTAGCGGTCGAAGCCCTTGTTCAGGGGCCAGTCGCGGCGGTCGTCGGCGGCGTTGGAGGCGGAGTCGCGGACCAGGTGCCACTTGCCGACGGCGTACGTCGCGTAACCGGCGTCGTGGAGGAGTTCGGCGAGCGTCGGCACGTCCTCGGCGATCCGCATGGCGTAACCGGGGAAGCCCGGGTCGGAGTTGGCGACCATCGCGTAGCCGACGCGGTGCGGGTTGAGGCCGGTGAGCAGGGCGGCGCGGGCCGGTGAGCACAGCGGCATGGTGTGGTAGTTCGTGAGGCGCACGCCGTCCTCGGCGAGCGAGTCGAGGACGGGGGTGGGGATCTCGGAGCCGAAGGGGCCGATGTCGCTGTACCCCATGTCGTCGACGAGGACGACGACGATGTTGGGGGCCTTGGCGGGCGGGGCCGGGCGGTCCGGCCAGGCGGGCTCGGAGTCGGCGAAGGTGCGGCCGACGCGGCCGGGGAAGCCCTCGTACGGATCCCGGCGGGTGCGGGTGCTGGTGGTCATGCGGGGTGGTCTCCGTGATCCGTGAGTGAGCGGGCGCAGCGGAAGCCGCCGTGGCCGGTGGAGGAGTCGGGGGTGTTGTGGGAGCGGGCGGCGACGCGGTAGCGGTTGCAGTAGGAGTCGTGGCAGAGGTAGGAGCCGCCTCGGATGACCCGTTCGGCCGGTCCGCCGGGGCGGGCGGGGGGCGCGAAGGTGTCGGAGCACCACTCCCACACGTTGCCGGAGGTGTTGTGGAGGCCGTGGCCGTTGGGGAGGTGGGCGGTGACGGGGACGGTTCCGGTGCGCCCGGCGGGGCGGTCCGAGCGGTACGGGAAGGAGCCCCGCCAGATGGTGCAGCGCTCCTGGCCGTCGGGGGCGAGGTCGTCGCCCCACGGGTAGCGGGCGCCGTCGAGGCCGCCGCGGGCCGCGTACTCCCATTCGGCCTCGGTGGGCAGCCGCAGCCCGGCCCAGTCGCAGTAGGCGGTGGCGTCGGCGTGGCTGATGTGGACGACGGGGTGGTCGGCGCGGTCCTCGACGCCGGATCCGGGGCCTTCGGGGCTGTGCCAGGCGGCGCCCTCGACTGCGAGCCACCAGGGGGCGTTCGCGACCCGGCCGAGGACGTGGGCCTCGGCGGCCGGGTGGAGCAGCAGGTGAAAGACGTACGAGGAGCCGTGGTGCTCGGCGTCGGTGCGGTGGCCGGTGGCGGTCACGAAGCGCGCGTACTGGGCGTTGGTGACGGCGGTGGTGTCGATGGCGAAGGGCGCGACGGTCACCTTCCGGACGGGGCCCTCCCGGTCGGCGGGGTGGCCCTCGTCGAAGTGGTCGCCCATGGCGAAGGTGCCGCCGGGCAGTTCGGCCATGGGCAGCACGGGGAGGTGCCGCCCGGACTTTCGTATCGTCGGGAGCGGAAGAAATTCCGTGACCCGCGGCCCCGGGGCCCCCGCCGCGCCCGCGCAGGGGCGGCCCGGCGCGCAGCAGGCGCTCATGCGCTCGCCCCGGCGGCGGTCAGGAGCGGGGCCATTGGTACGGGTTCGGGGGCGGCGGCCAGCAGGGCGCGGGTATAGGGGTCGCGGGGGCGCTCGCAGACCTCGTCGGCGCCACCGGTCTCCACGATCCGGCCCCGGTGCATGACGGCGATGCGGTGGCTGACCTGGCGGACGACGGCGAGGTCGTGGGCGATGAAGACCAGGGCGAGGCCGAGGTCGCGCTGGAGGTCGGTGAGCAGGCCGACGATCTGGGCCTGAACGGAGACGTCGAGCGCGGAGACGGGTTCGTCGCAGATGAGGACGGCGGGTTCGGGGGCGAGGGCGCGCGCGATGCCGATGCGCTGGCGCTGGCCGCCGGAGAAGGAGCGGGGCAGCCGGTCCGCGACGGCGGGGTCGAGGCCGACGAGGTCGAGCAGTTCGGCGACCCGGCGGGCGCGGGCCGCCCGGTCGCCGAGGCCGAAGGCGCGCAGCGGTTCGGCGACGGTCTCGCCAACGGTCATCCGCGGGTCCAGGGACGCGTACGGGTCCTGGAAGACGAGCTGGACCCGGCGCCGTACCGCGTGGAGCTCGCGCCGGGAGGGCCGGGTGACATCCCGGCCGTCGAGGAGCAGCCGCCCGGAGTCGGCGGGGTGGGCGTGGGCGAGGACCCGGGCGAGGGTGGACTTGCCGGAGCCGGACTCGCCGACGATGCCGAGGGTCTCCCCGGCGGCGAGGGTGAGGGACACGTCGTCGAGGGCGGTGAAGGCGCGCCGGCCGCGCGAGCGGTAGGTCTTGCGGAGCGATTCGGCGGCGAGGACGAGGGCTCCGGGCGCGGGCCGGTCGATGCGGGCGGGCGCCGGGGGCGGCGGCAGGGGTTCGGCGCCTTCGGCGGCGAGCAGGCAGGCGACCCGTACGCCGCCGTCGAGGGCGACGGGCGCGGGGGCGGCGGCGCGGCACGGGTCGGTGACGTGGGCGCAGCGGTCGGCGAAGGCGCAGCCCGCGCCGAGGAGGGTGGGGTCCGGGGGGTTGCCGGGGATGCCGGTGAGGCGGGTGCCGGAGGGTGCGGAGAGGCGGGGCACGGCGGCGAGGAGTCCGGCGGTGTAGGGGTGGCGGGGGCGGGTGAGGACCTCGGCGGTGGGGCCGTCCTCGACGACGGTGCCGCCGTACATGACGAGGACGCGGGCGCAGGCGCGGGCGACGACGCCCATGTTGTGGGTGATGAGGACGAGGGCGGTGCCGGTCTTGCGGCCGAGGTCGGCGAGGAGGGTGAGGATCTGGTCCTGGACGGTCGCGTCGAGGGCGGTGGTGGGTTCGTCGGCGAGGAGGATGTCGGGCTCGCCGGCCAGGGCCATGGCGATGAGGATGCGCTGGCGCTGGCCGCCGGAGAACTGGTGGGGGTGGTCGTCGAGGCGGCGGGCGGGGTCGGGGATGCCGACGAGGTCGAGCAGTTCGGCGGCGCGGGCGCGGCGCGCGGCGCGGTCCCCGTACCGATGGGCGCGGAGCACCTCGTCGAGGTGGGCTCCGGCGGTGAGGACGGGGTTGAGAGCGGTCATCGGGTCCTGGAAGATCATGCCGATCCGGGCCCCGCGTACGGCCCGCAGCTCGCGCTCGTCGGCGGTGGTGAGCTCTTGTCCGTCGAGGCGTACGGAGCCGGCCGCGATCCGTCCGGTGCCGGGGAGCATCCGGAGCAGGGCGAGGGCGGTGGTGGACTTGCCGGAGCCGGATTCGCCGACGACGGCGAGGGTCTCGCCGCGGCGCAGGGTGAAGGAGACATCGCTGACGGCGCGCAGGGCGGTGCCGTCGGGGGTGGTGAACTCGACGTCGAGGCCGCTGACTTCGAGCAGGGCGGGGGTGTCCCCGTCGGGGGCCGGGCGGGTCATCTGCGGGTCTCCCGGTTCAGCGCCTCGGCGATCAGGGAGAGGCCGAGGACGAGGACGGTCACGGTGATCAGGGGTCCCGCGGCGAAGTGCGGGGCCTGGGCGAGGTAGGGCATGGACTGGCTGAGGACGGCGCCGAGGGTGGGCTGCGGGGGCCGGACGCCGACGCCGAGGAAGCTCATGGCGCCCTCGATGAAGACGGCGACGGTGAGGGAGACGGCGAGCTGGACGACGAGGGGGTCGGCGGCGTTGGGGAGGATGTGGCGGGTGAGGATCCGGCCGGGTGAGCTGCCGCCGACGCGGGCGGCGGTGACGTACTCGCGGGAGCGCTGGACGAGGATCCCGGTGCGCAGCAGGCGTCCGAAGGCGGGGATCTCGGCGAGGGCGATGACGAGGACGACGGGGAGCGGCCCGGGGCCGAGGACGGCGGTGACGGCCAGGGCGAGGATCAGTCCGGGGAAGGCGAGGATCAGGTCGAAGGCGCGCTGGACGGCGGTGTCGGCGGCCGGGTGGACGGCGGCGAGGAGCGCGGCGAGGCAGCCGAGGGCGGCGCCGAGCGGGACGGCGACGGCGATGATGCCGAGGTCGGCGCGGATGCCGTAGAGGAGCCGGGCGAGCAGGTCGCGGCCGAGGTCGTCGGTGCCGAGCGGGTGCCCGGGGGTGCCGGGTCCGGCGAGGGAGAGGGCGCTCTGGTCGGTCGGCCCATGCCCGGCGAGGAGCGGGGCGAGCAGCCCGGCGGCGACGACGAGCCCGACGAGGACGAGCCCGGTCCGGCCGCGCGCGGTGGCGAGGGCGGCCCGGTAGGGGTGGCGGGGGCGGCGGGGGGTGGGTTCGGTGGTGCGGGCGCCTGGGGCTGCCCGTTCCGTGGTGACGGGGCTGGTGGCGACAGGGCTGGTGGTCATGGCGGTCACTCCCACCTGATCCTGGGGTCGAGCCAGGCGTGGACGAGGTCGGTGAGCAGCTGGACGAGGACGAAGACGGTGACGAGGAGGAGCAGCAGGTCCTGGACGACGGGGTAGTCGCGGCGGACCAGGGCCTGTTCGGCGAGCTGGCCGAGGCCGGGCCAGGCGAAGATCGCCTCGACGAGGACGGCGCCGCCGAGGAGGTGGCCGGTCTGCATCCCGAGGAGGGTGACGACGGGCGGCAGGGCGCCGGGGAGGGTGTGCCGCCAGAGGATGCGGCGGGGCGCGATGCCGGCGGCGGTGGCGGTGCGGACGTGGTCCTCGGTGAGGGCGCGTTCGATGCCGTCCTTGAGGTAGCGGCCGAGGACGGCGGCGCTGGGCAGGGCGAGGCAGAGGGCGGGCAGCAGGAGGTACTGGACCCCCAGGTCGGGCGCGGTCAGGATCGGGACCCGGCCGCCGGGCGGGAGGACGCCGAGGAGGACGGCGAACAGCAGGACCAGCAGCACGCCGGAGACGAACGGCGGTACGGCGAGGGCGGCGGTGGTGACGACCCGTACCGCGCCGCGCAGCCAGGGCGCGCGGGCGGTGGCGCCGAGGATGCCGAAGGCGCCGCCGAGGAGGACGACGAACAGCAGGGCGCCGAGGGTGAGTTCGACGGTGGCGCCGAGGCCGTCGGCGATGAGGTCGGCGGTCTGGCCGCCGATGGCGTACGAGGGTCCGAGGTCGCCGGTGACGAGGCCGCCGAGCCAGTGCGCGTACTGGCTGAACAGGGGTGCGTCGAGGCCGAGTCGGGCGCGGATCGCGGCGACGGTCTCGGCGCTCGCGTCGGGTCCGGCGAGCGAGCTGGCGGGGTCGCCGGGCACGAGCCGGATGAGGGCGAAGACGAGGAAGGAGGCGAGGAGCAGGACGAGGAGGGCGGAGGGGAGCTTCCGCAGCAGGTGGCGGCGCATCGCCTCAGCCCGCCAGGTAGGCGTCGTCGAGGTTGAGGTAGGAGAACTTGTTGAGGGTGACGCCGTGCAGCGCGGCGGAGGCGACCTGGACGTTGCCGCGGATGACGAGGTCGATGATGAACGCCTCGTCGAGCAGGATGTCGGAGATCCGGCTCTGCAGGGCGTTGGCGGCGGCGCCGGTGGCGCGGCTGGTCCAAGCCTCGCGGACGACCTTGGTGTAGGCGGCGGAACGGTACTTCGAGGTGTTCTTGGCCTCGTTGAAGGGGTACGCGCTGACGGCGAGGGTGGAGGGCTGCACCTGCGCGAAGCCGTGGCCCATGGTCCACAGGGCGGGCATGTTCTGCGAGATGAGGTTCTTCTGGGCGGTGGCGGGGTCGGTGGGCTGGAGGGTGACCTCGACGCCGGCCTGCTTGAGGTCGTACTGGATCGACTCGGCGATCGCGGTGTCGCCGGGCAGGCTGACGTGGAGCAGGGGCAGCCGCAGCCTCGGGTGTCCGGCGGCCTTGAGGAGCTCGCGGGCCTTGCCGGGGTCGTACGTGTAGTGGGTGCGGCCGGTCTCGGTGAACGCGGGCGACGACTTCGGCCAGGGCGCGGCGGAGTCGAGGCCGTAGCCGCCGAGGGCCTGCTTGAGGAGGCGTTCGCGGTCGACGGCCCAGGCGAGGGCCTGGCGGACCCGCTTGTCGTCGAGCGGGGCGACGGTGGTGTTGACGCCGAGGTAGTAGGCGCCGGCGCCGGTGTCGTAGCTGGTGACGGTGAGGTCGGAGTTGCCCTTGACGACGGCCAGGCTCTTGCCGGGGACGTTGAAGGAGAGCTGGGATTGGCCGGTGCGCAGGGAGGAGATGAGCGCGTCGGCCTGGGGTATGACGCGGAGTTCGACGCCGTCGAGGTAGGGGCGGCCGGGCTGCCAGTAGGCGGCGTTGCGGGTGAGGCTGAGTCCGGTGCCGGGGCTCCACTTGGCGAGCTTGAAGGGGCCGGTGCCGTTGAGCCGCTTGCCGGTGACGGCGTCCTCGACGCTGTTCCGATCGGTGATGATCATGAACTCGAAGAGGTCGAAGAGGTTGTTGACCGGATGCGCGAGGCGGAGCGTGAGCTCGTGGTCGCCGCGCTTGTCGAAGCCGGTGATCGCGGCGGCGGTCGCCCTCAACTGGGCGGCCCGCAGCGGGTTCTGGAGGTTCCGGACGGCGAAGACGACGTCGTCGGCGGTGAAGGGGCGCCCGTCGTGGAAGGTCACTCCGGTGCGGAGCTTGAGGGTGAGGGAGCGGCCGTCGGGGGCGTAGTCCCACGCGGTGGCGAGCTCGGGCTGGGGGCGGAGCCGGTCGTCGTAGCGGGTGAGGGTGTTGAAGAGGAGGCGCTGCTGGAGGGACTGGCCGCTCTGGGAGAAGAGCAGGCTGGGGGTGAAGTCGCTGTTGACAGCGATGGTGGCGGTGCCGCCGCGGCGCGGCCCGGCGGCGGCCTTCGGGTCCGTGGCGCCGGACTCGGAGACGGCCGAGCGGCAGCCGGCCAGACCCAGCCCCAGGAGCAGGGCACCGCCGCCCGCGGCGCGCAGGGTGGCGCGGCGGGAGGGGGCGGGGGCGCCGGGCGTGGAGGGGTAGTGCTCGGTCATCGGATTTGCCTGCCTGTGGGTGGGAAGGAGGAGGGCCCCGTGGGGCGGAGGGCTGCCGGACGGGGGCCTGCGGGACGAAGGGCGCGCCACAGCATCCGCCGAATTACTTCCGCTGCGAAAGAAACAAAGCCCGGCAGCGGACGGCGAAGAGGCGGACAGCGAAGAGACCCGAGGAATCGGAGACTTCAAGGGTCGGAGACTCAGGGGCTCGGAGCGCTAAGGGGCTCGGAGACTCAGCGGCTCAGTGGATCAGCGCACGGTCGTGCACGTCGCACACGTCGCACACGGGGTGCGCGTCACGCGTGGCGCGCGCTTCCGGTGAGCGGGGCGCCGAGAGGGAGGCGGGACGGGCCGCTCAGAGGCGGACGGCACAGACCGCGCTGGCCTGTCGACAGAGGTCGACGTGCCTGCGGCAGATGAGGCGCATGTCCGGATTCACGGGAGCAATATGGCAGCGGCTTCGCGACCCGGTCAACCGGGCTGGTCCGGATACTGAGACTCGGTCAGTCCGAGACCTCCCATCCGGACAGCCCTTCGAGGCCCTGAATGGGGTTCCTGAACAGGGGATTCAGCAGAATCGTGCCCGCCGCGACGGGCAGCGTGGCTGGTCCGGCATGTGGACTGACGATCCGTTCGGGGTCGTCGCAGACGTGCGAGAGGTCCACCGCGGCGCCCCTGATCTCCTCCAGGTAGTCGGGGTTGAGGACGCTGGCCTGCTCGGTCACGACCACCAGATCGGGGTTGAGCACGTCGAGGAGGAGCGCGACGGCCCGCCCCACCGCGCGGGCCCGTTCGCGCAGCAGCCGGTCGGCGCGCCGGTCGCCCGCCGCCGCCGCGTCCACCACCAGGAACACGTCCGGCTCGGGGACCAGGCCCCGCCGGTACGCCGTCTCGGCGACCCAGGTGTTCGACGCGGTCGCCTCCAGACAGCCCGAACGTCCGCACGGGCAGGGCGTGGTGGAGTCGGGTACGGGCAGGTGGGCCACGTCGCCGGCCGCCGAGCCCGGGCCCTGGTGGACGACGCCGGCGATCCCGAGCGCGGCGTCGACGACGTTGCCGATGAAGAGGTGGACCAGGCTGCGCCGGGCCTCGGGCCGCCCGAAGAGGATCTCGGACTGGGCGATCGCGCGGGCGTGGTTGTCGATCCGCACCGTGCGCCCGCCGAGCCCGCCGGTGAGCTCGGCGCCCAGCGGCCGGTGGTACCAGGCGAAGGCGTCGTGCCGCATGACGTGACCGCGGTCGGGGTCCACCCAGCCGCCGACGGCCGCGCCGACGCCGAGCAGCGGGCGCCCGTCGAGGTGCTCGGCGAGGAAGGCGCGCAACTCCCGGGCGACCAGCCCCGGCAGCACGCGCACGTCCGCCCCCTCGTGGCCGAAGGTGCGCCGGGCCAGCAGCCGTCCGCGCAGGTCGACCAGGCCCAACGAGGAGGCGGGCACGCCGAGATGGACGCCGCCGGCCACCGGGCCGCCGGTGGCGCCGAGGTGCAGGTCGACGGGGATCTGCGGGCGGCCCACTCCCCCGCCCTCGGCGTGCTCCGGCAGTTCGCGCAGCAGGCCGAGCCCGAGCAGGTCGGTGGCCTGGCGGGAGACGGCCGCCGGACTGAGCCCGGAGAGCCGGGCGATGGCGCTGCGGGCGACCGGCCCGTGGTCGAGGACGGTGCGCAGCACGGTGGCGGCGTTGGCCTCGCGCCGGCCGTCCCCGGCCATGCGCGGGCTGTGGGAGGTGAAGGTCATGACGGCCTCGTCTCGGGAATGCTGCTCAGTATTGCGACGGCGTGAAATCCCCCGGCGCCGTGGCGGGCGCCCGCGCTCGGTGGCGCCGGCCCCTCCCCGGAGGCCGCGCGTGGTGAAGAAGGCGCAGGTCACCGTAGGTTCGGCCGGGTCCGGCGGATGCCCGACCGGTGTCGGCGAGGAGCCCGATTCAACCACTCCGGCGCGATCTCCGCCGAGCCTGTGGATCGTTGACGGTCCGCCGGGGGCGCTGCCATGGTCCTGGGCATCGCCCCGCCGCGCCGTCCGGCTCTCCGGTGCCCACCGGTGCACACCCGTGGCCGTCCGTGGCCACCCTGGCTGCCCGTGGGCATCCGCCGGTCCTCCCGGTGTCCGCCCTCTGGCGCCTTCATTACTTCCCCTGCGAAATTAACTCCGTCCCCTGTCCCGAAGGGATCCGCCATGACGACCTCGACCGCCCCCACGGCCTCCTCCACGACCTCCCCCGGCGCCTCTGACTCCCCCGCCGCCACGGACTCCGGGCCCGGGCTCACCGTCCGGAAGGTCGGCGGCCGGATCGGCGCCGTCATCTCCGGCGTCCGGCTCGGCGGCGATCTCGACCCCGCCACCGTCGCCGCGATCCGTGCCGCCCTCCTGGAGCACAAGGTCGTCTTCTTCCGCGGCCAGGACCACCTGGACGAGGAGGCCCACGAAGCCTTCGGGCGCCTGCTCGGCACGCCGGTGGCCCATCCCACCGTCCCCTCCGTCGACGGCCGCTACTCCTTCCCCATCGACTCGGACTACGGCGGCCGGGCCAACCAGTGGCACACCGACGTCACCTTCGTCCCCGCCTACCCGGCCTTCTCGATCCTGCGCGCCGTCGTCATCCCGCCGTACGGTGGCAACACCCTCTGGGCCAACACCGCCACCGCGTACGAGCGCCTGCCCGAGCCGCTGCGCGTCCTCGCCGAGGGGCTGCGGGCCGTGCACTCCAACGACTACGACTACGCGGCGCTGCGCCCCGACACCCTGCCCGAGCAGCTCGTGCGCTTCCGGGAGGTCTTCGCCTCGACGAAGTTCCTCACCGAGCACCCCGTGGTGCGGGTCCACCCGGAGACCGGCGAGCGCACCCTGCTGCTCGGCAACTTCGTCCAGCGGATCAGCGGGCTCACCGGCGCCGACTCGCGCGCCCTGGTCGACCTCTTCCAGTCCCACGTCGAGCGGCCCGAGAACACCGTCCGCTGGCAGTGGCAGGTGGGCGACGTGGCCATCTGGGACAACCGGGCCACCCAGCACTACGGCGTGGACGACTCCGACGCCCACGACCGCAAGCTGCGCCGGGTGACCATCGACGGCGACGTACCGGTCGGCGTGGACGGGTGGGCCTCCGTCCTGCTCGCGCCCGAGGGCGTGCCGGACCCGGCCTTCGGCATCGCCTCCGGCGCCTCGACGACGGCGCCCGCTCCCACTCCCGGGACTCCCGCCGTCCCCGCGGACTCCACCGCCCCTGCGGCTCCCGCCGTCCCCGCCACCCCCGGCGCCTGATGCCGCCCGCCGCCGCCCGGCCGAGCGTCGTCGTCGTCCTCACCGACCAGCAGCGGTGGGACACGACGGGCGCGCACGGCAACCCCGCCGGGGTGACCCCGGAGTTCGACCGGCTGGCCCGCGAGGGCACGCTGGCCGAGCAGGCCGTCACGCCCAATCCGGTGTGCGCGCCCGCCCGGGCCGCCCTCCAGACGGGCCGCTATCCGACGGCCACCGGGGTCTTCCGTAACGGACTTCCGCTCGGAGCGGAACTCCCCACGCTCGCCGGCACCTTCGCCGAGGCCGGGTACGTCACCGGCTACATCGGCAAGTGGCACCTGGCGGGCGAGGAGAACCCCGACGGCCCGGTCCCGCCCGGCCGGCGCGGCGGCTACGGGCGCTGGCTCGCCTCGGACCGGCTGGAGTTCACCTCCGACGCCTACCGCACGGTGGTGTACGACGAGCAGGGCGAGCCGGTCCGGCTGCCCGGCTACCGCTCGGACGCCCTGGTCGACGCGGCCATCCGCTTCGTCGCCGACCACCACGAGCGCCCGTTCCTCCTCTTCCTCTCCCTCCTGGAGCCGCACCACCAGAACGCCACCGACGACTACCCCGCCCCCGCCGGCTACCGCGAGCGCTACCAGGGCCGCTGGCTGCCGCCCGACCTCGCGGCGCTCAGCCCCGGCTCCGACCAGGGCGGCGCGCACCGGCACCTCGGCGGCTATCTGGGGCAGATCAAGCGCGTCGACGAGGGAGTGGGGCGGCTGCGCGACGCGCTGCGCAGTCTGGGCATCGAGGACGACACGGTCTTCGCGTGGACGGCCGACCACGGTTCGCACTTCCGAACGCGCAACGCCGAATACAAGCGGTCCGCCCACGAGGCTTCGGTCCGCGTGCCGTTCGCCCTCACCGGCCCCGGCTTCCGCGGCGGCGGCCTGGTCCGGCACCCGGTCTCCACGGTGGACCTGATGCCGACGCTGCTCGACGCGGCGGGGCTGAAGGCGCCCGAGGGCGTCCAAGGGCGCTCGCTCCTGCCGCTGGTGGGCGGCGGGACCGACCCGGAGCGCCCGTACTCGGTGTTCGTGCAGATCAGCGAGGACGTGATCGGGCGGGCGGTGCGCACGGACCGGTGGAAGTACGTGGTGACGGCGCCGCCCGGCGCGGACCCGTGGCGGCAGCCGGACGCGGACCGCTACCGCGAGACCGAGCTGTACGACCTGGCGGCCGATCCGTACGAGCTGGAGAACCTGGCCGGGCTCACCTCGCACCGGCGGGTCGCGGACGGGCTGCGCGACGCGCTGGCCGCCTGGCTGCGCGAGGTCGAGGGGGCCGAGCCGGTCATCGAGGCGGCCCCGCCACGCACCCTCGACCAGCGCTCCCCGGACTCCTTCCCGCACGGGACCGTGCCGTGGGAGGGGGTGCGCTTCGGACACGCATGACGGACGCGACCGCGACAGTGACCACGACGGCGACCTCGTCTCCCCCCGCCCGGCCCGGCAGGGCGCGGTCACGGCCCGGTTCAGGGCCCGGTCGGGGCGCGGTCAGGAGCCGGACGGCACGGCGTAGTCGCCGAAGCCGACCCAGTCCAGGGCCACACAGGCGTCGTCGCCGACCACCCAGGCGTCGTGTCCCGGCTGGATCTCGTAGAAGTCCCCGGGGGCCAGCTCGGCGCTGTCGCCGCCGTCCATGACCACCTTCATCCGTCCGCTCACGACATAGCCGACGTGGTGCGCCTGGCAGCTGTCGGTGCCCGCGATCGGCTTGACGTGCTCGGTCCACCGCCAGCCGGGTTCGAACACGGCCCTGCCGATCTGTCCCTTGTCCGTGTTCAGCAGGTCCAGCCGCCCCTTGGCCCCGTCGAAGGGGCGGGTCTCGTCTGCGGAGTCGAAGCTCCTGGAAACGATTCCGGTCATCGTCGTCCGCCTCCCGGCGGTGGGACATGAGACCCCCGAGTCCACTTCCAGGCTACGCCGCGTAAGCCGTGGCCGGGCCTGCGGCGGGGACGGCGGCAGGGCCGCCGCCGTGTCCGTAAACCCCGTTGTGGGTCACGCTGCGCGCGGCCTACGGTGGGGGCATGACTGCCGGGTCGGCCATGGGCCGTGATCGAGACAGGCGCCCGGCCGTGGTGTGAGCGCCGCCGGGTGGTGGGCGCGGGGTCCGCCGCGGCCGTCCCTCCCGTACCGCCGGTACGGGGCGAGGTGACAGTCGAAGCGCTTGCCCTGCGAAAGGACCCCCTTCATGTCCGTCGAGCTCAATCACACCGTCGTGTACGCCCGTGACCGTCAGGTGTCCGCGACCTTCCTGGCCGAGGTGCTCGGCCTCTCCGTCGGCGCCCCGATGGGCCCGTTCCTGCCGGTGGACACCGGCAACGGCGTGACCCTGGACTACTACGAGCGGGCCGACGAGCCGTTCACGCCCACCCACTACGCCTTCCTCGTGCCGGACGAGGAGTTCGACACCATGATCGACCGGCTGGAGCGGATGCGGGTGACGTACTTCGCCGATCCGCAGCACGCCGAGCCGGGGCGGATCAACCGTCACTTCGGCGGCCGGGGCGCCTACTTCTCCGACCCCGACGGCCACAACATGGAGATCATCACCCGCCCGTACGCGCGCCCCTGACCTCGATCGGCAGCGCGGCCGGCCGGCGGACGAAGAGGCTCGGCAGATAGCCGGGCGCCTCGCCCGCCGGCAGGGCGATGGCGCGCGTCGCGGACAGCAGGAGGCGCAGCGCGACCACCGCCTCCAGGCGGGCGAGGTGGGCGCCGAGGCAGAAGTGGATGCCCCGGCCGAAGGCGGTGTGGCCCTTCGGGGCGGGCCGGTCCAGGTCAAAGGCGTCGGGCTCGGGGTGGGCCGCCGGGTCCCGGTTGGCCGCGCCCCAGAGCAGCATCAGGCGGGCCCCGGCGGGCAGCCGCACCCCGCCGAGCTCGGCCGGGCGGGTGGTGATCCTGAAGTGGCCCCGGAACGGGCTCTCCAGCCGGAGCGCCTCCTCCACGAGGCGCTCCACGGCCGCCGGTTCCGCGCGCAGCCGGTCCTGGAGGCCGGGGCGTTCGGCGAGCATCCGTACGGCGCTGCCCAGCAGGCTGGTGGTGGACTCGCTGCCCGCGATGACCAGTTGGAGCAGCATGGCGGTGGCCTCGTCGCCGGTGACCTCGCCGCGTGCGCGGGCGGCGACGAGGGTGTCGACGAGTCCGCCGGAGGGCTCGTGGGCGGCGGTGTCAAGCCGGTCGCGGAGGTAGCCGCGGAAGTCGTTCATGGCGGTGCCGAGGAGGAGCATCCGGTCGGCGCCCGCGTGACCGGAGAAGAGCTCGACACCCGCGTCGGACCAGGCGGTGAGCCGGTCGGCGTCGGCGTCGGGGAGCCCGAGGACGCGCGCGATGACACGTACGGGGAGGGGTGCGGCGACCTCGGCCATCCAGTCGCCGCCGCCGCGGGCGACGAGGGCGGCGACGCGCGGCGCGGCGATCTCCTCGACGGCGGCGCGCCAGGACTCGACGGAGCCGCGGCCGAAGGCGTGCCGGACGATGGCGCGTTGTCCGGTGTGCGCGGGCGGGTCGGCGGTGGCGAGGACGTCGGGCCCGGTGGCGCCGGTGCCGCCCGCGTCGAGCAGGGCGGGCCGGCCGTCGTCGCCCGCGAAGAACAGAGCGGTCAGGTTGCTGGAGTAGGTGGCCGGGTCGTCGAGGACCTGGAGGACCTGGGCGTGCCGGGTGACCAGGTGGAGTCCGGCTCCCGGCAGGTGGTGGACGGGGCCCTCGGCGCGGAGCCGGGCGTAGAGGGCGTGCGGGTCGTCGAGTGCGGCGGGTGTGAAGACGTCCTCGGCCAGGACGGGAGCGCGCGTCATCGGGGCCTCTCCAGGGTCGGCGGTCCGGGCGGGCGAGCGGGCTGCCTGGCCGGAGGATGGGGGACGGGGCGCGACAACTCAAGGGCATTGCGGGTGTCGGTGCGGAGAATTTCTTGATCCTTTCTCGAATTTTGTTGAAGATTCCCGGTCTTTGGTGGTTCCGCGCAGAGCGGCGCGCGCAATTCTGTACGGATCCCTTATCGGGCAGATCTACACATAAAGGCCGGATAAGAGCACAATGAAACAGCGGCATCCGTGCCGCCATCTCGGTCAGACGTGCAGGAACGCCATAAGGAGGCGAGTCGTATGGCCGACGTCTCTCACCGTCCAGGTGATATCAGTGGGCACCCCGACGCGGGTGAAATGCGCAGCCGCTATGCCCGCATCACGCAGACCCGGGGCGCGGCGGCGGTGGAGGAGCTGGTGATCATCGCCGGTCTCTACGCGGCGGTGTCCGCGTGGACCGTCCACTTCGCCGCCGCAAAGCCGGAACTGGCCATCAGCAACCTGATCGTCGGCATCGCCCTCGCCGGTCTCGGGCTCTGCATGTCGATGGCCCCGGAACGCTCCCAGGACCTCAACTTCGTGGTGCTGCTGCTCGGCGCGTGGCTGATCGTCTCGCCGTGGGTCGTCACCCGGAACGCCGGCACCGGCGCGATCCTCAGCAATGTGATCACCGGCGCGTGCGTCTGCCTCTTCGCCCTCACCGCGGGCGGACTCCTCATGAGCAAGAGAAGGACGTGAGAAGGATTCCCTGCCCGAATCGGCGTCGCCCCTCGCACGAGGAGGCGACGCCATTCACTTCCGCCCCGCCCGCCCCTGTGAACGGCCACCGCCCGGTAACGGATTGACCCTTCTGGTTTCAGCCACATAAGTTCTGCGTAAAGCACAGGAACAGGCATCTCTCAACCCAGTCCTCGGGGGGACGAAGTGAACTGGTACCTCGACGTTCTCAAGAAGTACGCGGTGTTCACCGGGCGGGCCCGGCGCCAGGAATTCTGGATGTACGTGCTGTTCAACATCATCGCGGCGATCATCGTCGCGATCCTCGACTCGGTCCTGGGCACGAGCCCGCTGCTCTACGTCCTCTACGCACTCGGGGTGCTGCTGCCCAGCCTCGGCGTGGCGGTCCGCCGGCTGCACGACACGGGCCGGTCCGGCTGGTGGATCCTGATCGAGCTGATTCCGCTCGTCGGCGGCATCATCCTGATCGTCTTCCTCGCTTTGGAGGGCGACGCCCACGACAACGCCTACGGCCCCAACCCGAAGACCCTCCCGGCCCCCTGAGGAACCTGCCGGTCCATCCGGTCCATCCGTACTCTCCGGACCCGCCGGTCCGACCGGACCCGCCGAGGCCCCCGCGAGCACCGCCGCGGGGGCCCGCGCGTGTCCCCGGCGGCCCGCCGCGTGCATAGAGCCGGTACGGCGTGTTCGGCCGCGCCGCCTTGTGCAGGATGGAGCGGGCCCCGCCGCCGCCCGCCCGCCTAACCTCGCCGTCACGGAGCGCGACAGCGGCAACGAGGGGCGGTACCACCGGTGAACTGGCTCATCCACGACTACCGCGAGAGCGATCTCGCCGCCGTCGTCCATCTGATCGACACCACGGCCGAGCTCGGCCAGGAGTCGGTCTTCTCGCTCGCCGAGTGCATCGGCGCGCTGACCTCCCGGCAGCCGGCCGTCGTGGCCGTGCACCAGGGCACCCCCATCGGCGCCGCGCTCGCCTGTGTCGCCGGGGAGCGCGCCTGGGTGATGCGGATCGCGATCTCCTCCGCATGGCGCGGCCGCGGCCTGGCGAGCGCGCTCCTCGTCGAGCTCGAACGGCGCCTGGTGGCCGCCCGGGTGGGCCGGATCGCCTATGTGCTGCCCGAGGAGGAGCTGGTCGGCGAGGGACTGCTCAACGCCGGGTACACCCGCCAGCCCGCCGTGGCGTACTTCGAGAAGGTCGAGCCGCTGCACGGACCCGCGGCGGGCCTCCTCGACGACCTCGGCGGCCGGCTGCTGCCCGCCGACCTGTGGGCCTCGGTGGCCGGCATGGAGCGGGAGAAGGACCTGATCGAACGGCGTGTCGTCCTGCCGCTCGCCGAGCCCGAGCGGGCCGCCCGGCACGGCGTCAGGCCGCCGCGCGCGCTCGGCCTCTTCGGGCCGCCCGGCACCGGCAAGACCACCTTCGCCCGCGCCATCGCCTCCCGGCTCGGCTGGCCGTTCGTGGAGATCCTGCCGTCCCGGCTGGCCGACGAGGGCAACCTCGCGGCGGCGCTGCGTGCCGCGTTCGCCCGGATCGCCGAACTGGAGCGGGTGCTGGTCTTCATCGACGAGGTCGAGGAGATCGCGCCCGTACGCACCGAGCCCGCCGCGTCCGGGGGCACGCACGGGGTGACCAACGAGCTCCTCAAGCTGATCCCGGGCTTCCGCGAACGGGACGAGCGGCTGCTGGTCTGCGCGACCAACTCGATCCGCTCGCTCGACCCGGCGTTCCTGCGCCCGGGGCGCTTCGACTACCTGATCCCGATCGGCACCCCGGACAAGGCGGCCAGGGCCGCGATCTGGTCCCGCTACACGGACGCCCGGCCGGACGTCGACATCGACGCGCTCGTCCTCGCCAGCGAGCTGTTCACCCCCGCCGACATCGAGCACGCGGCCCGGATCGCCGCCCAGAACTCCTTCGAGCGGGACCTGGTCGCGATCGGCGCGCGCGCCGGGGACGGGCCCGCGCCGGGCGCGACCACCGGGGACTACCTGGACGCGATCGCCCAGTGCCGGCCGACGGTCACACCCGAGATGATCGCCCAGTTCGAGTCCGACATCACGACCCACGCCCGGTTCTGAACGCGCCCCGGCGCACCCGGTACAGCACCTGGTGCGCCTCCCACTCCACGTAGGAGTCGGCGTGCGTCATCCCGACGGCCTCCAGGAGCCGCCGCGACGGCGTGTTGGCCTCCTGGGTGACGGCGACGACCGTCGGCGTGTCGGCCAGGGCCCGCTCCACGGCGGCGGCGACGGCCTCCCGGGCGTAGCCCCGCCCCCAGTGCTCGGGCAGGAACTGGTACGACACCTCCGCCTCGCCGCCCCGGCCGGACCTCTCCACCGTGACCAGGCCGAGGACCACCCCGTCGGACGTCCGCTCGACGGCGTGGAAGCCGGGCGCCCCGACGATCCGCCGCTGCCGGATGCGCACCACGGAGTCGATCACGGGTCCGCCCAGGTGGCGCCGCACCTCGGGGTCCGTCCACAGCCGCGTCACGGCCGGCAGGTCCCGCGACCGTACGGGGCGCAGGACGAGCCGCTCGGTGCGGAGCTGGACGGATGCAGGGGCCATGCATCGATGATGCCAGCCTCGCGCGGTACGGGCGGGACACGGGCGGCGGATACGGTCCTCAGCCCAGGCGGCGCTGCAGCGCGGCGAGCGCTCCGGCGCGCCGCCCCGGCACACGGCGCCGCAGCTCGACCAGCGCGGGGCCCAGGGCGCGGGCCCTGGCCTGGTCCTGGATCTGCTCCCACTGGTGGTGGGCGCGGTCCACGGCCCCCTCGACGTCGGGCTCGTCGGGGCCCTGGCGCAGGCCAAGGCGGGCCTGGGCGACGGCGATCCACAGCTCGCAACTGCGCGCGGGCTCCCCGGCGAGCCGCGCCAGATCGGCCCGCACCTCGATCCAGTGCACCGCCTCGCCCGACCGGGGTCCGTGGCGGCGCAGGGCGTCGCTCTCCCAGGCGGCGGCCATCGCGGCGGCCTCGCCGTGCCGCCCCGCCATGGCCGCGGCCAGGATCGCCGGATGCGGATCCCCGCCACCCCCTGACCGCACCGGCCCTGCCGCCCGCGCCACGCCGACGTCCGGCGCCCGGGGCGGCACCGGCGGAGCCGGGGGCACGAGGGGCGCCGGGGGCGCGACGGGCGCGAGCGGCGGAGCCGGGGGCGCGGGCGGGCCCGAGGCCCCTACGGAGGCGGGCACGGGAACGGATGCGGGTGCGGCTACCGGCTCCGGTACGGGAGCGGGCGCCGGGACCGGGGCGGGTGCCGACTCCCCCGCCCCAGCGCCCGCGCGCCGCGCCGTGAGGGAACGGCCGGGCACGCTCCCGAGACGGCGTGTCGCGGGCGAGTCGAGCGTGGGTGCGGGCACGGGCGCGGCGGGCACGGGCACGGCAGGTCCGGGAGCCTCGGGCACGGGCGCCGCAGGCACAGCGGGCACGGCGGGCACAGACTCAGGCACCGCAAGCACAGGCACAGCGGGCCCAGAAGGCGCAGGCGCGGGAGCCGCAGGCCCAGCAGCCGCAGGCACCGCAGCCCCCGGCCCCACAGGCGCAGGCACCGCAGCGACGGAAGCCACAGGCCCTCCCCCCACCCCCGCCCCCATGGCGATCACCACCGCATCCGAAACACCCGCCGCCAAAACCGCCTCCACATGAAGCTCCCGGAGCGGCGGGCGGGCCCCCGCGCGCCACACCGTGGCGCAATGGCGCAGGTATTCCGGGGCCGAGGGGGCGCCCCGCTTGGGGAAGGGGGTCACGTGGGCGAACAGCGCGACGGACGGCCCGAGTCCGAGCGTGTCGGGCTCGGTGGCGAGCCGCTGGAGGAGCTCGGGCTCGGCCGCGAGATCGGCGACGACGGTGGTCGTGCCGGGCCGGCGCGGGGCCAGTTCGGTGGCCAGCCAGTGCCAGGGAAGTCCCGTGTAGCGCAGGGTCGTCGGGGTGCTGCGGGCGAGCGCCAGGTGCGGCAGCCGCTGGCGCCGGTCGAGTTGGAGCTGGCCCGCCAGGCAGAGGACGAGCGGGCCCGGCGAGGCGGCGGCGGCGCGCAGCCGGGTCAGCACGGTCTGCGGATCGAGCGGGTCCGCCAGTTCGACGACCGTCGCCGTGTCCGTACCGGTGAGGGCGCTGGCCGGAACCGCCGCCAGCGCGGGCAGCACGGAGGCCGCGTCGATCGCCCGTCCCCTTCCGGCCGGCGCCGCCGCCAGCAGGAGGGCCGTGCCCACTGTGTTCACCTCGTCGCTCACCACACCAGCACCGTAACCCGAGTCGGTGTGGCCGAAATGCCGTTGTCTACCGGACGGTCATCCGGTGGGCCTTTGGCATATGTCAGAAGCACCACCGTATCGAGTGTTGCCAAATCACTTACGAGGTGTCCCGGCCTGTGCGAAAGTCGTGTCCGGGCTTCAACTTCATGACCCTGGCCGTGCCGTGTGGTCCCAGTCGCCTGTATCGGAGTACGACATGCCGTCCCATCTGTTCGCGGACCGTCCCGCCCAGCCGCCCGAGCCCGGCACGGTGGACGCGCTGATCTCGCAGACGCGGCGTCTGCGGGGGGACGTGGACGCGGTGCGCCGGGACTCGCCGGCGGACGAGGACGACCCGCAGAACCGCTGGCAGCGGGCCCTGTGCGATCTGGCCGTGAGCCAACTGGACGACCTCGGCGCGCACTTGGGACAGCTCAAGGCCGGGCTCCCGGCCGAGCAGGCGGCCGACTCGCCCGCTGCCTACGCCGTGCCCGCGCCGCGCGCCGCCGGGTCCCTGCTGTCCCGGGTCGGCAGCGCCGAGTGGGACCTGCTGACCGACGAGGTCCACTGGTCGGACGAGCTGTTCCAGATCTTCGGGCGCCCCCTGGAGAGCGGCCCGATGTCGCTGGACGAGCTGCCCTCGCTGGTCTTCGCCGAGGACCAGACGCTGCTCCAGTCGATGGTGACGGACTGCCTGATCGACGGGAAGCCGATCGACGGCGAGTTCCGGATTGTCCGCAGCGACGGCCGGGTCCGCACGGTCCACATGACCGGCGAGCCGGTGCTCGACACCGACGGCTGCACGGCCTCGATGTGGGCCGTCCTGCGCGACGTCAGCGAGCTGCGCCGCAGCGAGCGCGCGGTCCGCGAGAGCCGCGACAGCCTCCAGCGGCACCGGCAGATCGAGCACACCGAGCGCCGCGTCGCCGTCGAGCTCCAGGAGGCCGTGCTGCCGCCCTGGCGCGGCTCGCTCCGCTTCGCCCACGGCGGGCCCGCCCCGCTGGACGTGGCCGGGCACTACCTCCCGGCCGCCTCCACGGGGCTCATCGGCGGCGACTGGTACGACGCCCTCGCGCTCCCCGACGGGGACGCGCTGCTCACGGTCGGCGACCTCACCGGGCACGGCGTGGCGGCGACCTCCTCGATGGCCATGCTGCTCGGCGCGCTCCGCGGCATGGCCGTGGCCGGGATCCGGCCGGGCGCCCTCATGGGGCACCTCAACCAGCTCCTGGAGACCTCCGTCCAGCCGGCCCTCGGCAGCGCGATGTGCTGCCGCTACGACCCCGCCTCCCAGGTCCTCACCTGGTCCCAGGCCGGGCACCCCGCCCCGCTGCTGTTCCGCGGCGGAGCGGTGCGCGCCCTGGCCCGGCCGGAGGGCGTGCTCCTCGGCGCCACGACCGGCGCGGCGTACGAGGAGGCCGAGACCCGGCTGCTCCCCGGCGACCTGCTGGTCCTGCACACCGACGGGCTGACCCGCACGGCCGGCGCCCACCACGACGCCGGCACCGGACGGCTGATGGCCCTCGCCCCCCGGCTGGCCGAGGCGCGCGACGCGCAGGACTGCGTACGGTCGGTGATCGAGGAGTTCGGCGAGGGACCGCGCGAGGACGACGCCTGCGTGATGGTCGTCCGGGTCGGCGGCTAGCCGGCCCGGCCGGGACCCGCGGGCGCGGGACCCACGGACGCGGGACACGCCGAGACGCGGCGCCCCGCTCCGAAGGACACGCCGAGGCCCGACGTACGCGCCGGAGCGATTCGGCGCGCCCTCCCCGCACAGGCCCTTCCGCGCACAGGCGCCTCCCCGTACCCGCGCCTCACGCCTCCCCGGTCCTGGGCCGGTTGGTCGGCGCCTTCGGCAGCGCGGTCGCGATCTCCTCGCGCAGGTCCTCGATCTTCGTGTAGCCCGCGTACTGGCCGGTCAGCCGGTACATCTCGCGCAGCCGGTCCCAGGTGCGGTGCGAGGAGGTGTCCCCCATCGACACCAGCGCCAGGCGGGCGTAACGGTCCGCCTGCTCCGGGTCGTCGGCGATGAAGCAGGCCGAGGCCAGCGAGATGTGGTCGAAGAGCTTCGACCGGTCGTGGCCGTTGCGCCGCAGTTCCAGCGCCAGCTTGGCGTGCCGCTGCGCGGGGACCGCGGCGGTCGGGTCGTGCTCGGCGAGGGTGCGGTAGGCCAGCGCCTGCATCCCGTGCAGATCGGCCTCGTCGAAGGTCTGCATCCAGCTCGGCTTCTCCTTCCCCGGGTCGGAGACGAAGAGGTCCTCCGCCTCGCCGAGGGTGCGCCGCATGGCCTGGCCACGGCCCAGCGACGCCTGCGCCCACGCCTCGATGGTGTGGAACATGGCCTGGGTGCGGGGCAGCACCCGCTCCCCCGAGCCCGACTTCGCCAGCTTCATCAGGTCCAGCGCGTCGTCGGGACGGCCCAGGTGCACCATCTGGCGCGCCGCGCGGGAGAGCGCCTCGCCGGCCCGCGGCCGGTCGCCGCCCTCGCGGGCCGCGTGCGCGGCGATCACGAAGTACTTCTGGGCGGTCGGCTCCAGGCCCACGTCGTGGGACATCCAGCCGGCCAGCACGGCCAGGTTGGCGGCGACGCCCCACAGCCGCCGGTGGAGGTGGTCGGGGTGGCGGTAGGCGAGCATCCCGCCCACCTCGTTGAGCTGGCCCACCACGGCCTTGCGCTGGAGGCCGCCGCCCCGGGAGGCGTCCCAGGCCCGGAAGACCTCCACGGAACGCTCCAGCGCGTCGATCTCCTCGGAGCCGATCGGTGCGGCCTCGTAACGGTCGAAGCCCGCCGGATCGGCGTGGAGCGGATCGACGGCGCGGGGGGTGGCGCCGGGGCGTGCGGGGTCGGTGTGCAGCCAGTCCTGCATGGCGTTGGTCAGTACGGAGCCGGCGGCGAGCGCGGCACCCGCGCCCACCAGGCCGCGTCGGTTGAGCATGAGGTCCATTCCCGTGAATTCGGTGAGGACCGCCGCCGTACGCTCGGGCGCCCAGGGCAGCCCGTCAGGGTTGTCGTCGTTCCTGACGTCCCGCCTCTTCCCGGCGCGCCCGTGTCGTACGAACCCGAGGTCCTCGATGGTCACGACACGGCCGAGTCGCTCGGTGAACAGCGCAGCCAGCACCCGGGGCACGGGATCGCGCGGGGTCTCCCCCATGTCGATCCAGCGCCGCACCCGCGAGGTGTCGGTCGACAGCTGCGGATGGCCCATGGCCGCCGCCTGCCGGTTCACGAGCCTCGCGAGTTCGCCCTTGGACCACCCGGCGAGGCCGAAGAGGTCCGCCAGGCGGGTGTTGGTCTGTCCGGTCACGTCTAAGCCCCCAGGTTCTCGGCTGAGTTGACAGTAACCCCCTGTCAGAGGGGTGGCGACTATTCGCCAGGGTTCGCCAGGGTGCGCCCGATGTTCCGCCACCCGAGCCCGGGTGTCAGGTAGGAAAGCGCCACCCCGTCCCGTCGACCGGCCCTCATTTTCCCCAGGGTGCGGACCGTTGGGCGGGCGGGGCGACGCACGCAACTCGTCGGCGCACGAAGGGATCTGTCTCCTCCATGTACACAGCATCGTCCTCCGTGACCGCCCCGCCCCGGCCGCTCCACCGCACCGTCCCGGCCGGCTCCGGACCGTACCTCGCCCCCGTTCCGCAGGGAGCGGCGCGGCCGAGGCGCTGGGCGGGGAGCACCGTCCAGCCGCCCAGCGGGAGAATCGATCTGTCCGGCCCCCAGGGCACGCAGCTGCGGATGGCGATCGCGTCCGTGCACCGGATCTGCCCGGAGTTCAATCCCGTCCAGGTGCTGCGCCGCAGCGGCCGTTCCGTGCTCATCGTCGGGACGACCGGGCGGACCACGGCGGTCGCGAAGTGTTTACTGGACCATTCGCCCGCGTGGGTCGAGCGGTTCCGGCACGAGATAGCGGCCTACCGCTCCTTCGTCCGGCACCGTCCCCCGGTGCGCGCGCCGCGGCTGATCGCCGCGGACCCGGAGAACTGCACGCTGGTGATCGAGCGGATGCCCGGGCGGGCGGCGGCGCTGACGCGCCACCCCGCCGAGGCTCCGCCCCGCGCGGACGTACGGGCCGCGCTCGGAGCGGTCGCCCGGCTCAACGCCTGGCGTCCGCCGGCCGGGACCTTCGACGCCCCGCTCGACTACGGGGCGCGGATCTCCCGCTTCCATGAGCTCGGTCTGTTCACCGACCGTGACCGCGACGACCTGCAGAAGCTGCTGCACGGGCTGGCCCAGGCGGGCGGCCGGCAGGGCATGGGGCAGTTCTGCCACGGGGACGCCCTGCTCTCCAACATCCTGCTCTCCCCGGCCGGTCCGGTCTTCGTCGACTGGGAGCACGCGGGCTGGTACCTGCCCGGGTACGACCTGGCGACGCTGTGGGCGGTCCTCGCGGACGCCCCGCTGGCGCGGCGCCAGATCAGCCAGCTGGCCCAGCAGGCGGGCACGGCCTCGCGGGACGCGTTCCTGGTGAACCTGATGATCGTGCTGACCCGTGAGATCCGTACGTACGAGACGGCGGTGCAGCGCACCATCCGGGAGGCGCCGCCGGCCGGTTCGGTCCCGGTGCCCGCCGGGGCGGTCTCGCCCGGCGAGGAGCAGCGGCGGCTGCTGCGCCGGCTGCACGACGACTGCGCGATGGCACGGCGGGCCGTGCGCGCGGCGGTCGGGACCCGCTGAGGGGCTCCGGCACGGAACGGGGGCGGCGCGTCGTGCGCCCGGTGCCGACACACCGGGGGCGCGGCGCGTGTCATGGTCCGGAGGGGCGCGCGACGGCGCTCATTGGTCCACTCCACTGACGCGCCGCAGGCGGGCGCGCCGCCCGCGCGAAACTCCGCCCGTCCGCCGCTCCAGCCGCTCTGACGTGGGAAATCGCCTTTGCCTACGGGTGATTGACGGATGCCTCGGAAGCCGCTACCCCTGTACGGGTTCGGTACCGCACGGCCCCCGTTCTCCCATCCGTCGCTGGAGGCTGCCTTGCTCCGTTCCGCGTTCCTCAGACGTGCCGCTCCGGCCGTCCTGCTCCTTCCCCTGTTGTCCGGCGCGCCGTCGGCGACCGCCGACGAGCCGGTGGCGGGTGCGTTGCAGCGCCAGTTCGCGGCGGCGGCCGAGCGGTACGGCGTGCCGCCCGGCGTGCTGCTCGGCGTGTCGTACCTCCAGTCGCGCTGGGACGGACACGCCGGCGCGCCGAGCGTGACCGGGGGCTACGGCCCGATGCACCTGACGGACGCGGTGACCGCGCTGGCCGAGGCGCCGCACCACTCCGAGGGCGGTGAGGACGCGCGCGGCGACGAGGCGCGGGGGCCGCGCACGGCCGGGCCCGCGCGGGGGCCCTCGGCGGCGGAGCTGCCGCCGAGGCTGCGGACGCTGGAGCGGGCGGCCGAGCTGTCCGGGCGGTCGCCGGAGGAGCTGCGGACCGGTACGGCGGCGAACATCGAGGGCGGCGCGGCGCTGCTCGCGGCGGCGCAGCGGGAGGCGGGCCTCCCGGCGAGCGCGGACCCGGCCGACTGGTACGGGGCGGTGGCGCGCTACTCGGGCGCCGACGACGCGGCGACGGCGGCGGCCTACGCGGACGACGTCTTCGACGTGATCCGGACGGGCGCGGCGCGGACGACGGACGGCGGGCAGGCGGTGACCCTGGCGGCGGAGCCGTCGCTGGTCCCGGCGAAGGCCCAGCTCCGGGCGCTGGGGCTGCGCGCCCCCGCGAAGGGTCCGGTGGAGTGCCCGCGCACGGTGGCCTGCGAGTGGATCCCGGCGCCGTACGCGGAGTTCGGGGACGGCGACTACGGCAATCACGACCTGGGCGACCGGCCGTCCTCGCAGTCGATCGACTACATCGTGATCCACGACACCGAGGCGAGCTGGGACACCACGCTGAAGCTGGTGCAGGACCCGACGTACGTGTCGTGGCAGTACTCGCTGCGGTCCTCGGACGGGCACGTGGCGCAGCACCTGGCGCTGAAGGACGTGGGCTGGCACGCGGGCAACTGGTTCGTGAACGCCAAGTCGGTGGGGCTGGAGCACGAGGGGTTCCTGACCTCGCCGGACTCCTGGTACACGGAGGCGATGTACCGCAGTTCGGCGCGGCTGGTGCGGTATCTGGCGGGGCGGTACGGCATTCCGCTGGACCGGCTGCACATCCTGGGCCACGACAACGTGCCGGGCACGGTGACCTCGTCGATCCGCGGGATGCACACGGATCCGGGGCCGTACTGGGACTGGGCGCACTACTTCCGGCTGCTGGGCCGGCCGATCACGCCGAGCGCGGGGCCGGACGCCGGGGTGGTGACGATCCGTCCGGAGTACGAGGGGAACCGGCCGGTGTACACGGGCTGCGCGACGGCCGGTGCGGCGTGTGCGCCCCACGGGAGCGGGGCCGTGCGCCTGCACACCGCGCCGAGCGCCGACGCGCCGCTGGTGAAGGACATCGGGCTGCGGCCGGGCGGGCAGGATTCGACGGTCGACGTCAACGACACGGGGGCGCGGGCGTCGACGGGCCAGAGCTTCGCGGTCGCGGAGCGCCGGGGCGGCTGGACGGCGATCTGGTATCTGGGGCAGAAGGCGTGGTTCCACGACCCGAGGGAGGCGCGGACGGCGGTGGACGCGCGCGGGACGGTGCTGACGCCGAAGGAGGGCCTGGAGTCGGTGCCGGTGTACGGGCGGGCGTATCCGGAGGCTTCGGCCTATCCGGCGGGCGTGCCGGTGCAGGCGGTGTCCCCGCTGCCGTACAGGCTGCTCGCCGGGCAGCGGTACGTGGTGGGCGGCAGCACCCTGGGAGAGTACTTCTTCGCTCCGACGTTCGATCCCACGGGGCACACGGTCGTGCGGGGTCAGGAGCGGTACTACGAGATCCAGTTCGGGCATCGGGTGGCCTTCGTGAAGGCCACTGACGTGCGGGTTTCCCGGGCCTGAGGGCGCGAAGGGCGGGGCGTCCACGGGATGCCGGCCGGGTCACGGCCCGACCGGCGCCCCGTGGCGTTCATATGACTATTCCGGTGTTCGCGTGAACGCGGGGGTCGAGGGGTAATGCTCGGCCGGACGACAGCCCCCCGTTCTCCGAAAGGCCCCCCTGGCATGGCTCAGCCCTTCGTTCTGCCGGATTTCTACGTACCGTATCCGGCACGGCTCAACCCCCATGTGGAGGCCGCCCGCGTCCACACCCGGGACTGGGCCCGGGAGATGGGGATGCTGGAGGGCTCCGGCGTCTGGGAGGAGGCCGACCTCCAGGCCCACGACTACGCGCTGCTGTGCTCCTACACCCACCCGGACTGCGACGCGGAGGCCCTCTCCCTCGTCACCGACTGGTACACCTGGGTCTTCTTCTTCGACGACCACTTCCTGGAGATCTTCAAGCGCTCCCAGGACCGGGCGGGCGGCAAGGCGTACCTCGACCGGCTGCCGCTGTTCATGCCGGCCGACCCCGCCGCCGGGATGCCCGAGCCGGTCAACCCGGTCGAGGCCGGACTCGCCGACCTGTGGCGGCGGACCGTGCCCGCGATGTCGGAGGCGTGGCGGGTGCGGTTCGCCGAAGCCACCGAGCACCTGCTGTACGAGTCCCTCTGGGAGCTCGACAACATCAACGACGGGCGGATCGCCAACCCCCTGGAGTACATCGAGATGCGCCGCAAGGTCGGCGGCGCCCCCTGGTCGGCCGGGCTCGTCGAGTACGCGGCGGGCGCCGAGGTCCCCGAGCGGGTGGCCTACTCCCGGCCGCTGCGCGTGCTGCGGGACACCTTCTCCGACGCCGTCCACCTGCGCAACGACCTCTTCTCCTACCAGCGCGAGGTGGAGGAGGAGGGCGAGAACAGCAACGGCGTGCTGGTCCTGGAGACCTTCCTCGGCTGCACCACCCAGGAGGCGGCGGAGGCGGTCAACGACCTGCTGACCTCACGGCTCCACCAGTTCGAGAACACCGCGCTCACCGAGGTGCCCGCGCTCTGCCTGGAGCAGGGGCTCGGCCCGGCGGAGGCCGCCGCCATCGCCGCGTACGTCAAGGGGCTCCAGGACTGGCAGTCCGGCGGCCACGAGTGGCACCTGCGCTCCAGCCGCTACATGAACGAGGGCCTGGTGGGCGCCGACGCGCCGGGAAGCGGCACCTTCGGCGCGTCCGCGCGGAACATCCGCACCCTCTTCGGGCGTCAGGCGGCGAGCCGGGCGCGCGCCCTCACCCATCCGCCGCACCAGCCGGTGGGGCCCTCGCTGCTGCCGGAGTTCGACCTCCCGTACCCCGTCAGTGTCAGCCTGCACCACCAGGAGGCCAAGCGGCGCTCGGAGGACTGGGCCGAGCGGATGGGGCTCCTGGACGGGCTGTGGGACCGGCCGATGATGGAGGGCTTCGACTTCGCGCTCTGCTCGGCCGGGCTCGACCCGGACGCCACCCTGGAGGAGCTGGAGACCAGCGCCCTGTGGCTGACCTGGGGCACCTACGCCGACGACTACTACCCCTTCGCCTTCGGGTACTCCCGCGACCTCGTCGGCGCCGCCGAGCAGACCCGGCGGCTCAAGGCGCTGATGCCGCTGGAGACCCCGGACGCGCCGCCCGCGCATGTGCTCAACCCGCTGGAACGCGCGCTCGCCGACCTGTGGGCCCGCACCGCGAGCCCGCTGGAGCCCGCCGCGCGGGCCGAGCTCCGCGGCGCCCTCGACGTGATGCTGGACAGCTGGATGTGGGAGCTGTTCAACACCGCGCAGCACCGGGTGCCCGACCCGGTCGACTACATCGAGATGCGCCGGGCCACCTTCGGCTCGGAGCTGACGATGCTGCTGTGCCGGCTGCGGCACCGGCGGACGCTGCCGCCCGAGCTCTTCCGCACGGGCACGGTGCGCGCCCTGGAGAACGCGGTCGCGGACTACGGGGCCTTCGTCAACGACCTGTTCTCGTACCAGAAGGAGATCGAGGTCGAGGGCGAGACGCACAACCTGGCGCTGGTGGTGCAGAAGTTCTTCGACTGCGACTATCCGACGAGCGTCCGGATGGTCGACGGCCTGATGCGCGGGCGGCTGCGCCAGTACGAGCATCTGAAGCGGCGCGAAGTGCCCCTGCTCTACGCGGACTTCGAGCTGGACGCGGCGGGCCGGGCGGCCTTCGCGGCGTATCTGCGGGAGCTGGAGGACTGGCTGGCCGGGGTGCTCCACTGGCATCGCTCCGTGCGGCGGTACGGGCCGGAGGACGTGCGATCCGGCAGCGGCAGCCGACTGCTCCCGGCGGGCCCGCGCGGGCTCGGGACGGCCACGGCCCGGGTGGCGGGACTGCTCGGCGCGCCGGTCGGCTGAGGCCGGGCGCGGAGACCGCCCCGCGGGGCGGTCTCCGGGTCAGGGGCGGAGGCCCCGGAGCTGGTCGAGTTCGCGGCGGTCGCGCTTGGTGGGGCGGCCGGCGCCCCGGTCGCGGACGGCCGCCACGGCGACGTGTTCGCGCGGCGGCGGGGGCGGGCTGTTGTCCACGTACGCCTCGGCGGCGGCGGGCGGGCCGACCCGCTTGGTGAGCAGCTCCTTGACCTCGACGATCCGCTGCCGGCCGCCGTGCGTCAGCCGCACCTCGTCGCCCGGCTTCACCGGCTGGGCGGGCTTGGCCCGCTCCCCGTTGACCTTGACGTGACCGGCGCGGCAGGCCGCGGCGGCCTGGCTGCGGGTCTTGGTGAGCCGGACCGCCCAGATCCAGCTGTCGACGCGTGCGCTCATCGGCCCCCGGCCTCCCCGTCAGCCCTGCTGGAACAGCTCGGCGGGCAGCGGCTTGAGCAGCGCGTACAGGTCGTCGGTGATGGGCCGGTCCCAACTGGCGATGGTCACCAGGACGTTGTCGCTGCGGTCGAACTGGACGCAGGAGATGCGGCTCTCGGAGAGCTTGAGCCGGCGCACGATCAGCAGGTTGTCGCCCTGCATCACCGGGACGTCCTCGACGTCGAGGACGTCGACCGGCTCGTCGTTCTCCAGGGCGGCGAGGAGCTGGGCCACCTCGAAGGGGATCTGCCCCTCGGCGAGCTCGCGCGCCGGGGAGCCCTCGGGGAGGTTGCCGATGATCATCGCGGGTCCCCTGCCGCCGAAGAGGTCGTAGCGCAGGAACACACCCTGGCAGGTGCCGTCGGGGGCCGGGAGCAGCCCGGCGCCGAGATTGCCGGGCCAGTCCCCCGGGTCCATGGCGAGGACGTCGAAGTCCGGGCCAGCGGGAGTGGCGGCGCTGCGGCGGCGGAGGAAGGACATACTGCCATGGTACGTGTCCCGGCGCGCGGTGCGGCGCGCCGGGGCGGTGTCAGGGTCTGCCGCCGGTCAGGGCCTCGGCGAGGCCCGCCGGGTCGGTGCCGAGCTTGCGGTAGACGGCGGAGAGCAGCCGGGTGACGGCGGCCTGGTCCAGGCCCAGGACGGCGGCCGGGTCCTCGCCGCGCAGGGTCAGCTCGGCGGCGGCGCGCTCGCGGACGGTGAGCGTGTCGGTGCCCGTCGGGTGCAGCGTGCGGGGGCGGAGGCCGGCGGCGGCGAGCTCGGCCCTCGCGTCGTCGACGAGGCCGTCGGCGCCGCAGTCCTGGGCGGTCTCCAGGCCCCGGTAGAGGTGCTCGGCGGCCTCGGTGCTGCGGCCGGTGCGGCGCAGCGCGCCGCCGAGGGCGACCAGGGAGCGGGCCAGCTCGTAGGCGGCGGGCGAGCGCTCCAGCCAGTCCACGGACTCCTCCAGGAGCTTGACCCGCTCGCCCTCGGCGGAGACCTCGGCGGTGACGCGGAGCGCCTGGCCGATCGCGGAGGGCGCGCCGTACTGGCGGGCCCGGGCGACGGCCTCCAGGGCCGTGTCGCGGGCCCGCTCGGGGGTGTCGCGGGCCTCGGCGAGGGCGAGGTGGAGGAGCCAGGGGCACCAGGCGGGGTTGCGCATCCCGCGCGGGTCGAGGCGGCGGCCGACGGAGGCGAGCTCGGCGGCGGCGGCCTCGGTGCGGCCGGTGGCGAGGAGCAGTTCCCCGTAGACGGTCTGGGAGTCGGGGAAGGTGACGGCGGCGGGGAAGGGCTCGCCGAAGTCGTGGGCGCGGGCGACCCGCTCGGCCTCGTCGGTGCGGCCCCGGGCCAGCAGCACCTCGACCATCACGCCGACGGCGTACCACTCGCAGGGGGTGCGGGGGCCGACGCGCTCGGCGAGCCGCAGTCCGGCGCGGACGAAGTCCTCGGCCTCGACGAGCCGGCCGCGGCGGTAGCGGATGTAGCCGAGCAGGGTGTACGCGAAGGAGAGGTGGGCGCCGCGCCAGCCCTGGCGTTCGAACTCGGCGGTGCCGTCGGCGAAGAGCTCCTCGGCGCGGCCGGGCCGGTCGGCGTAGAGGAAGGTGAGGGCGGAGAGGACGGGGACCTCGAAGCCGCGGCTCTCGTCGGCCCAGCTGAGGCCGCCGGTGAGGGCCCGGTCGGCGTGGCCGACGGCGACGGCGGAGGGTTCGCCGCGCAAGGTGGCGTCCCAGGCGCGCAGGCCGATGATGTACCGCTCGGTGAGGTCGCGGCCGGTGAGCCGGTCGGCGAGCCGGGCGAGGCGGCGGGAGCGGGCGGGCGAGTCGGGTTCGTCGGCGCGGAAGGCGTCCCACATGAACTTCTCCGACTGCATGCGCAGGCGGCTGCGGGCGTCGGTGGTGAGCCGGGACTCCCGGCCGAGGAGCTCGGACGCCTCGACGAGCCGGTCGCTGTGGGCGAGGACCTGGGAGAGGCGGTAGACGATGCCGTGCCGCAGGGCAGCGTCGGCGATGGGCTCCTCCAGGGCGGCGCGGAGGTGGTTGACGGTGGTGGCGGGTTCGGTGAGCAGCGAGGCGCAGCCGAGTTCGAAGAGGACGGCCGCGCGCTCGTCCTGGTCCGGGGGTTCGCGCAGGGCGCGGGCGAGGTAGCGGCGGGCGGTGTCGGGGGCGCCGGCCCGCAGGGTCTCCTGGGCGGCGGCGCGCAGGTGCTGGACGACCCAGGGGTCGCCCTCGGGGTGGGTCTCGACGAGGTGGCGGGCGGCGGTGGTGGAGCCGAGTCCGGCGTCGACGACGCACCAGGCGGCCTGGCCGTGCAGGGCGACGCGGGTGGCGGCGGGGATGGCGTCGTAGACGGCGGTGGCGATGAGGGGGTGGACGAACTCCAGGGTGTCGCGGCCGGGTTCGGCGTCGGGGTCGGCCGGGGCGAGCACGCGGGCGCGGCGCAGGCGTTCGGCGCAGCGGGCGACCTCCTCGCCGCCGAGTCCGGCGACGGCTCCGGCGAGCTGCGGGGAGATCTCGGTGCCGAGGACGGCGCAGGCCCAGGCGAGGCGGACGGTGGAAGTGCCGAAGCCCTCGATCTGGGCGATGAGGCCGCTGCCCTTGACGGCGGCGGCGAGGTCGCGCAGGGCGTGGGCGCGGTCGGCGGTGGGTTCGAGGCCGCGGTCGCGGACGCGGGCGGCGAGTTCGACGGCTTCGAAGGGGTTGCCGGCGGTGACGGTCCAGATCTCCTGGCAGAAGGCGTCGTCGGCGTGGGCGCCGACCCGGTCGCGGACCAGCCCTGCTATGGCCTCGGGGGTCAGCGGTTCCAGGCCGAGCGGGCGCTGGCCGGAGCGGCGGCCGGTGAACTCGGAGCCGGATTCGGGGAGTTCGTCGGGGCGGTAGGCCACGACGAGCAGCATGGGCAGGTCCTCGGCGCGGGGTGCGAAGGCGGAGAGCCAGCCGAGGGACTCCGGGTCGGCCCAGTGGGCGTCGTCGAGGACGACGACGAGCGGGGCGCGGCGGACGGCGAGGTGGGTGAGGACCCAGTCGAGGCCGTCGCGCAGGCCCTGGGGGTCGGGCGGGGAGCCTTCGGCGGCGGTGCACAGGCCGAGGGCGGGGCCGACGATGTCGTACCAGCCGCCGAGGCGCTCGGTGAGTTCGGTGCGGGAGGCGGCGGCGAGCTGGGGCTGGAGGAGCTGGCGGGCCACGTGGAAGGCGACGCGCTGTTCCTGGTCGCCGCCGCGGGCGGACAGGACGGTGCAGCCCTTGGCGGCGGCGCGGCGGCGGATCTCGGCGAGCAGGGTGGTCTTGCCGAGTCCGGCGGGGGCCGCGTAGGCGAGGACGCCGCCTCGGGGCGGGTGGGCGCCGGGGGCGGCGGGGGTGGCGGGGTCCCGCGGGATCCGGGGTTCCTCGGGTTCGCGTACGAGTCGGAGCCGCGGGGTGCGCGGCTCCTGGCCGGTCAGGAGGTCGAGGGCCTCCTCGGCCGCCGCGAGTTCGGCCTCGCGCTCGAACAGGCCGAAGCCGCGGGCTCCGGTCCTGCCGGTGTTTCCTGCCATCGTCCACCCCCACGGTGGGGGCGCATGCCCGGCGCACGGCTGGTGCGGCCCGGGTGCTGGCCCCGCGAAAGCCCCAGCGTACGCCGGGACGCGCCCCGGGGGAGGGGCTTTGTGGGGATCATGTGAACGGGGTCGCGGAGCGGGCGGACAGGGCGTTGAGCGTCGTCAACGCCTCCTCCGCCCTGGCGTGTTCCACGAACAGGTGGTCGTGGTGGAAGCCCGCCACCACGTTGCAGCTCAGGCCGGACTCGGCGAGGGCGCGGGCCACCGCCGCGGTGAGGCCGACGGCGTCGAGGGCGGAGTGGACGCGCAGGGTGATCCAGCCCGCCACGTAGTCGTACGCCAGGTGCCGGGCGTCGGCGTCCTCCTGGCGTACGACCATCGTCAGCCCCTCGCGTTCGGCGACGGTGGCCACCGGGGCGACACCCGCGGGCACGGGGCCGTCCACGGTGGTGAAGACGTAGCGGCCGGGGTGGAGCTCCGGTCGCATCCCGGACAGCAGCCGGGTCAGGTCTCGCTCTGCGCTCATGATCGCCAGGGTAGGGGGCCCCGGCGGGTGCCGCGTGGTCAGGTGGCCGGGGGTTCCGCGCCGACCAGCCACATCGCGAAGAACTGGGCGCCGCCGCCGTAGGCGTGTCCCAGGGCCCGGCGGGCCCCGGGGATCTGGTGTTCGCCGGCCTGGCCGCGGACCTGGAGGGCGGCCTCGGCGAAGCGGATCATGCCGGAGGCTCCGATGGGGTTGGTGGAGAGGACTCCGCCGGACGGGTTGACCGGGAGGTCGCCGTCGAGTTCGGTGACCCCGGCCTCGGTGAGCTTCCAGCCCTCGCCCTCCTCGGCGAAGCCCAGGTTCTCCAGCCACATCGGCTCGTACCAGGAGAAGGGGACGTACATCTCGACGGCGTCGATCTGGCGGCGCGGGTCGGTGATGCCTGCCTGCCGGTAGACGTCGGCGGCGCAGTCGCTGCCCGCGCGCGGGGAGACGAAGTCCTTGCCCGCGAAGAGGGTGGGCTCGCTGCGCATGGCGCCGCCGTGCAGCCAGGCGGGCGGGCGGGGCGAACGGGCCGCGCCCGCCCGGTCGGTGAGGACCATGGCGCAGGCGCCGTCGGAGGAGGGGCAGGTCTCGGAGTAGCGGATCGGGTCCCAGAGCATCGGGGACGCCTGGACCTTCTCCAGGGTGAGGTCGTGTTCGTGGAGGTGGGCGTACGGGTTCTTGAGCGCGTTGCGGCGGTCCTTGTACGCGACGAGGGAGCCGATCGCGTCGGGGGCGCCGGTGCGGCGCATGTAGGCGCGCACGTGCGGGGCGAAGAAGCCGCCCGCCCCGGCGAGCAGGGGCTGCTGGAAGGGGACGGGGAGGGACAGGCCCCACATGGCGTTGGACTCGGACTGCTTCTCGAAGGCGAGGGTGAGGACGGTGCCGTGGACGCGGGCGGCGACGAGGTTGGCGGCGACGAGGGCGGTGGAGCCGCCGACGGAGCCCGCGGTGTGGACGCGGAGCATCGGTTTGCCGACGGCGCCGAGGGCGTCGGCGAGGTAGAGCTCCGGCATCATGACGCCCTCGAAGAAGTCCGGGGCCTTGCCGATGACGACGGCGTCGATGTCGGCCCAGGTCAGCTCGGCGTCGGCGAGGGCGCGCAGGGCGGCCTCGCGGACCAGTCCGGCCAGGGAGACGTCGTGGCGGGCGGCGACGTGCTTGGTCTGGCCGATCCCGACGATCGCGACGGGCTCCTTACTCATGCGAGTCCCCTTCCAGGACGGCGACCAGGTTCTGCTGGAGGCAGGGCCCGGAGGTGGCGTGGGCGAGGGCGCGGCGGGAGGCGCCGCGGTGGATGCGGGCGGCGGCCTCGCCGATGCGGATGAGGCCGGCGGCCATCACGGGGTTGGCGGCGAGGGCGCCGCCGGAGGGGTTGACGCGGGTCTCGTCGCCGAGGCCGAGGGCCTTGCGCAGGACGACCTCCTGGGAGGTGAAGGGCGCGTGGAGCTCGGCGGTGTCGAGGGGCGGGCGGCCGGGGTCGAAGGCGCCCGCGCGCGTGGCGGCGAGCCGGGTGGAGGGCGAGTCGGTGAGGTCGCGGACGCCGAGGGAGTGGGCCTCGATGCGGTGGTCCATGCCGGTGATCCAGGCGGGCCTGGCGCACAGTTCGCGGGCCTTGTCCCCGGCGGCGAGGATCACGGCGGCGGCGCCGTCGCCGATGGGCGGGCAGTCGCCGGTGCGCAGCGGGGCGACGAGGTGTTCGCCCTGCGGGCGGGCGCCGGGGAGCTGGGCGTGCGGGTTGGCGGCGGCGTCCTCGCGGCTGCGGGCGGCGATCCTGGCGAGGCCGGGTTCGTCGGTGTCGCCCGCGTCGATGAGGGCCTGGGCCTGGAGGGCGGCGAGGGCGACGGAGTCGGGCCAGAGGGGGGCCACGTAGTAGGGGTCGAGCTGGCGGGTCAGCACGTCGCGGACGGAGCCGGGCGAGGACTTGCCGTAGGAGTAGACGAGGGCGGTGTCGGCCTCGCCGGTGAGCAGTTTGACCCAGGCTTCGTAGAGGGCCCAGGCGCCGTCCATCTCGACGTGGGACTCGGAGATGGGGGGCCAGGCGCCGACGCCGTCGAGGGCCATGGTGAAGGAGAAGGCGCGGCCGGCGAGGTAGTCGGAGGAGCCGGAGCAGGTGAAGCCGATGTCGGAGGTCTTCAGGCCGGTCTGGCGCAGCACGTCGTGGAGGACGGGCATCACCATCTCGACTTCGGAGAGCTCGTCGGTGCGCCGGGTGTGGTCGGTCTGGGCGAAGGCGACGATCGCCACGTCTCGGCTCACAGCATCTCCTTGTACGTGTCGTAGTCGGCGTCCGGCTCCCCGGTGGGGCGGTAGTGGTCGGGGTAGCGGCCGTCCTCGCTCCACACGGGTTCGACGCGCAGGCCCATGCGGACCTGGTCGTAGGGGATGCCGCCGATCCGGCCGTGCAGGGCGAGCCCGGCGCCGTCGAGGGCGATGTGGGCGTAGACGTAGGGGACCTCGATGTCGAGGTTCTTCGCCTTGATGTTGACGATGCAGTACGTGGTGACGGTGCCGCGCGGGCCGACCTCGACCTTGTCGGTGGTGGCGACGCCGCAGGTGGGGCAGGCGCCGCGGGGCGGGACGTAGACCTTGGCGCAGGAGGGGCAGCGTTCGCCGACGGTGCGGTGGCCGGCGAGGGCGTGGAGGTAGCCGGTCTGGGCGCGGCCGGGGCTGTAGGTGTAGTCGAGGCGGGCGGGGGCGACGATGCCGGTGACGGGTTCGGGGAAGCGCCCGTCGTGGCCGGGGGGCGGGGTGTCGGCGGCCGGCGCGGGCTCCTCGTACGGTTCGAAGCAGGCGATGTCGGTGATCTCGCCGCGGCGTTCGGCGGCCCAGCGGATCCGGACGCGCATGCCGGTGCGGACGGCTTCGGGGCCGGGCGCGTCGAGGGCGTGCAGGAGGGCGGTGTCGGCGCCGTCGGGGCGGACCAGGACCCAGGCGAAGGGGGTGGCGAGGGGCTGGCCGCGGCGGGGTGACGGGTTCCAGGCCCAGGTGGTGACGGTGCCGGTGGCGGGGAGTTCGACGAGTTCGCCGAGCTCGGCGGCGGTCTCGGGGTCGTATTCGACGGGCGGCACGAGGACCTTCCCGCTCTCGGTGCGCACGCCGAGGAGGGTGCGTTCGCGCAGTCCGGTGAGGAAGGCGGACTGGACGGGGCCGAGGGAGCGGGTGAAGGGGAACTCGACGACGAGGGGGGCCGAGAGCGTCTCGGGGGCGGCTGTCATGGGGCGGCTCCTTGGTGGGTGGGCGCGGGCGGCGGTGGCGGGCGGTGCGCGCGCTCACTCGCGCCGGTAGACCGGCGGGCGCTTCTCCGCGAAGGCCCTGGCGCCTTCCTTGGCGTCGGCGGTGGCGAAGATCGGCCAGCCGCGCTTGAGTTCGGCGGCCAGGCCCTCCTCCTCGGTGAGGTCCGCGGTCTCGTAGACGGACGCCTTGACGGCCTCGACGGCGAGCGGCCCGCACGCGTTGATCCGCTCGGCGGTCTCCAGGGCCGCGTCGAGGGCGGTGCCGTCGGGGACGACGCTGCCGATGAGGCCGATCCGCTGGGCCTCGTCGGCCGTGTAGGGGCGGCCGGTGAGGAGCATCTCCAGGGCGTGGGTGCGCGGGATCTGGCGGGGCAGCCGGACGGTGGAGCCGCCGATCGGGAACAGGCCGCGGCGGACCTCGAAGAGGCCGAAGGTCGCGGAGGCCCCGGCGACGCGGATGTCGGTGCCCTGGAGGATCTCGGTGCCGCCCGCGACGCAGGGGCCCTCCACGGCGGCGATCACCGGTTTGCGGGGGCGGTGGTGCCGCAGCATCGCCTTCCAGTGCAGGTCCGGGTCGGCGGTCATGCGGTCGCGGTACGCCTCGCCCGCCATGCCCTTGCCGGCCAGGGCCTTGAGGTCCATGCCCGCGCAGAAGCTGCCGCCCGCGCCGGTGAGGACGACGGAGCGGACGGTGTCGTCGGCGTCGGCTTCCAGCCAGCCGTCGTAGAGGCCGACGAGCATCGGCAGCGAGAGGGCGTTCCGCGCCTCGGGCCGATTGAGGGTGAGTACGAGCGTGGCGCCTTCGCGCCGCACGGTGAGGTGCTCGGTGCTGCCGCCCATGGGCGTCTCCCGTCTCCAGTTCTGGAACAGGTTGCAGGAGTGCCGGGTCCAGTTCAATAGTTTTCTGACACCCAGTCAGATTCTTCTGCGCGACCCCTTCCGCCCTCCGGTCTTCGGTGCTCTGATGACCGACCAGTGACCGACGGGGCAGCCCTGGGCCAGGATCAGGAGGAACGGTGGAGTACAACCTTGCCGACCTGTTCGAATCGGTCGTCGACGCGGTCCCGGACCGCGAGGCGCTGGTCTACGTCGACCACCCCGGCACCGGCGCCGAGCGCCGGCTGACCTACGCGGAGCTCGACACCGCGGCCAACCGCCTGGCCCACCACCTCGTCGACACGGGGCTGCGCCCCGGCGAACAGCTCGGCATCCACCTGTACAACGGGATCGAGTACCTCCAGACCGTGCTCGCCTGCCTCAAGGCCCGGATCGTGCCGGTCAACGTCAACTACCGGTACGTGGAGGAGGAGCTGGTCTACCTCTACCGCGACGCCGACCTGGCCGCGCTCGTCTTCGACGCGGAGTTCACCGAGCGGGTGGCGGCGGCCCGGCCGCAGACGGAGAAGCTGCGGCACCTCGTGCGGGTGGGGACCCCGCCCGAGGGGGCGCCCGAGCTCGACTGCGTGGAGTTCACGGCGGCGGAGGCGGCCGGCTCGCCGGAGCGCGGCTTCGGCCCGCGCTCCGCCGACGACCTCTTCATCATCTACACCGGCGGCACCACCGGGATGCCCAAGGGCGTGATGTGGCGGCAGGAGGACCTGTTCTTCGCGGGGCTCTTCGGCGGCGACCCCTCCGGCGAGCCGGTCAAGCGCCCCGAGGAGCTGGCCGAGCGGGTCGCCGCGGGCGCCGCCGGGATCACCTTCTTCCCGACTCCCCCGCTGATGCACGGCACCTCGACGCTCACCTCGTTCGTCGCCTTCAACTACGGGCAGCGGGTGGTCGTCCACCGCAAGTACGTGCCCGAGGAGGTGCTGCGGACCATCGAGAAGGAGAAGGTCTCCAGCGTCTCGCTGGTCGGCGACGCGATGCTGCGCCCGCTGATCGACGCCCTGCACGGGCCGCTCAAGGGCACCGACCTGTCGGCGCTGTTCAGCCTCTCCTCCTCGGGCGCCATCATGTCCGACACCGTCCGCGCCCAGTTCCAGGCGCTCGCGCCGAACGTGCTGCTGCTCAACAACTTCGGCTCCTCGGAGTCCGGCTCCAACGGCCGGGCCACCGACGACTCGGGCCCCGAGAAGGGCTTCCGGCTGCACGTCAACGAGCGCACCCAGGTGGTCGACCCGGCCACCCACGAGCTCGTCGGCGTCGGCGAGATCGGCCGGCTCGCGCAGCGCGGGCACGTGCCGCTCGGCTACTACAACGACCCGGCCAAGACCGCCGAGACCTTCTTCCAGCGGGACGGCGTGCGCTGGGTGCTGCTCGGCGACATGGCCACCGTCGACGAGGACGGCATCGTCACCGTCCTCGGCCGGGGCTCGCAGTGCATCAACACCGGCGGCGAGAAGGTCTATCCGGAGGAGGTCGAGCAGGCGCTCAAGTCCCACCCGGACATCTACGACGCCCTGGTCGCCGGGGTCCCGGACCCGCGCTGGGGCAACCACGTCGCCGCCGTGGTCGAGCTGCGCGCGGGCGCCGCGCCGCTGGACCTGGCGGCCGTGCAGGACCACTGCCGCACCCGCCTGGCCGGCTACAAGGTGCCGCGCCAGCTCGTCCTCGCCGACCGGATCCAGCGCTCCCCCAGCGGCAAGGCCGACTACCGCTGGGCCCGTTCGGTGGCCGTGGCGGCGGACGCCAACTAGGACCGTCAGACGCCGAACTCCCTCAGGGCGGCCAGGAATTCACGCGGCCGGGCATCGTGCACCAGGTGCCCGGCCTCGATCGTGACCAGCCGCGCGTCCGGGACCCGCTCCGCCATCCAGACCAGGTGGCCCTGCGGCAGGTGGCTGTCCGGGCCGCCGCCGACGATCAGGGTCGGCGCGGTGACCGCCGTCAGCTCCTCGCGCCAGGCCGGGTCCGGCGCGTTCAGGTCCGCGTTGGTCGCGTCGAGCACCGCCCAGTCGAAGGCCGCGCCCTCCTCGGGCGGGCCCGAGGGGCCGCGCGGCGGCAGGACCGGGAAGAACACCGGGGCGTCCTCCAGGACCAGCCGCCCGATCAGCGCCGGCTCCCGCTGGGCCAGCAGGCAGGCCGCCGCCCCGCCCATCGAGTGCCCGACGACGGTGGCCCCGGCCAGCCCGAGGGCCTTCAGGAAGCCGCCGATCTCGTCGCGCAGCGCCGCGAAGCCGTACTCCCCCGGACGGTCGCTCAGCCCGTGGCCGCGCAGGTCGAGGGCGTACACCCGCCGGTCGGCGGCGAGCGGGGCGGCGATCCCGGCCCAGTCGGTGGAGTCGGCGCCCCGGCCGTGCACCAGGACCACCGGCGGGGCGTCCTCGGGGCCGCTCACCCGGTACGCGAGCCGGACCCCGTCGACGGTGACCGTGCGCACCGCCGGGTCGAGGAAGGCGGCGACCGCGCGGGTGAAGGCGCCCGGGTCGTCGACCCAGGGGTAGTGCCCGGCGTCCGCCTGGACGACCAGCTCCGCGTGCGGGAAACAGGCGGCCAGCCGGGCGGCCTTCGCCGGGGTCGGGGAGGCGTCGAGCGCGCCCGCGAGGACCAGCACGGGGGCCGTGAGGGCGGCCAGCGCGGCGCGGGTGGCCTCGGGGTCGAGCGCCCCCGGCGCGTAGAAGCGCTCCCACGCCTCCCAGTTCGTCTGCTCGTCGAGGCCCGCCGCGTGGGCGCGGGCGGCCTCGTCCCAGCGCCCGTAGGCGAAGGGCATGAGGAGGGCGACCTCCTCCCGGGGCGGCGTGGCCGGATCGAGCGCGTCCAGGGCGGCCCGCAGCTCCGGGTACCAGGGCCGGTCGGCGAAGACCTCGACCGCCTCGTCCCATTCCGCGTCGGAGGTCTCGATGCCGAGCGCCCGGCCCCCGACGGTCACCAGGACCAGCGAGCGCACCCGCCCGGGGTGCGCGGCGGCGTACAGGGTCGCCAGGGCGCCGCCCCCGGAGTGGCCCAGCAGGTCGATCCGGTCGAGCCCGAGGTGGACGCGGAGCGCCTCGACGTCGGCGACCTGCCGGTCGCAGCGGTAGCTCGCCGGGTCGGCGGGCACCGCGCTCGCCCCGGTGCCCCGCGGGTCGAACAGGACCAGGGCGCGGTGGGCGGACAGTCCGCCGAGGTCGCCGAGGTGGACCGCGTCGCGCATCGGGCCGCCGGGCAGCACGACGAGGGGCTCGCCCTCGCCGCGTGTCCGGTAGGAGAGTTCGGTGCCGTCGTAGGTGGTGAAGGTCTGTGTCCGCTCGGCCATGCCGCCGATCATGACCAGCCGCGTCCCGGCGCCGCAACCGGGTTCGCCCACAGCGCGATACGGTGGGATGTCCGCCCCCACCAGCGAAGGAAGCCGTTCCACCGTGTCCGATACCCGTCAGTCCGAACTGCGCGGCGACTGCGCGAACTGCTTCGGCCTGTGCTGTGTGGCCCTCCCCTTCGCCAAGTCCGCGGACTTCGCCGTGAACAAGTCCTCGGGCGAGCCCTGCCGGAACCTCCAGGAGGACTTCCGCTGCGGCATCCACACCCGGCTGCGGGACAGCGGCTTCCGCGGCTGCACCGTGTACGACTGCTTCGGCGCCGGGCAGCGGGTCTCCCAGGTGACCTTCGGCGGCGTCTCCTGGCGCGAGGCCCCGGACACCGCGCGGCGCATGTACGAGGTGTTCCCGGTGATGCGCCAGCTCCACGAGCTGCTCCGCTATCTGACCGAGGCCCGCGCCCTGCCCGCGACCCGGACGCTCCACGCGGAGCTCGACCGGGCGCTGGCCCGGGTGACCGCGCTGGCCGAGGGCGGCCCGGCGGAGCTGGAGGGGCTGGACGTGGCCCCGGTGCGGGCCGAGGTGAACCCGCTGCTCCTGAAGAGCAGCGCGCTGGTCCGCGCCGCCGCGGGCGGGAAGCCGAAGAGCCGGCGCGGCGCCGACCTGATCGGGTCCCGGCTGCGCGGGGCGAAGCTGCGCGGCGCCGACCTGCGCGGGGCGCTGCTGATCGCCGCCGACCTGTCGGGCGCGGACCTGTCGCTGGCCGATCTGATCGGCGCGGACCTGCGGGACGCCGACCTGTCGGGGGCGGACCTGACCGGGGCGCTCTTCCTCACCCAGCCGCAGCTGAACGCGGCGCGCGGCGACGCCGCCACCCGGCTGCCGGAGGGGTTCGAGCGCCCGGCCCACTGGTCCCGCTGAGCCGTCGCGCGCGGGCTCAGACCTCGTACTCGTACGGGGTCATGGTGGTCAGCTCCGCGAAGCCGAGGCGCCGGAGGATGGGGCGGCTGGTGGGCGCGGCGTCCACCTGGACGTAGCGGTAGCCGCGGGCGATCGCGGTGCGGGCGCGGTGCGAGACGAGGGCGCGGTAGAGGCCCTTGCCGCGCCATTCGGCGACGGTGCCGCCGCCGTACAGGCCCGCGAAGTCGCAGCCCTCGGGCAGGTCGAGGCGGCCTGAGCTGACGGGGACGCCGTCGGCGAGGGCGACGACCGCGGCGACGGAGTCGGGCGCGGCGGTGAGCTGGTCGAGCATCCGGCTGACGTACTGCGAGCTGTCGGTGCCGAACGCCTTCTCGTGCACCTCGGCCATCATCCGCACCCCGGCCTCGTCGGTGACCGCGTGGAGTTCCACGCCCGGCGGCAGGTCGACGGCGGCGGGCAGCGAGTCGGCCTCGGCGACCATGAGGGTCTCGGGCTCCTCGGCGGTGAACCCGGCGGCGAGGAGCCTGTCGGCGAGGTCGGCGGGGCCGTCGTGGCCGTACACGGTCCATTCGAAGGAGCGGCCGGCGGCGCGGAAGTAGCGGATCTGGGCCTCGATGGCGGCGTCGGCGTCGGTCTCGCCGAGGCCGGACCAGAGGACGCCGTTCCAGGCGTAGGCGGGTCCGGTGTGGCGGACGACGGAGCCGTCGCGCTCGACGTGGCAGCCGGGGCCGTCGGGGCGGGCGTCGATCCGGCGCTGGCGGTCGAAGCGGATGCGGAGTGCGGTGATGTCCATGGCCGCCCACTCAACCTCGCGGGCGGCCGGGACGCCACTGGTTTTACCAGGTCACGGGCAGGGCCTCGGGGCCTCGGTTGACCGTGCCCGCGCGCCAGGCGATCTCGTCGGGCGGGACGGCGAGGCGGAGGGCGGGGAAGCCTGTGAGCAGGGTGGTGAGCATCACCTCGGCCTCCATGCGGGCCAGTTGGGCGCCCGCGCAGTAGTGGGCGCCGTGGCCGAAGGCGAGGTGCGGGGCCTCGTCGCGGGCGAGGTCGAGCCGGTCGGGCTCGGTGTAGACGGAGGGGTCGCGGTTGGCCGCTGGGTAGAAGACGTAGACGGCCTCGCCCTCGCGAATGGTGACGCCGCCGACCTCGACGTCGGCGGTGGCGACCCGGGGCATCCCGACGCCGTCGCGCTGGGGGATGTAGCGGAGGAGTTCGTCGACGGCCCGGGGCAGCCGCGCGGGGTCCTCGCGGAGCTTCGCGGTCTGCGCGGGGTGGGTGAGGAGCACGTACACCATGGTGGAGACGATGTTGCGGACGGCGTCGAGGCCGTTGAGGGTGAGCATGACGGCCATGGAGACCAGTTCGGGGGTGCTGATGCCGCCGGTCTCGCGGGCGGCGGCGAGTTCGCTGACGAGGTCGTCGCCGGGGTGGGCGGCCCGGTGCCGGGCGAGGTCGGCGAAGTAGCCGGCGATCTCCTTCTTGACGGCTTCGCCCGCGGCGGCGGTGGTGGCGTTCGACAGCAGTCCGGCGCGCCAGGTCTGGACGCGGTCGAGGTCGGCGGCGGGGACGCCGAGGAGTTCGGCGACGACGGTGGCGGAGAGCGGGCCGACGAAGGTCTCGGCGAGGTCGGCGGGCGGGCCGGTCTCCAGGGTGCGCAGGGCGTGGGCCTCGGCGGTCCGCTCGGTGTGGGCGCGCAGGGCGGCCATCCGGCGGCGGCCGAAGGTGGGGGCGATGAGGCGGCGCAGCCGGGTGTGGTCGGGCGGGTCGGCGCGGCCGACGCCGCCGGCGGGGGCGAGGGTGTGCGGGGTCATGCTGGTGATGGGCCGGCCGACGGTGGCGGCGCGGCTGAGCCGGGGGTCGGCGGAGACGAGCTTGACGTCCTCGTAGCGGGTGACGAGCCAGGCGTGGCCCTCGCCGTGCGGGAGGCGGACCCGGGCCACCGGCTCCTCGTGGAGGAGCCGGTGCGGGAGCGGGTCGAAGACGGTGCCGGGCAGCGGGGTGGGGGCCCAGTCGTGGACGACCCGCCCGGGTCTGTCGGGGGGCCGCGTCATGGCGTGGGGACCGTTCCGCGCGGGGCTCCGGCGTCGTGCCGGAGCGGGGTGATCTGGTCGATGTCGTAGCGGATGCGGAGCTGTTCGATGGCGGCGTGATCCACGGGGCCGCCGGAGCCGAGGATGTCCATGAGCTCCTCGAAGTAGCGCTCGTGGTCGGGTGGGGGCGATGCCTGGAACAGCATCCGTACGGGTTCCCCGGTGGGGTTGGCGAAGGCGTGCGGGCAGCCGGGCGGTACCAGCATCAGGGTGCCCGCGGTGGCTCGGACGGCTCGCTGGCCGGAGGCGGACTCCCAGTCGCGCCAGCTGTCGCGGGTGCGGACGAGGGGTTCGAAGGCGAGGACGTCGAGCTCGCCCTCCAGCACGTAGAAGAGCTCCTCGCTGTGTCCGTGGGCGTGCGCGCCGACGTCGAAGCCGGGCGGGACGAGGACCTCGAAGGTGGAGGAGGTGGGGGTGTGTTCGCCGGTCACCTTGAAGGTGACGCGCTGGGCGGCGGTGGTGAGGGTCTTGCCGTGGCCGGGCGGCACGATGAGGCCGCCGCCCGGTCCGATGGCGGTCGCGGTCATGGGGCGGCGGTTCCTCTCACCAGGTGACGGGCAGGGTCTCGGGGCCGCGGATGAGGGCGCCGCGCTGCCAGCGGATCTCCTCCTCGGGGACGGCGAGCCGCAGGTCGGGGAAGCGGGTCCACAAGGAGTCGAGGAGGATCTCGGACTCGATGCGGGCGAGCGCGGAGCCGGGGCAGTAGTGCGGGCCGTGGCCGAAGGCGACGTGCGGGTTGTAGCCGCGGTCGAAGTCGAGCTTCTCCGGGTCGGGGAAGACGGCGGGGTCGCGGTTGGCGGTGAGGTACGAGACGTAGACGGGGTCGCCCTCGGCGATGCGGACGCCGCCGACCTCGACGTCCTCCAGCGCGATCCGGGAGAGGCCGACCGCGTTGCGGTGCGGGATGTAGCGCAGCAGTTCGTCGACGGCCTGCGGGAGGAGCGCGGGTTCGGCGCGCAGCCGGGCCAGGTGCTCGGGGTGGGTGAGCAGGGCGTAGACCATGTTGGCGCTGTTGTTGCGGACGGCGTGGGCGCCGCCGATCTGGATGAGGACGGCGAGGCCGACGGCCTCGTTCTCGTCCAGGGTGCCGTCGTCGATCGCGTCGGCGAGGACGGCGGCGAGGGTCTCCTTGCCGGTGCCGTGGTTGCGGCCGATGAGCTCGGTGAAGTAGCGGGCCATCTCGCTCTTGGCGCGTTCGCTGGCCTCGCGGCCGGCGCCGGCGGAGATGATGGCGTCGGACCAGTTCGCCATGAGGGGCTGGTCGCCGTCGGGGACGCCCATGAGCTCGCTGACCATGGCGAGCGGGAAGGGGCGGTTGACGAGCTCCATCAGGTCGGCGGGCGGGCCGTGCCGTTCGAGCCGGTCGAGCAGGCCGTCCATGACGGCCTGGGCGTGCTCGCGCAGGGAGCGCAGGGCGCGGGCGCTGAACGCGCGGGCGACGACCCGGCGCATCCGGGTGTGGTCCGGCGGGTCGGCGAAGCCGACGGCGCCTTCCATGGGGATGAAGTGGGGGGCGAGCCGGGTGATGGAGCGCCCGTAGACGGCCTGGCGGCTGAACCGGGGGTCCACGGAGACGAACTTGACGTCCTCGTAGCGGGTGACGAGCCAGGCGTGGCCCTCGCCGTGCGGGAGGCGGACCCGTGAGACGGGGTCCTCGTGGAGGAGCTTGGCGAGGAGGGGGTCGAAGGCGAGGCCGGTGAGGTCGGGGACGGCCCAGAAGTGCACGTGGGGGGCGTCGCTGTCCTGGGAGGTCGTGGTCGTGGTCATGGGGTCACCGTCGCTGTCGTGGTGAGTGGGGGGCCGAGGGGGGTGTCGGGAGGGGTGTCGTGACACGTAGCGGGACGGGTGTCGGGACGGGTGTCGAGAGGGGTGTCACGCGGGAGGTCTCGGGAGGGGCCTTCGCAGGGGGGTGCGGAGGGGTCGCGGGTCCAGCTGCCGAGGGAGATCTCGGCGGTGATGCCGGGGCCGAAGCCGGCGATGAGGCCGGTGGCGCCGTCGGCGGCGCCGCCCTCGTCGAAGAGGCGGCGCAGGGCGTCGAGGACGACGGCGCTGGCGATGTTGCCGTACTCGGTGAGGGTGGCCCGGCTGAAGCGGAACTGGTCGGGGACGACGTCGAGGTGCTTGGACAGGTCGTCGAGGATGCGGGGGCCGCCGGCGTGGACGAGGTAGAAGTCCTGGCGGCCGGCGTCCCGTCCGTGCCGGGCGGCGAGGTCCACGAGGGCGGGGGCGAGCTGCTCCATGGTGCCGGGGACGCGCTGGTCGAGCAGGAAGTGGAAGCCGGTCTCGCGGACCCGGTAGGCGATCCAGTCCTCGGTGCCGGGGACCAGGTGGGAGCCGTTGCGCTCCAGGCGGACGCCGGTGCCGCCGGAGCCCCGGACCACGGCGGCGGCGACGGCGTCGCCGAAGAGGCCGTTGGAGAGCAGGTTGCCGACGGTGAGGTCGGTGGGCTGGTAGCACAGGGAGCAGAACTCGCAGGCGACGATGAGCACGTGGGCGCCGGGGTAGGCGGCGCAGAAGTCGTGGGCCCGGTTGATCGCCGCTCCGCCGGCGGCGCAGCCGAGCTGGGCGACGGGGAGCTGGCGGGTGTCCGCGCGGAAGCCCAGGTTGTTGATCATCCAGGCGGTGAGCGAGGGCATCATGAACCCGGTGCACGAGACGTAGACGATGAGGTCGATGTCGTGGGCCTGGAGTCCGGCGTTGCGCAGCGCCTCGGCGACGACGGCGGGGACGCGTGCCTTGGCCTCGGTCTCGTACGTCGCGTTGCGCGCCTCGAAGCCCGGGTGGGCGAGGGTGCGCCCGATGGGCTGCACGAGGTGCCTCTTGGCGACGCCGGTGTTCTCGATCAGGCGCAGCACGAGCGGGAGCCGCTCGTGGTCCGCGTGCAGGGCGCGGGCCAGATCGAGGGTCTCTTCCCGGGTGATGACGTGCTCGGGCACGGCGACGGCGGGACGGCACAGGACAGGCATGGGGGTCCATTTCGTCCGGGGGGTGGGGAGGGGAGCCGGACGGGATCATCTTCCGTTCCCCCTTCCCCGGCGCAGCACCGTTCCTGCGCTCCCGGGGACAATCACACCCGAATGTGTGATCTTCGGCAGACGTCCGTGACCTGCGGGAAAGCGCTTCGGGAGCGCGTCGGCGGCGGCCCGGACGACGGCTCCCGGGGGCGCGGCGGGCGGCCGGACACCCGAGCGAGGAAAAACCCCTCCCGACCCCTTGCCAAGCCCCGGGGGCGGCCGGATTTACTGATCCCGGAAGATCGACCGAATGATCGGTCGTCCGTTTTACGGCGGGCGGCGGGTGGTACGCGAGGCGAGGGAGTGGCGCACATGGGCGAGCTGCTGGACGCGGGCGAGCGACTCGGACGCGAGGAGCTGGAGACCCTCCAGCTGGAACGGCTGCGCGCGACCCTGCGGCACGCGTACGCGCACGTGGACTTCTACCGGCAGGCGTTCGACGCGGCCGGGGTGCGGCCCGAGGACTGCCGGAGCCTGGCCGACCTGGCCCGCTTCCCCTTCACCGCCAAGGCCGACCTGCGCGCCCACTACCCCTTCGGGATGTTCGCCGTCGACCAGTCGGAGATCCGCCGCATCCACGCCTCCAGCGGCACCACCGGGCGGCCCACCGTGGTCGGCTACACGGAGCGGGATCTGGACACCTGGGCGGACGTGGTCGCCCGCTCGCTGCGCGCGGCGGGCGCCCGGCCCGGCCACAAGGTCCATGTGGCCTACGGCTACGGGCTGTTCACCGGCGGCCTCGGCGCCCACTACGGGGCCGAGCGGCTCGGCTGCACGGTGATCCCCGCCTCCGGCGGCATGACCGCCCGGCAGGTCCAGCTGATCCAGGACTTCCGGCCGGAGGTCATCATGGTCACCCCCTCGTACATGCTCACCCTGCTCGACGAGTTCGAGCGGCAGGGCGTCGACCCGCGCACCACCTCCCTGAAGGTCGGCGTGTTCGGGGCGGAGCCCTGGACCGAGGAGATGCGCCGGGAGATCGAGGAGCGCTTCGCCCTGGACGCCGTGGACATCTACGGGCTGTCCGAGGTGATGGGCCCGGGGGTGGCGCAGGAGTGCGCGGAGACCAAGGACGGCCTCCACATCTGGGAGGACCACTTTCTTCCGGAGGTCGTCGACCCGATCACCGGCGAGGTGCTGCCGGACGGCGAGGAGGGCGAGCTGGTCTTCACCTCGCTCACCAAGGAGGCCATGCCGGTGATCCGCTACCGCACCCGGGACCTCACCCGGCTGCTGCCCGGCACCGCCCGGGTCTTCCGGCGGATGGAGAAGGTCACCGGGCGCACCGACGACATGGTCATCCTGCGCGGGGTGAACCTCTTCCCCACCCAGATCGAGGAGATCGTCCTGCGCACCCCCGCCGTCGCCCCGCACTTCCAGCTCCGGCTCACCCGCGAGGGACGCCTGGACGCCCTGACCGTGCGGGCCGAGGCGCGCGCCGGGGCCACGCCGGAGGAGCGCCGGGAGGCCGCCCGCGCGATCGCCGCCGCCGTCAAGGACGGGATCGGTGTCTCGGTCGGTGTGGAGGTGGTGGACCCGGAGACGCTGGAGCGTTCGGTGGGGAAGATCAAGCGGATCGTCGACCTCCGGGACGGCGCGTAGCCTGGAGGCAGGAGGTGGTTGCGATGCTGTCGGAGTCCCCCATCGCCGCGATCATTCCGGTCAACGACATGGCCCGCGCGAAGCGCTTCTACACCGACACCCTCGGCCTGACGCTCGTCAAGGAATCGCCCCAGGACGTGATGTTCGAGACCGGGGGGTCCATGATCGGCCTGTACGAGACCCCCTACGGCGGCCAGGCCCAGCACACGCTCGCGAGCTGGAAGGTCGCCGATCTCGACGGCGAGATGAAGGAGCTGCGGGGCAGGGGCGTGACCTTCGAGGAGTACGACCTGCCCGGCCTGAAGACGGTCGACGGCGTGGTCGAGTCGGACGACATGCGGGGCGCCTGGTTCAAGGACAGCGAGGGCAACGTGCTGTGCGTGATGGAGACCCGCGAGGGCTGAAGCCCGCGCCGGCCGTCAGGCCGCCCCGTAGCGGTCGCGCAGCTCGCGCTTGAGGATCTTCCCGCTGGCGTTGCGGGGCAGCTCGGCCACGAAACGCACCCGCTTGGGCGCCTTGAAGTGGGCGAGCTTCTCCCGTGCGTGCGCGAGGAGTTCGGCTTCGGTGACCTCGGCGCGCCGCACGACGAAGGCGGTGACCGCCTCGATCCAGCGCGCGTCGGGGAGGCCGACGACGGCGGCCTCGGCGACGGCGGGGTGGGTGTAGAGGGCGTCCTCGACCTGCCGGGAGGCGACGAGGACGCCCCCGGAGTTGATGACGTCCTTGACCCGGTCGACGACGGTCAGAAAGCCCTCGGCGTCGCGCACGACCAGGTCGCCGGAGTGGAACCAGCCGCCGCGGAAGGCCGCCGCGGTCTCCTCCGGCTTCTCCCAGTAGCCCGCGCACAACTGCGGTGAGCGGTAGACGACTTCGCCCGGGGTGCCGTCGGGGACGTCCGCGCCGTCCTCGTCGACGACCCGGGCCTCGACGTGACGGACCGGGCGCCCGCAGGAGTCCAGCCGGCCCTCGTGCTCCGCCGGGCCGAGGACGGTGGCGAGCGGGCCGATCTCGGACTGCCCGAAGCAGTTGTAGAAGCGCAGTCCGGGCAGCCGGGCGCGCAGCCGCTCCAGGACCGGTACGGGCATGATCGAGGCGCCGTAGTACGCCTTGCCGAGGGCGGCGAGGTCGCGGGTGGCGAAGCCCGGGTGGTTGGCCAGCCCGATCCACACGGTCGGCGGCGCGAACAGGCTGTCGCAGCGGCCGGATTCGACGAGGCCGAAGAGGAGCTCCGGGTCGGGGCCGTCGACGATGGTGTTCTCCGCGCCCACGGCGAGGTACGGCAGCAGGAAGACGTGCAGCTGGGCCGAGTGGTACAGCGGCAGCGCGTGCACGGGCCGGTCGTCCTCGCCGAGGTCCAGGGCCTCGATGGCGCTCGCGTACTCGTGGACCAGGGCCCGGTGGGTCATCATCGCGCCCTTGGGCAGGGCGGTGGTGCCCGAGGTGTAGAGGAGCTGGACGAGGTCGCCGGGGTCGCGGTCGGCGTCGTACGGCCGGGGCGCGGCCAGCTCCGCGAGCAGCGAGCCCTCGGCGTCCCGCAGCGCCCGCACGGGCACGTCCTCCGGCACCCGGCCGGCCAGCGCCGGGTCGGCGAGGACCAGGGCGCTGCCGGACTGACGCAGCAGGTAGTCGAGGTCCTCGCCGGTGAGGTGGTGGTTGACCGGCACGTGGACGAGTCCGGCGCGGGCGCAGGCCAGGAAGGCGATCAGGTACGCGTCCGAGTTGTGCCCGTAGGTGGCGACCCGGTCCCCGGCCGCGAGCCCGGCGCCGTCGGGGTCGCGCAGCACGGCGGCGGCGGTCGAGACGGCGGTGTCCAGCTCCGCGTAGCTCCAGGTCCGGTCGGCGTAGCGGACGGCGGTCCGGTCGGGGACGCGCCGGGCGCTGTGGCGCAGCACGCTGTCGACGGTACGGGTGAGCAGGCCGCGCTCCGGGCCTCGATCCAGTCCTCGGTCCATGGACGCCGATCTTGGGCGGGCCGGGGCGGCCGGTCAAGTACCCGGATACCGAACGGGATGTTGACAAAGCAAGCGCTCAGCTGAATGCATGGCCCAACCCGCACGCTCCGTACGCCCGTTGGGAGGAAACCTTGCACTCGCGCAGCACGCTCCCCGCCCGGTTCCGACGCCTGGCCCTGGTCGGCGCGGCCCTCGCGACCGTCACCGCCTCACTGCCCGCCGCGGCCGTCGCCGACACCGGCGACCGGGGGCATCACCCCTCGGACCGCGGCCTGTCGGCCGTCATCCGCTACACCGAGTACGGCATCCCGCACATCGTGGCGAAGGACTACGCGAACCTGGGCTTCGGCACCGGCTGGGCGCAGGCCGCGGACCAGGTCTGCGTGCTCGCCGACGGCTTCGTCACCGTGGACGGCGAACGCTCGCGGTACTTCGGCGCCGACGGCGCTCCCGACGGCTCGCTGTCCTCGGCGACGAGGAACCTCTCCAGCGACCTGTTCTTCCGCGGCGCGAAGGACGCCCGCACGGTGGAGGCGCTGCTCGCCACACCCGCGCCCGCCGGTCCGAGCCGGCAGTCCCGGGAGCTGATGCGGGGCTGGGCCGCCGGGTACAACGCCTGGCTGCGGAAGAACCGGATCACCGACCCGGCCTGCGCGGGCGCGGCCTGGGTCCGCCCGGTCACCGAGCTCGACGTGGCCCGGCGCGGCTGGGCCGTGTCCGTCCTCGGCGGGCAGGGGCGGGGCGCCGACGGCATCACGGCCGCCGCGCCCCCGGCCGCCGCCGGGACCGGGGCCACCGGGCCGGCCGCCGCCGGGCCGGCCGCCGCCGGGCCGGCCGCCGCCGGGCGCGCCGCCGGGGCCGGGGGCTCCCCCGCCGTCCCGGACCCGGAGCGCACCGCCGAGGCGGCGCGGACGCTGTTCGCGGCCGAGAACGCCACGATGGGCTCGAACGCCGTCGCCTTCCAGGGCGGCACCACGGCGAACGGGCGCGGGCTGCTGCTGGGCAACCCGCACTACCCCTGGCAGGGCGGCCGGCGCTTCTGGCAGTCGCAGCAGACGATCCCCGGCGAGCTGAACGTCTCCGGCGCCTCGCTGCTCGGCACCGTCCCGGTCAGCATCGGCTTCAACGAGAAGGTGGCCTGGAGCCACACCGTCGCCACCGGCGTGCCGCTCAGCCTGCACCAGCTCACCCTCGACCCGGCCGACCCCACCGCGTACCTGGTGGACGGCAGGCCGGAGCGGATGACCCGGCGGACGGTCACGGTCGCGGTCAAGGACGGCGCCCCCGTCACCCGTACCCAGTGGTGGACCCGGTACGGGCCGGTCGTCTCCGGGCTCGGCGCGCAGCTCCCGCTGCCGTGGACCGCGACGACGGCGTACGCGCTGAACGACCCGAACGCGGCGAACCTGCGGGCCTCCGACACGGCGCTGGGCTTCGCCCGGGCCCGGTCCACGCAGGGCCTGGCCGACGCGCTGCGGCGGACCCAGGGCCTGCCGTGGGTGAACACGATCGCCGCCGACTCCTCGGGCCACACCCTCTTCACCCAGTCCCAGGTGCTGCCGAGGATCACCGACGAGCTGGCCGCGCGCTGCTCGACCCCGCTCGGCCGGGCCACCTACCCGGCCTCGGGCGTCGCGGTGCTGGACGGCTCGCGCGCGGAGTGCGCGCTCGGCTCGGACCCGGACGCGGCGCAGCCGGGGATCTTCGGGCCCGCGCGGATGCCGGTGCTGCGGGACGCCCCGTACGTGGAGAACTCCAACGACAGCGCCTGGCTGGCCAACGCCGAGCGGCCGGTCACCGGCTACGAGCGGATCTTCGGCACGATCGGGACGCAGCGCTCGCTGCGCACCCGGGGCGCGGTCGAGGACGTGGCGGCCATGGCGGCCCGGGGCGGCCTGACCGTGGCCGACCTCCAGCGGCAGCAGTACGCCGACCGGGCGCCGGCCGGTGATCTGGCGGCGGCCGACACGGCGCGGGCCTGCGCGGCGGTGCTCGCGGACGAGCCGGAGGCGTGCCGGGTGCTGGGCGCGTGGGACCGGACGATGGACGCGGGGAGCCGGGGCGCGCTGCTCTTCGACCGGTTCTGGCGCCGGTTCACGGCGACGGTGCCGGGGGCGGAGCAGTGGAAGGTGCCGTTCTCGGCGGCCGACCCGGTCGGCACCCCGAACACCCTGAACACCGGCGCGCCGGGCTTCGCCAAGGCCCTGCGGGACGCGGTGGCCGAGCTGCGGGCGGCGGGGATCGCGCTGGACGCGCCACTCGGGCGGCACCAGTTCGTGGTGCGCGACGGGGTGCGGATCCCGGTGGGCGGCGGCACCGAGGCGCTGGGCGTCTGGAACAAGACGGAGCCGGTGTGGAACCCGGCGGGCGGCGGCTACACGGAGGTCGCGCACGGGACCAGCCATGTGCAGGCGGTGGGCTGGGACGGCGGGCGGTGCCCGGTGGCCCGCACGCTGCTGACCTACTCCCAGTCCTCGAACCCTCGCTCGCCGCACTACAGCGACCAGACGGCGCTGTACTCCGGCGAGCGCTGGGTGACCTCCCGTTTCTGCGAGAAGGACATCCTGCGCTCGCCGGAGCTGAGGGTCGTGGTCGTCAGGGGCTGAACGACAGGAACACGAAGGCGGCGAAGATCGACAGATGGACGCCGCCCTGGAGCAGCGTGGCCCGTCCGGGCACCACGGTCAGGGCGCTCACCACGGCGGTGAGGCCGAGCAGCACCATGTGGAGGGGGCCCAGGCCGAGGACGAGGGGGCCGGAGAGCCAGATGGAGGCCAGCGCGATCGCCGGGATGGTCAGACCGATGCTGGCGATGGCGGAGCCGTAGGCCAGGTTCATGCTGGTCTGCATCCGGTCCCGGCGGGCCGCGCGGACGGCGGCGAGGGTCTCGGGGAGCAGCACCATGAGGGCGATCACGACACCGACGACCGCCTTGGGCAGTCCGGCGGACTCGACGCCCTCCTCGATGGTGGGCGAGACCAGCTTGGCGTTGCCGACCACGGCGATCAGGGCGAGGAGGAGCAGCCCGAGGCTGATCCACATCTCGCGGGAGGTCGGCGGGTCGGCGTGGTCGTCCTCGGACTCCTTGCCGCCCTGGCCGGGCCGTGGCACCGGGAGGAAGTAGTCGCGGTGCCGGACCGTCTGCACCGCGACGAACACGCCGTACAGGCAGATGGAGGCGACGGCGGCGAAGGCGAGCTGGGCGCTGGAGAACTCGGCGCCGGGGTGGCTGGTGGTGAAGGTCGGCAGCACCAGGGTCATCACCGCGAGGGTGCAGACGGTGGCGAGGGCGCCGCCGGAGCCCTCGGCGTTGAAGACGGCGACGCGGTTGCGCAGGGCGCCGACGAGCAGCGACAGGCCGACGATGCCGTTGCAGGTGATCATGACGGCGGCGAAGACAGTGTCACGGGCGTAGGTGGAGGTGCCGCTGCCGCCGCCGGCCATCAGGGTGACGATCAGGCCGACCTCGATGATGGTGACGGCGACCGCGAGGACGAGGGAGCCGTAGGGCTCGCCGATCCGGTGGGCGATCACCTCCGCGTGGTGCACGGCGGCGAGCACCGCGGCGAAGAGACAGGCCGCGATGAGGACCACCGCGAAGCCGGGCAGGTCACGCCCCCAGCCGAGGGCGAGGCCCACCGCGGCGACGATCGGCCCCCAGGTGGTCCATTGTCGGGTCAGTGCTGCCGTGCTCGAACTCATGCCTTGAATCCTGCCATAAAGGGAGGATCGCCTTCCGTCCCACCGCGTGGGCCGGGAGCTGACAGAAGGTCAGAGTCCGTCAGAGCGGCCGGTCATGGCCCTCCCAGTACGGATCACGGAGCCGGCGCTTGTACAGCTTGCCGTTCGGATCGCGGGGCATGGCCGTGATGAAGTCCACGGACTTCGGACGTTTATATCCGGCGAGGCGGGTTTCGCAGTGGGCCAGGATCGCGGCGGCGAGCTCCGGTCCGGGCGCGTGGCCCTCGGCCGCCTCGACGACCGCCTTGACCTCCTCGCCCCAGTCGGTGTGCGGGATGCCGAAGGCGGCGGCGTCGGCGACGGCCGGGTGCGCGAGGAGCGCGGACTCGATCTCGGCGGGGTAGATGTTCACCCCGCCCGAGATGATCATGTCGATCTTGCGGTCGCGGAGGAAAAGATAGCCGTCCTCGTCGAGGACGCCGAGGTCGCCGACGGTGAAGAAGTCGCCGATGCGGCTGGAGCGCGTCTTGGCCTCGTCGCCGTGGTAGCGGAAGCCGCCGGTGCTCATCTTCATGTACACCGTCCCGAGCCGTCCGGGCGGGAGCCGCTCGCCGTCGTCGTCGAAGACGGCGAGCTCGCTGATGGGCCAGGCGCGGCCGACGGTGCCGGGCTTCTTGAGCCAGTCCTCGGCGGTGGCGAAGGCGCCGCCGCCCTCGCTGGCCGCGTAGTACTCCTCGACGCAGTGGCCCCACCACTCGATCATCGCGCGCTTGACGTGATCGGGACAGGGCGCGGCGCCGTGGATGGCGTGCCGCATGGAGGAGACGTCGTAGCGGTCCCGGGTCTCGGCGGGCAGCGCGAGCAGCCGATGGAACTGGGTCGGCACCATGTGGGTGTGGGTGCAGCGGTGGACGTCGATGAGCCGCAGCATCTCCTCGGGGGTCCACTTGTCCATGAGGACGAGCGGGTGCCCGATGTGCAGGGCGGCGGCGGCGAACTGCAGCACGGCCGTGTGGTAGAGCGGCGAGCAGACCAGGTGGACGTTGCCGTCGAAGGGCCGGATGCCGAAGATGCCGAGGAAGCCGCCGAGGTAGGTCTCCTCGGGCAGCTTGCCGGGCAGCGGGCGGCGGATGCCCCGGGGGCGGCCGGTGGTGCCCGAGGTGTAGTTCATCACCCAGCCGAGGGTGCGGTCGGCGGGCGCCGACTCGGGCTGTCCGTCGAGGAGTTCGGCGTACGGGCGGAAGCCGGGCAGCGCCCCGACCCCGTACCGCCGCTCCGCCGGGAGCCCCGCCTCGTCGGCGGCCTGGACGGCGGCCTCGGCGAAGCGCTCGTCGGCGAGCAGGACCTTGGCGCCGGAGTCGGCGACGATCCAGGCGATCTCGGGGCCGACCAGGTGGTGGTTGACCGGGACGAGGTAGAAGCCCGCCTGGGTCGCGGCGAGGTGGGCGGTGAGGAAGGGGACGCCGTTGGGCAGGACGACGGCGAAGGCGTCGCCGCGCTCCATCCCGGCCGCGCGCAGCCCGTGCACCAGCCGGTTCGCGTCGGCGAGCAGGCGTCCGGCGGTCCAGGTCTCGCCGTCGGGGGCGACCAGGACGGCACGGGCGGGGTCGGCGGCGGCCTGGGACCAAAACCCTCCCCCAGACTTCGTCCGGGGGGACCCCCACGACTCCACGGTCACGACGTACTCCTTCCGGCGATGCGGTTGATCCGGTCGATGGCCTTCTCGAAGCCGCTGGTCAGCTCGTCGAAGACCTGCTGGACGCTGCGCTCGGTGTTCATCCGGCCGACGATCTGGCCGACGGGCGTGCCGAGCAGCGGCGCCACCTCGTACTTCTGGATCCGGGAGACGGCCTCGGCGACGAGGAGGCCCTGGAGCGGCATGGGCAGCGTGCCGGGTCCCGCCGGGTCGTCCCAGGCGTCGGTCCACTCGGTGCGGAGCTGGCGGGCGGGCTTGCCGGTGAGGGCGCGGGAGCGGACGGTGTCGCCGGAGCCGGCCGCGAGCAGCTTGGCGGTGAGGGCGCGGGAGTGGAGCTCGGCCTCGGTGGTGGTGAGCCAGAGGGAGCCGAGCCAGACGCCCTGGGCGCCGAGGGCGAGGCCGGCGGCGATCTGCTCGCCGCTGCCGATGCCGCCGGCGGCGAGCACGGGCAGCGGGCCGACGGCCTCGACGACCTCGGGGGTGAGGACCATGGAGGCGATCTCGCCGGTGTGGCCGCCGGCTTCGTAGCCCTGGGCGACGACGACGTCGATGCCGGCCTCGGCGTGGTGGCGGGCGTGCCGGGCGCTGCCGGCGAGGGCGGCGACGAGGACGCCGTGGGCGTGGGCCCGCTCGACGACGTCGGCGGGGGGCGAGCCGAGGGCGTTGGCCAGCAGCTTGATCGGGTAGTCGAAGGCGACGTCGAGCTGGCTGCGGGCGACCTGTTCCATCCAGCCGGTGATGCGCCAGCCGGAGCTCTCGCCCTCGGCGAGCTCGGGGACGCCGTGCTTGGCGAGGGTGTCGCGGACGAAGGCGCGGTGCCCCTCGGGGATCATCGCCTCCACGTCCGCCTCGCTGACCCCGTCGACCTTCTTGGCGGGCATGACGACGTCGAGGCCGTAGGGCAGCCCGTCGGTGTGCTCCTGCATCCAGTCGAGGTCGCGGGCGAGGTCGTCGGGGGCGGTGTAGCGGACGGCGCCCAGGACGCCGAATCCGCCTGCTCGGGTGATGGCGGCGGCCACCGCCGGGAAGGGCGTGAAGCCGAAGATGGCGTGCTCGATGCCCAGGGTGCGACTCAGCTCCGTCTGCATGGGCGGCATGGTGCCGCAGCCGGTGTGCCGAGGGAAGAGATTTTCTGATGCAGTGTCAGATTGTTTCGGGGCGGCGGGCCGCGTGGGAGAGGCTGGGCATGACGGAATCCACGAGGACACCGGGGTACGGGGGTTCGGGACCGAGCCGTCGGAGGTTCGGCGGCGGAGTGCTCGCGCTGGGAGGTGCGCTGATGATCGGTACGGTGCCGGGGGCGGCCGGAGCCGCCGAGCCCGGAGGAGGCGACGGGGCCCCGGGCTCCGCGGGGGCGGGCGGGGCGGGCGGCGGCGGGGCGCGGCGGACCGTGCTGCGGCACGGCTCGGCCGAGCGCGCGGGGCTGCTCCCGGAGCACCTGGACCGCCTCGTCGCCGACGCCGAGAGCTTCCTCCGGCCCACCGGGGGCGCGGCGCACCCGTGGTACGCGGGCGCGGTGCTGCTCGCGGGGCGCGGCGGGACGGTCGCGCTGCACCGGCCGATCGGCATGGCCGTGCGCTACGCGGCGTACGACGAGAAGACCGACACCGGCGTCGAGCTGCCGCCCGAGCGGCGGATCCCGATGCGCGAGGACACGGTCTTCGACCTGGCCTCGGTCTCCAAGCTCTTCACCTCGATCCTGGCCGTCCAGCAGATCGAGCGGGGCGCGCTGGCCCTGGAGGAGCGGGTCACGGCGTATCTGCCGGAGTTCGGGGGCGGCGGCAAGGGCGGCATCACGGTCCGTCAGCTGCTCACCCACACCTCGGGCTTCCGCGCCTGGATCCCCCTCTACAAGGAGCCGACGCACGAGGGGCGGCTGAGGCTGCTGTGGAACGAGGTGCCCGCGAACCCGCCGGGCACGGTCTACCTCTACTCCGACCTCAACCTGATCACGCTCCAGCTGATCCTGGAGCGGATCACCGGTCACCCCTTGGATCACCTGCTCCGGACCGAGATCACCGCTCCGCTCGGGATGCACCGCACGCGTTTCAATCCCCCGCTCTCGTGGCGGCCCTCGATCGCCGCCACCGAGGACGCCCGCGCGCCCTGGTCGGGACTGGACCGGGGCCTGGTGTGGGGCGAGGTGCACGACGAGAACGCGTACGGGATGGGCGGGGTCGCCGGTCACGCCGGGGTCTTCGCCACCGCCTGGGACCTCGCCGTCCTGGCCCGCACCCTGCTCAACGGCGGGGCATACGGCCGGGCGCGGATCCTCTCCCCCGCCTCCGTGGAGCTGATGTTCACCGACTTCAACACCGCGTTCCCCGGCGACGAGCACGGTCTGGGCTTCGAGCTCTACCAGCACTGGTACATGGGCGCCCTGGCCACCCCGCGCACCGCCGGTCACACCGGCTTCACCGGCACCAGTCTCGTCCTGGACCCCACCACCGACTCCTTCCTCATCGTCCTCGGCAACTCCGTCCACCCCGTCCGCACCTGGCGTTCCGGCTCCGCGCCCCGGGTCGCCGCCGCCGACCGGCTCGCCCGCGCCGTGCCCGTACTCCCGGCGTGCGGGCGGACCGCCTGGTTCGCCGGCATGGCGAACGACACCGCCGCGACCCTCACCCTGCCCGCCGTCCCGGGCGCCGGGCGGCTCGGCTGCGCGCTGTGGTGGGACACCGAGCCGGGCGCCGACGGCGTCTTCCTGGAGGCCACCCGGGACGGCGGCGCCACCTGGCGGCCGGTCCCCTTCACCACCACCGACGGCACCCCGGCCGCCCACCCCGCCGGGGCGGCGAGCGGCTGGTCCGGCCGCACCTGGCACACGGTCACGGCCGAGCTCCCGGCGGACGGCCCGCCCGCGCGCCTCCGCTGGCGCTGCGCGACGGACCGGCGCTACGTCGGCCGGGGCGTGTACGTGGACGCGCTGCGGCTCCTCGACGCGGCGGGCCGCCCGCTCTTCGACGAGGCCCGCCCGGCGGACGGCGCCCGGATCGAGGCGGTGGGGTGGGTGCGGTCGGCGGACTGAGCCGGGCGCGGCAGCTCGGGCGCGGAGGGGCTCAGGCGGGGGGGCTCTGGTACGGGGGGGCTCTGGTACGGGGGGGCTCTGGTACGGGGGGCTCGGGCGCGGGGGCTCAGCCGTCCCGGTGACGCAGGTGCAGGTGCCCGTCGAGCGGGAAGTCCGGCGGCGCCGCGGGCAGGATCCGCGCGAAGGCGTAGCCGCTCTTCCCGGCCACCCGGCAGGAGGCCGGGTTGTCCACCTGGTGCAGCAGCTCCAGCCGCTCCAGACCGGCGGGCCCGAAGGTCGCGAAGGCCCAGCGGGTGACGGCCTCCAGGGCACGCGGCGCCACACCCAGGCCCCGGGCGGGCGCCGCGGTCCAGTACCCCACCTCCGCCACCGGGCCGCCGCCCGCCGGACGCTTGAGGACGACGTTGGCGAGCGCCGGGCCGACCGCCGCACCGGCCCCGTCGGACCCGACCGCCGCACCGGCACCGTCGGCCCCGTCCGCCCCGGCGCCCCCGTCGGCCGCCAGGACCGCGAAGGCGTACCGGGTCCCCTCGGCCCAGGCCCGCTGCTGCTCGCCGACCCAGCGCAGGGCGTCCGCCTCGGTCTCGGGGACCGCGCGCACCCAGCGGCGCAGCACCGGGTCCCGGTACGCCTCGACCACAGCGGCGGCGTCCTGTGCCACCCAGGGCCGGAGCACGAGGGCGGACGGGGACGGGGAGGGGGACGGGGACGGGACCGGCTCGGTGCGCAGGACGACAGTGTCGATCATCAGCCGATGATAGGACCGGCGGCCCGGCGGCGGACCGGATCCGGGCGTACCGCCCCAGGCGCGCGGGCAGACAGGCGGCATGACGCACGACTCGACCGCCGGGCCCGGCCCGGTGCCGCCCGACCCCGCGCCCCGGCCCGACCTGGCGCGGCGCGCCGCGGCGTTCCTGCCCGACGGGAGCGAGATCCGGCAGGCGTTCGTCTGTCAGAGCGCGCCGAACTTCGGCTACTTCGTCCTCACCTATCTCACCGGCCTCACGATGCTCCGGAACACCTACCGCTGCGTGGCGGTCACCAAGGACGCCGTGTACGTGCTGGACGGCACGGCCTTCTCCGGCGGCGCCCGGCCCCGCGGGCTGGCGGCCACGCTGCCCCGGGCCACCCGGCTCGGCCCGGTCTCCGGCCGCTGGGGGCGGCTCGACCTGCTCGGCGAGCGCCACTGGGTGCACCGCCGGTTCCACGGGCAGATCGCGGCGGCGGACCGTGAGGCGGGCCTCGCCGACTGACAGCGGCCTCTCAGTCCCTCCCGGCCGCCTCGCGCAGGGCGTCGAGGACCGGGCTGATCAGCGGGTGCTCCTCGGCGCCGCGCCGGACGGCGGCGAAGACGCGGCGGGTGGGGGCCACCCCGTCGACGGGGCGGACGACCACCCCGGTGAGGTCGGTGCCGCGCAGCGCCGAGCGCGGCACCAGCGCCACCCCGGCGCCCGCCCCGGCCAGCGCGACCACGGCGCGGAAGTCGTCGGAGACGTGCGCGAAGCCCGGTTCGAAGCCCGCGTACTCGCACGCCAGGACGGTGACGTCGTGGCAGGGGTTGCCGGCGGACTGGCCGATCCAGGGGTCCTTGGCCAGCTCGGCCAGCGAGATCCGCTCGCGGCCGGCGAGCGCGTGGTCCGGTGGCAGCACCACGTCGAACGGCTCCGCGTACAGCGGGACGCGGGTGAGCCGGGGGTCGTCCTCGCGGGGCGCGCCCCGGTACTCGACCGCGACCGCCACGTCCACCTGCCGGTCCAGCACCATCAGCAGGCTCTCGTCGCCCTCCGCGTCCTGGACCCGGACCCGGATGCCGGGCGAGGTGCGGGCCAGCGAGCCGATCGCGGGGGCGACCGCGAGGCCGATGCCGGTGGCGAAGGCGGCCACCGTGACCGTACCGGCCTCGCCGGAGCCGTACGCCGCCAGCTCGGCCTCGGCCCGCTCCAGCTGGGCCAGGACGGCGTTGGCGTGGCTCAGCAGGATCTCGCCGGCGGGGGTGAGCCGGGCGCCGCGGGCGTTGCGGTCGACCAGCCGGTGGCCGGTCTCCTGCTCCAGGGCGGCGAGCTGCTGGGAGACCGCGGAGGGGGTGAGGTAGAGCGCGGCGGCAGCCGCCGTGACGGTACGGTGGTCGGCCACCGCCCGGAGGATGTGCAGCCGCCGCGCTTCGATCATGCCCCTAGTTTCGCAGGGCGTCCCGGGCCTCGACGAACGCGTCCACCGCGCGGTGCACGTCGTCCGTGGAATGGGCCGCCGAGAGCTGCACGCGGATGCGGGCGGCGCCCTGCGGGACGACCGGGTACGAGAAGCCGATCACGTACACCCCGCGCTCCAGGAGCAGCTCGGCCATCTTCCCCGCCTCGGCGGCGTCGCCGATCATGACGGGGGCGATGGCGTGGTCGCCGGGGAGGATGTCGAAGCCCGCCTCGGTCATGCGGGAGCGGAACAGCGCCGTGTTGGCGTTGAGGCGCTCGCGCAGGTCGCCGGCGGACTCCAGCAGGTCGAGGACCTTGAGGGAGGCGGCGGCGATCACCGGGGCGAGGGTGTTGGAGAACAGGTACGGGCGCGAGCGCTGGCGCAGCAGGGCGACGATCTCGGCGCGGGCCGCGACGTAGCCGCCGGAGGCGCCGCCGAGGGCCTTGCCGAGGGTGCCGGTGATGATGTCGACGCGGTCCATCACGCCGTGCAGCTCGGGCGTGCCGCGCCCGCCGGGGCCGACGAAGCCGACGGCGTGCGAGTCGTCGACCATGACCATGGCGTCGTAGCGCTCGGCCAGGTCGCAGATCTCGTCGAGCGGCGCGACGTAGCCGTCCATGGAGAAGACGCCGTCGGTGACGATGAGCTTGCGCCGGGCGCCGCCCTCGTCGGCCGCCTTGAGCTGCTGCTCCAGGTCGGCCATGTCGCGGTTGGCGTAGCGGAAGCGGCGGGCCTTGGAGAGGCGGATGCCGTCGATGATGGAGGCGTGGTTGAGGGCGTCGGAGATGACGGCGTCCTCGGGGCCGAGGATCGTCTCGAAGACGCCGCCGTTGGCGTCGAAGCAGGAGGAGTAGAGGATCGTGTCCTCCTGGCCGAGGAAGGCGGACAGCCGCGCCTCCAGCTCCTTGTGGACCTCCTGGGTGCCGCAGATGAAGCGGACCGAGGCCATGCCGTAGCCCCAGCGGTCGAGCGCCTCGTGGGCGGCGGCGACGACCTCGGGGTGATCGGCGAGGCCGAGGTAGTTGTTGGCGCAGAAGTTCAGCACCTCGCCGGGGCGGCCGCCCGAGGTGACCTCGACAGTCGCGTTCTGCGGGGTGCCGATGACCCGCTCGGGCTTGTGGAGACCGGCCTGCCTGATCTCTTCGAGGGTGGTGCGGACGTCGTCGCGTACGGAATCGAACATGAGGGGTGCAGCTCCTGAAGGTCTTCGTACGGGGTCAGGCGGTTCAGACGGTCCAGTCGAGGATGATCTTGCCGCCCTTGCCGGAGGCGGCGTCGTCGAAGGCCGCCTCGAAGTCGGTGTAGGCGTAGCGGCCGGTGATCACGGGGGCGAGGTCGAGGCCGCCCTCCAGGAGCACCGACATGGCGTACCAGGTCTCGAACATCTCGCGGCCGTAGATGCCCTTGATGGTGATCATGGACGTGACGATCTTCGCCCAGTCGACGGCGAAGTCCTCGCTCGGCAGGCCCAGCATGGCGATCTTGCCGCCGTTGGTCATGTTGGCGACCATGTCGCGCATCGCGCGCGGGTTGCCGGACATCTCCAGACCGACGTCGAAGCCCTCCTTCAGGCCCAGCGTGCGCTGGCCGTCCGCGATGGTCTGCTCGGCGACGTTCAGCGCGAGCGAGACACCCGCCTTGCGGGCCAGCGCCAGGCGCTCCTCGCTCACGTCGGTGATCATGACGTGGCGGGCGCCGGCGTGCTTGGCGACGGCGGCGGCCATGATGCCGATCGGGCCCGCGCCGGTGACCAGCACGTCCTCGCCGACGAGCGGGAAGGACAGCGCGGTGTGCACCGCGTTGCCGAAGGGGTCGAAAATCGCGGCGACGTCGAGGTCCACCTCGACGCGGTGCACCCAGACGTTGGACGCGGGCAGCACCACGTACTCGGCGAAGGCGCCGTCCCGGCCGACGCCGAGGCCCACGGTGGCGCGGCAGAGGTGGCGGCGGCCGGCCAGGCAGTTGCGGCACTTGCCGCACACCAGGTGGCCCTCGCCGCTGACCAGGTCGCCGACCGCGATGTCCACGACGTCGCGGCCGGTCTCGACGACCTCGCCGACGAACTCGTGGCCGAGGGTCAGCGGGGTCGCGATCGTCTTCTGCGCCCAGCCGTCCCAGGAGCGGATGTGCAGATCCGTCCCGCAGATGCCGGTCCGCTTCACCTTGATCAGTACGTCACCCGGACCGGCCTCGGGCATGGGAACGTCCATGAGCCAGAGTCCCGGCTCCGCCTTCTGCTTGACCAGCGCCTTCAATGTAACGGCTCCCGACGTACGCGTCCTGTGATGTGCAGGCCCCGGGCGCGACGAAGCACCCAAGATCCCTGGAAGAGAATCTTCCGTACCTGGAGCCCATGGTCCATCGAGGATTTCTTAAGCGCACTCGCAGATCAGCTTCACGCCGCCGGTGGGAGCAGCCGGCGGGTCAACCGGCGGCCCCTCGCCAGGCCCTTCGCCGGTCCGCCTCCAGCACCGCCATCGCCGCGTTGTGGCCGGGCACCCCGCTCACCCCGCCGCCGCGCACCGCGCCCGCGCCGCACAGCAGCACGTTGGCGTGCCGCGTCGCCACGCCCCAGCGGCCGGCGTCCGGAGCCAGATACGGGAAGGACAGGTCGCGGTGGAAGATGTGCCCGCCGGGCAGCCGCAGTTCGCGTTCGAGGTCGAGCGGGCTCTTCGCCTCGACGCAGGGCCGCCCGTCGGCGTCGCGGGCCAGGCAGTCGGCGATCGGCTCGTCGAGACATGTGTCGAGCTGGTCGAGCGTGGCCTTGAGAAGCGCCTCCCGCGCGCCTTCCGGATCGGCGGCGAAGAGCCGCGCGGGCGCGTGCAGCCCGAAGAGGGTGAGGGTCTGAAGGCCGCGAGCGGCGGCCTCGGGCCCGAGGATGCTCGGGTCGGTCAGGGTGTGGCAGTAGATCTCGGACGGCGGCGCCGAGGGCAGCCGCCCGCTCGCCGCCTCGGCGTACGCGGTCGCCAACTGCCCGTACCCCTCGGCGATGTGGAAGGTGCCGGAGAACGCCTCGCGCGGGTCCACGGCCCGGTCGCGGAGCCTGGGGAGGCGGGTGAGCACCATGTTCACCTTGAGCTGGGCGCCCTCGGCCGGTGCCGGCGCCGGGTCGCCGACCAGGGCGGCCAGGGCCTGCGGGGAGGCGTTCACGAGCACGTGCCGGGCGCCGACCGTGCCCTCGCCTTCGGCGGTGCGGTACGCGACCTCCGCGCGGGCGCCGTCGGTGTCGATCCGGACGGCCTCGTGGCCGGTGAGGATCGTCGCGCCGGCCGCGCGGGCGGCGTCGGCGAGCGCGTCGGTGAGGGCGCCCATGCCGCCGACCGGCACGTCCCAGTCGCCGGTGCCGTTGCCGATCACGTGGTAGAGGAAGCAGCGGTTCTGGACCAGCGAGGGGTCGTGGGCGTCGGCGAACGTGCCGATCAGGGCGTCGGTGAGGACCACCCCGCGCACCAGGTCGCTGGCGAACTCCCGCTCCACCGCGACCCCGATGGGCTCCTCGAACAGCATCTTCCAGGCCGTGTCGTCGGCGACCCGCGCGCGCAGCACGTGCCGCTCCGGCAGCGGCTCGGTCAGCGTCGGGAAGATCCGCCGCGCGGCCCGCACGGTCCGCCGGTAGAAGGCGCGCCACGCCTCGTACTCCCGGTCCGAGCCGGTGAGCGCCGCGAACGAGGCCCGGGTGCGCTCGGCGTCGCCGCCGACGAGCAGTCCGGAGTCGCCGTACGGGGTGTACGAGGAGACGGTCCGCTTCCGGACGGCGAAGCGCAGCCCGAGCTCGCGGACGATCTTCTGCGGGAGCAGCGAGACGAGATACGAGTACCGGGACAGCCGGACGTCCACCCCGGGGAACGGCCGGGTGGACACGGCGGCCCCGCCGGTGGTGCCGAGCCGTTCGAGGACGAGGACGCGGTGTCCCGCGCGAGCGAGGTAGGCGGCGGCGACGAGGCCGTTGTGCCCACCGCCCACGATGACGGCGTCGTAGGAGCGCTGTGCGTGTGCGGTCATGCCCCTTGCTAGCACCTGGGAGGGCGGGAGGGACAGAGGGCGTGGGGCGAGGCCGGAGGGGCGACACCGCCCGGACCGGGCGGTGCCGGGGGCGGTGGCCCGGCCGGACCGGCGGTCAGGGGCGGTGGCCCGCCTGGACCGGGCGGCCTCAGGGGCGGTGGCCCGCCTCGATCGGGCGGCTTCAGGGGCGGTGGCCCGCCCGGACCGGGCGGTCTCAGGGGCGGTGGCCCGCCCCGCGTTCGCGGCAGTGGGCCTCGTCCGCGCGGGCGGCGATCGTGTCCGGGTGGGTGGCGCCGAGGGTGCGGGTGCGGGTGTCGGCGACCCGGCGGTACTCCGCCAGGGCCTCGTCGTGGCGCCCCAGCCAGCCGAGCCCTATGGCGATCTCGCGGTGGCTGATCAGCGTGTCGGGATGGTCCGGGCCGAGCACGCGCGTGCGCAGCCCGCCCACCGCGCGGGCCTCGGCCAGCGCGTCCTCCCACCGGCCGAGCCGCCCCAGGCTCACGCCGAGGCCGTGCCGGGCGCGCAGCGTCTCGGGGTGCTCGGGCCCGGCGGTCCTGGCGCGGTCCTCGGCGAGCTCCCGGTACAGCTCGGCGGCCTCGGCCGAGCGCCCGAGGCGGCCGAGGCAGATGCCCGCCTCGTAGCGGGCGGCCAGCGTGTCGGGGTGGTCGGTGCCGAGGGCGGCCGTCCGCGCGTCGGCCACCTCGCCGTACTCGTCCAGCGCGTCCCGCCAGCGCCCGAGCCGGCCCAGCAGGTGCGCCACCTCGTGCCGGGTGGCGAGGGTGTCGGGGTGGTCGGCGCCGAGCAGCCGGGCGCGCGCGTCGGCGACCTCGCGGGCCGTCGCGTACGCCTCCGGGAGGCGCCCGAGGCGGCCGAGGGTGAAGGCCAGGTTGTGCCGGCAGCGCAGGGTGTCCGGGTGCCGCTCGCCCATGGTCCGTTCGCGCGCGGCGAGCACGGCCGCGTAGACCGCGTGCGCCTCGCCGTGGCGGCCGAGCCCGCCGAGGACGTACGCGGTCTCCTGGCGCGCCGCGAGGGTGTCGGCGTGGTCGGCGCCGAGGGCGCGGGCGCGGCCCTCCGAGACGCCGCCGAACTCGCGCAGCGCGTCCTCCGGCCGGGCCGAGCGGGCGAGGGCGAAGGCCAGTTCGTAGCGGCTGGCCAGGGTGTCCGGGTGGTCGGCGCCGAGGACCCGGCCCCGGTCCCGCACGACGGTCCCGTGCACCTGGGCCGCCTCCGCCCAGCGGCCCAGCCGGCCGAGGCCGAGACCGGCGCGGTGCCGGCCGGAGAGCACGGCGATCAGCTCCGAGGCGGAGGCCGAGGCCGGGGAGTCGGCGGGCTCCGGGCCCGTGCCGGGGTCCGGGGCGGTCAGCGGGACCGGTCCGGTGCCCGGCAGGGTGCTGTGGTCGTGGCCGGGCGCGGAGGTCTGCGCCGAGGCGGGGGCGGCGGCCGGGGCGGCGCCCGCCGCCCCGTACGCGTACGCCACGGTGCCCGTCGCCGCGCCCGGCACCGTCGCCCGGGTCCACTCCCCCGTCAGCGCCGTCGCCGGGTCGTACGGGGCCGTGGGCAGGCCCATGAACGTGCTGGTCGCCGCGCGGCCGGTCCCGATCCCGCCGGCCCAGCCGGGGAGGGCCCCGGGCGGGGCGGCGGCGGGCGCGCCGGTGAGCCGGGCACGGATCTCGGCGGCGTCCCGGGGCCGCGCCTCCGGGGCCTTGGCCAGCAGGTCGAGGACGAGCAGGTCCAGGGCGGCGGGCAGCTCGGGGCGGTGGCTGCGCAGCGGCGCGGGCACGGTGTCGCGGTGCCCGACGAGGACCGCCCAGGTGTCGTCCAGGTCGAAGGGCGGGACGCCGGTGGCGATCTCGTAGAGCACACAGCCCAGCGAGTACAGGTCGCTGCGGTGGTCGATCTCCCCGCCGCCGCCGATCTGCTCGGGCGACATGTAGTGCGGGGTGCCCATGGCGATGCCGGTGCCGGTGAGGCGGGAGGTGATGCCGTGGTCGGCGGCGAACCGCGCGATCCCGAAGTCGCAGATCTTCACCGCCCCGTCGGTGAGCCGCACGATGTTGGCGGGCTTCAGGTCGCGGTGCACGACACCCTGGCGGTGGGTGTACGCGAGGGCGTCGGCGACCTGTCCGGCGATGTCGACGACCTGGCCGACCGGGAGCGGGTCCTTGCCGTTGTCGCCGAGCAGCTGGCTGAGGTTGCGCCCGTCGAGCAGCTCCATCACGAGGAACAGCACGCCGTCGGACTCGCCGAAGTCGTGCACGACGGTGATCCCGCGGTGCTGGAGCGCGGCGGCCACCCGGGCCTCGCGGCGGAAGCGCTCGCGCAGCACGGTGAGGGCGGCCGGGTCCCGCTGCGGGCCGAGCGGCCGGAGGCACTTGACGGCGACGCGCCGGCCGAGCGCCTCGTCCGTCGCCCGCCACACCTCGCCCATGCCGCCGCGACCGATCACCTCGTGCAGCCGGTACCGGCCCTGGATCAGCCTGGTGTCCGTGTCCGCCATCGCGTGCCGTCGCCCCCGTTTGCCCCGTGGCCGCGCCCCTCCCGGCCCGGCCGGTCCAGTATGGCTGCCTTCGCGCGCAGACTGTACGGCGCGGGCCGGGTGTCCTGGCCGAGCCGCTCCATCGCGCGCGGGATGTGCCGCGGGGGCAGCCGCCAGCGGAGCCGGTCCGGCAGGCAGCGCAGCAGATTGGCCGTGGCCGTGAGCCGGTGCGTGACGGCCTCCGGGGGCGGCGCGGGGCGCCCGTACAGCTCATGGGCGTACGGGGGCAGAGTGGCGTACGCGAGTGCTGCCACGCGCCGCCAGATCGCCTCGCGCGCGGGCACGAGCGCGGGCGGTACGGGCGGGGCGCGCAGGAAGTCGTCGACGGCCCGCGCGTCCGGGCCGGCGGCCAGCTCGGGGCGGACGCGCTCGAAGTAGCGCCGGAGCGCGCCGGTGTCGCCGGGGACCTCGTCCGGGTCGAGGCCGACGAGCCGGGCGGCGGTCCGCTGCTCGTCCACGTACCGGTCGGCCTGGGCGTCGGTCAGCGGGATGCCGGAACGCCGTACGACGTGGAGGTACGAGTCGATCTCGGCGCAGTGCACCCAGAGCAGCAGCCCGGGGTCGTCGACGCCGAGCAGGCGGTGGATCTTCCGGACGCGCGCGCCCGCGGCCTCGGCCGCCTCCGTGGTGCCGTAGGTGAGCGTCCCGACGAAGCTCGCGGTGCGCAGGAGCCGGCCCCAGGCGTCCGAGCGGAAGTCGCTGTTGGCCATGACGCCGCGGATGGCGGCGGGGTGCAGCGCCTGGAGGTACAGGGCGCGCACCCCGCCGATCCACATCACGGGATCGCCGTGCAGCTGCCAGGTGACGGACCCGGGGCCGAAGAGCCCCGGGTCCCCGCCCGGGTCCGTGCCGGTGACTGCCATGACCCCAGGCTAGGCGGCCTGGCCCCGGGGGTCGACGGGTCAGCGCCAGATCGTCTGGACCGAGTCGAACTGGACCCAGGTGACCGGGTTTCCGGCGTTCCCGCCGTAGACGGTGACGGCGCCCGCGGGGTTGATCTCGAAGCGGCATGCGTTGATGCCCTGGCTGTTGTTGCGGGCGGCGACGCCGCGCACGTACCAGGTCGGGCGGGCGAAGCCGGGCGGGAGCGTGGCGATCTTCATGTCGGCGGTGTACGAGCCGGTGACCTGGCCGCGCGCCTGGAGGAAGACGGTGCCCGCGAGGGTGAGCAGGCGCACCTGCGGGGGCGCGCCGGCGGTGGCGGTGATGCCGGGTTCGAGGGCGAGGTCGGTCCACTCGCCCGCTTCGACGGCGGCGGACGGGACGGGGGTGGCGGGGGCTTCCGGGGCTGTGGGGGCTTGCGGGGTGGCAGCGGCTTCTGGGGCCGCTGTTGCGGGGGGCGCTGCGGCGAGTCCGCCGACGGTCAGGGCGGCGGGCAGGGCGAGGGCGGCGCCGAGGAGGCTGCGGCGGTTGGGGGTGGGGGGAGTGGGGTGGGTGGGCTGGGACATGTGGGGTGGCTCCTCCGGGAGGTGTGGCGGGCGGGGGGCGGCGGCGCGGCTTCGGGCCGGCTCCACTGCGGCTTCGGTGCGGGGTCAGCGCCAGGTGGCGCTGAAACTGTCGAGCTGGGCCCAGGTGATGGCGTTGGCGGCGCGTCCGCCGAACAGGCGCAGTTCGCGGTCGGTCCCGGCCTCGACGCGGGCGACGCTGTGGCCGCCGCTGTTGTTGCGGGGCACGTTGGCGCGGGCGGTGACGCTCGGGGTGAGCGCGTCGGGCAGGTGGCCGATGACCGCGTCGGTGTCGAAGGTGCCCTTGACGCCGCCGGAGAGCTGGAGCATGGGAGTTCCGGCGAGGCTGATCAGTCGCCCGCGCGGGGCGTTGCCGTCGGCCTCGACCCCGGCGGCGAGGGCGATCGGCTGCCAGTCGGTGAGGACCTTGACGCCGTCGGTGCCGGGCGCGCCCGAGAGGGACACGATGGTGCAGGTGCGCGGGCCGGGGTCCTCGCCCGCGAAGCCGATGTGCAGGTGCGGGACGCCGTCGCGGACGGAGACCGCCAGGCCCTCGGGCTCGCGGTAGGCGAGGCCGGGCGCCGCGGTGCACAGCCGGCGGTCGAGGACGGCGCCGGTGGCCCAGTCGACGGCGGTGAGGTACGCGTTGCCGGGGGCCGGGTTGGCGGCGGAGTACGCCTCGCCGTGCAGGGTGTACAGGACGCCGGCGTGGGAGGCGTAGCCCTGGAACACGCCCGGCGACAGGGTGGGGGTGATCCGCTGGATCGGCTCCCACACACCGGCCGCCGCCTTGGCGAGGTCGTACCGCTCCCAGTTCATTCCGTTGAGAGAGAAACGAACGATGAGTTCGTTCCTGGCGCGGTCGATGGTGGCCGTGAGGAACCGGGCCGACGGGTGGGGCGTGTACGGCGTGGTGTGCCCGGGAGAGCCGTAGGTGAGGACAACGCCGTCGGCGTAGGCGAAACTGGTGACGGCCGAACCGTAGCCCTCACCGGCCGAGTTGGGCTTGGAGGCGGTCTCGGTCCAGAGCCGGACCGTCCCGTCGCGGTTCTCCACGCCCAGGCTGACGCCGTGGCCGAAGCCGCGCAGGAACATGGACCCGACGATCGCGCCCGCCTCGGTGAGCCGGGTCAGGCACAGGTCGCCGTCGGCCTTGCGGGTGTCGTACGGGACCGGAGCCGGCTCGCCGGGCAGCTGGACGTCGTGCTCCATGACCTGGAGCACGAAGATGTCGCCGGACACCGGGTCGATGCCGAACGACTGCATGACGGTGGCGTTCCGCAGCCGACGCCGGTGGAGCAGGGTGCCGGCCGGACCGGCGAGGTCTATCCGTCCTTCGGTCTGTCCTTCGGTCTGTCCCTCGGTCTGTCCTTCGCTCTGTCCTTCGATCGTGACGCTCAACGACGCCGCTCCTCGGGGTGGTTCGGAGTGCCCCGGGGCCCCGGGGCCGCGTCAGTCTGTCAAACGCCCTCACCCCCGTCCCGCGCGCCGTGGGCGCGGAACGGGGGTGGGGGCGGGGCGGGCGCCCTAGGTTGAGGGCGACGCCGTGGGTGCCACGCGCGTTCTTTCCGCTGAGAAAGGAATTCCCCATGCGGTACCGCAAGCTGGGCGACTCGGACCTGGAGGTCTCGGAGATCTCGCTCGGCTCCTGGCTCACCTACTCCGGCGGCGTCGAGGCGGACGCGACCCGCGCCTGCACGGAGGCGGCGTTCGACGCCGGGATCAACTTCTTCGACACGGCGAACGTGTACGGCCGCGGGGCGGCCGAGAGCGCGTGGGGCGAGATCCTGTCCTCGCATCCGCGCGACTCGTACGTCCTGGCGACCAAGGTCTGGGGCCGGATGTCCGACGAACCGGAGGACGCCGGGCTCTCGGCCGACCAGATCGCCCGCCAGATCGACGCCTCCCTCACCCGGCTGCGCACCGATCACGTGGACCTCTACCAGGCGCACCGCTTCGACCCGTCGGTGCCGATCGAGGAGACGATCGAGGCCCTCCAGAAGGTCGTCGAGCAGGGCAAGGCCCGCTACCTCGGCTTCAGCGAGTGGACGAACGAGCAGGTCCGGACGGCGATCGAGCTGGCGGGACCGGAGCTGTTCGTCTCCTCGCAGCCGCAGTACTCGATGCTGTGGCAGGCCCCCGAGGCGGAGCTGTTCGGCCTGACCGAGGCGCACGGCATCGGCAACATCGTCTGGTCGCCGCTCGCGCAGGGCGTCCTGACCGGCAAGTACCTGCCGGGCCGCCCGGTCCCGGAGGGCAGCCGCTTCGCCAGCGACACGATGGCGGGCGCCCGGGACCTCGTCTACAACGAGGCGAACCTGGAAGCCGTCCAGCGGCTCGTGCCGATCGCCGAGGAGGCCGGGCTCACGCTGCCAGCCCTGGCCCTGGCCTGGGTGCTGCGCCGGCCGGAGGTCTCCTCCGCCATCACCGGCGCCTCCCGCCCCGAGCAGGTCCACGCCAATGCGGCCGCTTCCGGGATCGACCTCACCCCCGACCTGCTGGCCGCCGTGGACAGGGCCCTCGGCGACGCGCCCCTGACGGAGCCGACCCTGGCCCCGCAGGCCGAGACGGCCATCATGCGCCGCTGACGGGCCCTCCCGCGACGATCGCGGGCGCCCGCGATCGCGGGCGCGAGGACGGCCACGGGCGCGGCCCGGCTCCGGGTCCGGTCAGGCCCCCGCCGTCGTCGCGCCCGTGTAGCCGCGGGCGCGGACGACCTCGCGGGTGAGCCGTACGAAAGCGTGGGCGGCGGCGCTGCGATACGCGTCGTGGCGGTGGAGGAGCACGACGGTGCGGGCGGGGAGGGGCGGGTCGAGGGGGACGGGCGTGAGGTGGGGGTGGTCGTGGGTGACGGCGTCGGGCAGCACGGTGGCGAGCGGGCCGCGCCGGACGATCTCGGTGAGGGCCTGGATGGAGTTGGCCTCCACCGCGATCCGCGGGCTGACGCGCTGGGCGGCGAAGTAGGCGTCGATGTGCGCCCGGGTCGCGAAGTCGGCGCTGAGCAGCGCGAGTCGGCGGTCGGCGAGGGCCTGGACCGGTAGCGGCCCGGCGGGATCCGGAGGAGTACCGGCGGGCTCCCCCGCCGTGACGAGTCCCAGGGTCTCGGTGAACAGCGGCGTCGCCGCGATGCCCGGCTGATGCGGCCCGGCGAAGGCGATCCCCAGGTCGAGCTCGTCCGCGAGCAGCGCGCTCTCGACGCGGTCCTGGGTCGTCTCGGTGAGCGTCAGCCCGATGCCGGGGTGCCGGGCGTCGAGCTCGGCGGCGAGCGGGCCGACGAGGTAGGCCGTGAAGGTGGGCGTGACACCGAGGCGCAGGTGCCCGCCGGAGAGGTCCTGGACGTCCCGTACGGCCCGTTCGGCGGCGGCCAGGTCACGGAGCGCGCGTCGGGCGTGCTCCGCGTACACGGCACCGGCGTCGGTGAGCCGTACCGTCCGCCCGCTGCGGTCGAGGAGCTGCACGCCGAGGGTCCGCTCCAGCTGGCGGACCTGCTGGGAGAGCGTGGGCTGGGAGATGTGCAGGTCCTCGGCGGCACGGGTGAAGTTGCCGCGCTCGGCGACGGCGAGCAGATAGCGCAGGTGACGGAGTTCCAGGGCGGCCATGGGGACCACTATAGGCGGACCCATAGATCGCACCACTGACCGCCATGGACAGCAAGTCTTGGACGCTATAGGCACAGGTCATGCAGGGTGGACCACGTCGAGGCCGGAGCACCCGCCCGACCCCAACCCTCCCCGTCTCCCGTAGCCACCCCCCGAAGGGAGTGCCCCCATGCAGGACCTCGCCGACGGCGTCGCCCGCTTCCAGCAGGACGTCTTCCCGGCCAAGGCGGAGCTCTTCGCCCGACTGGCCACCGAGCACGCCCCGCACACCCTGTTCATCAGCTGCTCCGACGCCCGCGTCGTCCCCGAGCTGATCACCGGCACCGAGCCGGGCGACCTGTTCGTCGTCCGCACGGCCGGGAACCTGGTCCCCGCGCACACCCCCGGCGCCGACGGCGTCGCGGCGAGCATCGAGTACGCCGTCTCCGCGCTCGGGGTGCGGGACGTCGTCGTCTGCGGGCACTCCGCGTGCGGCGCGATGACCGCGCTCGCCCAGGGCCACGACCTGAGCGGCGCCCCGGCGGTCGCCGCCTGGCTGCGGCACGCGGACGCATCCCGGGCCCGCGCCGCCGCCGGTGACGTACCCGCGCTGGTGCGGCAGAACGTGCTCGCCCAGTTGTCCAACCTGGCCACCCACCCGTCGGTGGCCCGCGCGCTCGCGGAGCGACGGATCGCCCTGCACGGCTGGGTCTACGACATCGGCACCGGCCGCGTGGAGGACCTGACGACCGCGGACCCGGCGACGGCGATGACGGCCACGTCGGCCGCCTGACGCCCACCGCACCCCTCCCGACCTGCCCCCACACCCACCGAGAACTCCCCCGCACACAGGAAGAGGAAGTCCCACCCATGCTGCACGCCCAGTTCGACCCCACCGCCCGCCAGTCCCTGGCCATCGCCGCCGTCGAGGCCAAGACGCGCAAGGACCTGTCCTGGCAGCAGATCGCCGACGCCGCCGGCCTGTCCGTCGCCTTCGTCACCGCCGCCGTCCTCGGCCAGCACGCCCTGCCGGAGGACTCGGCGAAGGCGGTCGCGGAACTCCTCGGCCTGGACGAGGACGCGGTCCTGCTGCTGCAGACCATCCCTACCCGGGGCTCGATCCCCGGAGGCATCCCGACCGACCCGACGATCTACCGCTTCTACGAGATGCTCCAGGTCTACGGCACCACCCTCAAGGCCCTGGTCCACGAGCAGTTCGGCGACGGCATCATCTCCGCGATCAACTTCAAGCTGGACGTGAAGAAGGTCGCCGACCCCGAGGGCGGCGAGCGCGCCGTCATCACCCTGGACGGCAAGTACCTGCCGACCAAGCCCTTCTGATCCGGGACTCCGGGACCCAGGGACCCTGGACTCCGGGACTCCGGGACTCGACCCGACAGGGGCCGCGCCTTGGGTGCGGCCCCTGTCGGCCGTCGTCGCCCCCCGTCGACCGCCCTCGGCCGCCGTCGGCCGTCGTCGGCCGTCGTCAGCCGTCGTCCTCCGGCCCCGGCCCGCCCCCGCCCCCGCCCCCGCTGCCGCTCCCCCGCCGCAGGCGCCCGGACCAGACCGGTTCGACCTGCTCCCACTCCCGTTCCCAGGCCGCGAGGCCGTGCGCGTCGACGGTGCGGCGCACGAAGATCAGCAGGCCCGCGCCCATCGCGCCGACGGCGACGCCCGTGGCGGTGCCGCCGGAGAAGGCGACGAGGGCGCGGTTCGCCGCGTCCCCGGGCGGTCTGGCCTGCGTACCGGAGTCGTCGACCCAGATGGCGAGAGTGTGGCCGCGCGCGGAGCCGGGCGGCACGACGACGCTGCCGCTGCGCTGGACGTGCGCCGGATAGTCCCAGACCGCCGGCGCGACGGCCTGGGCCTCGCCGCCGAACCGCGTGGCGATCTGCGGTTCCTTCGCGGGACCGGTCGTGGTCGCCGTGACCTCGTGGCGGTGGACCGCGAGCGCGCGGTCGGCCCTGGCCCCGGCCGTCCACAGCATCCCGGCGGTGACCGCGCCGACGATCACAGCGAGGAGCAGGACGAACACGAGGGCGGCACGGCGGCCGGGGAACGGCTCGTGATGGACCATGGCGCACCTCCGAGCGGCGGCGGTCCCGAACGGCGGGACTCCGCACTCCTCCCCTCCACTCTTCCACGTACGGCCCGCGCGGGGGATGCGCGGGCCCGGGGAGGCCCCGGGGAGGCCCCGGGCAGGACGGAGTGCGCCGGGCTCGCCCACGTCCGTACGGCGTCGAGCCCGCCGGCGCCACGTGCCCCGACCGGCCCGCGACGAAGGCCCAACGCCCGTTTTATTAGGGAGACATGGACGTTGGACGCCCTGCTACGGTGGCCGGATGTCAACGATCAAGAAGGTCCAGGTCACCTTCGACTGTGCGGACCCGGAGCGTCTCGCCCGGTTCTGGTGCGAGGTGATGGGTTACGTCGCACAGGCGCCGCCGAAGGGCTTCGACTCGTGGGAGGCGTATCACCGCTCGCCCGACGCGAAGGCGACGCAGGCGTGGTTCGCGTGCTCCGACCCCTCCGGCGAGGGCCCGCGGCTGCTGTTCCAGCGCGTTCCCGAGGGGAAGGTCGTGAAGAACAGGGTGCATCTGTGCGTACGGGCCGGCACGGGGCTCGTCGGCGACGAGCGGCTGTCCACCCTCCAGGCCGAGAGCACCCGTCTGGTGGCGCTGGGCGCGGTGCAGCAGCGGGTGATGATCGCCGACGAGGAGAACGAGTCCTGCATCGTGATGCTGGACCCGGAGGGCAATGAGTTCTGCCTCGACTGAGCGGGGCGGGGAGGGCGCGGGACGGGTACCCGGTACGGCGCCCTCCGGTACCGGAGGCGCGGAAAATGCCTGGCCGCCGCACCCGCACCCTCGATAGCGTCCGTTTTCCCGAGCCCCCGTGGAACCGCCACCGGAGCCCTCAGGAAGGCGATGCGACCCATGAACGGCCGGCAGCGGGCGACGACGACCCTATGGCGCCCCACGGGCCCCGAGGAGCTGGACCTGGTGCGCGAGCTGGAGTGGCGCGCGTGGCCGCCGAGGCTGCCGGACCAGCCGATCTTCTATCCGGTCCTGAACGAGGACTACGCGATCCGGATCGCGCGCGACTGGAACGTGAAGCACAGCGGCGTCGGCTACGTGACGCGCTTCGAGGTCGAGTCGGAGTTCCTGAGCCGCTACCCGGTGCAGCAGGCCGGCGGGCGGACGATTCTCGAACTGTGGGTACCGGCGGAGGAGTTGGACGAGTTCAACGCGCACATCGTGGACGCGATCGAAGTGGTCCACGAGTTCCACTGAACCCGCCCGGGGCGGGCCGCCGTCACCCGTTCCCGCGTCCCGGCCCCGCGGCGAAGACGAGGGGAGGGGCGATCGCCCGCACGTCGGCCCCCTCCCCCACCCACAGCCCGATGTAGAGCGCGGCGGTCGCCTCCAGCAGCCCTGCACGCTCCAGGCCACCGGCTGCGACGGGTGCGCAGCCGGTGTCGCGTACGAGCCGGTGCGCGGCGGCGAGCGCGGCCGGGTCGTCGCCGCAGACGGGTACGGCGAGGGGCTGCCCGTCGAAGGCGGGCGGGTCCATGCGCCAGACGTCCTCGTGGCAGAGGTTGAACGCCTTGACGACGTGCGCGCCGGGTGCGGCGGCGGCGAGCCGGCGCGCGGCCGAGGGCCCGTCGGCGGTGAGCAGCCGGAAGCCGGGGCCGACGGGGTTGACGCAGTCGAGCAGGGCCTTCCCGGCCAGCTCGTCGCGGAGCGCGCCCGCGACCTCCGCCGCCGGGCCGTACGGCAGGGCGACCAGCACCGCCTCGCCGAACCGGGCCGCCTCGCGCGGACTCCCGTGCTCGGCGCCGTACCCGAGGCGCGCGGCGAGCCGGCGGGCTCGGCCCTCGTCCCGGCCGCCGACGCGGACCGGGTGACCGGCCCGCGCCCAGTGCGTGGCCAGCGCCTCGGCCATGTTCCCCGTACCCAGCACACCGATCCTCATCGCCCTGCCCTGCCCTTTCCTCGAACAACGACTCGACAGCCCAAGAGCCCAACAGCCCAAAAGCCCGACGGCTTGACAGAGCCCAACGGCTAGACCGTTCAACGGCTTTCGGGACGACAGTAGGAAACCCGTCGGGCACCATCTGGTAAGTGACGACAGACGCCTATCTCGCCGACTGCCGCGCCCGGCTCGCCTTCGACCTCATGTCGAACACCTGGAACCCGGTGCTGATCTGGGTCCTGCGGCACGGCCCGCGCCGCCCCGGTGAGCTCCGTGAGCTCATCGGCGGCATCAGCCCCAAGGTCCTGACCGAGACGCTGCGGCGACTGGAGTTCAACGGCCTGGTCACGCGCACCGCGTACGCCGGGTCGCCGCCCCGCGTCGAGTACGGCCTCACCGACCTGGGGCGGACCTTGCTCCCTCCGATCGAAGCCTTCGGCGCCTGGGCCTTCTCCCACGGCGACGAGGTGATGGAGGCGCAGGAACGGGCGGCGGACCGGACCGCGCCCCGCCCGGGAAATCGGCGTGCCGGAGGGGGCGGTGGGCTGTGATACTCGGCCGATGACCAGCGTGCCTGTACCCGCCCCCGGCCCCGCCCACGGCCCCGCCCACGGCTCCCTCCCCCTCCCCGGCCCCGTCCTCGACTCCCTCTCCGGGCTCGCCTTCGGGGATGCCTTCGGCGACCGCTGGTTCGGCATTCTGCGGCGGGACGGGGAGGGCGCTCTGGAGGCGCGGGCGGCGCCGGTGGAGGCGGTGTGGGAGTGGACCGACGACACGGCGCAGGCCCTCGTCCTCGTACGCGAACTCGCCGAGGGCGGGGGGCTCGTGGACCAGGACCGGTTCGCGCTGCGGCTCGCCGAGGCGTACGCCGGGGACACGCACCGCGGCTACGGGGCCTCCATGCACGAGGTGCTGCGCCGGATCGGGGCGGGCGAGCCGTGGCGGGACGTCGTCGCCGGGCAGTTCGAGGGGCAGGGGTCCTGGGGCAACGGCGCCGCGATGCGCGTCGCCCCGCTCGGGGCGTGGCACGCGGCCGACCTCGGCCTCGTCGCCGAGCAGGCGGCGGCCCAGAGCGTGGTCTCGCACCACCACCCGGAGGCCGTCGCCGGGGCGGTCGCGGTCGCCCTCGCCGCGGCGCTGGCCGCGCGCAGCCGGGGCGGGGCGGCGCCGTCGCGGCCGGATTTCCTCGACGCGGTCGCCGGGCTCCTTCCCGACAGCGACGTCCGCTCCGGCATCCGGATCGCGGCCCGGATGCCCGCGCACACCTCGGTCCGGCACGCCGCCGAGGTCCTCGGCTCCGGCTACCGCATGTCCGGACCCGACACCGTGCCGTACGCCCTGTGGTGCGCGGCCGGCCACCTGGACGACCTGGCGGAGGGCCTGTGGCTCACGGTCGCGGGGCGTGGCGACATCGACACCACCTGCGCGATCGCGGGCGGCGTCATCGCCGCCCGCACCGGCGTCTCCGGCCTCCCGCCCGCCTGGCACACGGCCCTCGAACCCCTGCCGCTCACGGCTTAGGCGGCTGGATCACGAGTCTTCTCTCAGCGGCGGACCCTCGGCATCCCCAGGCCGATCCAGGAGATGATCTCGCGCTGGATCTCGTTGTTGCCGCCGCCGAAGGTGAAGATGACGGCGGAGCGGTAGCCGCGTTCGAGCTCGCCGTGCAGGATCGCGCCCGACGAGCCCTCCTTGAGGGCGCCGGCCGCGCCCGTCACCTCCATCAGGGCGGCGTAGGCGTCGCGCCGGGCCTCGGAGCCGTAGACCTTGACGGCGGAGGCGTCCTGGGGGGTGAGGGTGCCGTTCTGGACGGCGTTCACCATCTGCCAGTTGAGCAGCTTCATCGCGTCGAGGCGGGTGTGGGTACGGGCCAGGGAGCGGCGGACCCAGGCCAGGTCCAGGACCCGGCGGCCGTCGGCGAGCTTCGTGTCGGCGGCCCAGCGGCGCACGTCGTGCAGCGCCCGGATCGCCATCGTGCCGTGCGCGGCGAGGGTCACCCGCTCGTGGTTGAGCTGGTTGGTGATCAGGCGCCAGCCCTTGTTCTCCTCGCCGACCCGGCGCGAGCACGGCACGCGCACGTTCTCGTAGTAGCTGGCCGCGGTGTCGTGCGAGGCCAGCGTGTTGATCAGGGTGCAGGAGTAGCCGGGGTCGCTCGTCGGCACCAGCAGCATGGTGATGCCCTTGTGCGGCGGCGCCGCCGGGTCCGTGCGGACCGCGAGCCAGACCCAGTCGGCGGTGTCGCCGTTGGTCGTCCAGATCTTCTGGCCGTTCACCGTGTACGTGCCCGTGGCCTCGTCCCCCTCCCGCACCGCGCGCGTCTTGAGCGCGGCGAGGTCGGTGCCCGCGTCCGGCTCGCTGTAGCCGATCGCGAAGTCGATCTCCCCGGAGAGGATGCCCGGCAGGAAGTACGCCTTCTGCTCCTCGGTGCCGAACTGCATGATCGTCGGGCCGACCGTGTTCAGCGCCATCAGCGGCAGCGGTACGCCCGCCTGCGCGGCCTCGTCGAAGAAGATGAACTGTTCCATCGGCGTCAGGCCGCGCCCCCCGTACTCCTTCGGCCAGCCGACGCCCAGCCAGCCGTCCGCGCCGAGGCGGCGGATGGTCTCGCGGTAGAAGCGCTTCTGCGCGGCGGGGTCGGCGTAGCGGGCGTGGACGTCCTCGGGGACGAGCTCGGCGAAGTACGCGCGCAGCTCGGCGCGCAGGCGGTGCTGGGCGGGCGTGTACTCGAGGTGCATGGCGTGGTCTCCCCTGGCTCCCCTGGATCGGTCTCCGCGGGCGCCCCGGCCGAGGCTCGGCGCGCGTGCGGCGCCACGGTAGAACGTGTTCCATAAATGGGGAAGGGTCGCGGCGCCACCTCCCGGGGCGCCGCCTCGGCGCCCCGGCTCACCGCGCTTCGCTCAGGGGAGCAGTTCGTCGAGTGAGGCGCGCCCCTTCTCGGCCATGCGCCGCTCGGCCCAGGCGAGGTTCTGCGGTGTCATGTCCCGGCCGGACGCGAGGACCAGGTCCTCCGCCGAGAACTCCCCCTCCGAGCCGGCATGCAGCAGGTTGTCGGGTGTCGGGAAGTCCCCCGGGGACGTCTTGTCGGTGTCACCGTTCATGCCGCCTCCTCGTGTTCTGCAGGCACTCGCCATTCTCGTGTCCGGTTCCCGCTCCCGCATCCGGGCGGGGCGCGGGGGCGGCCCTTGGGGTGGGGGGGGTGGGGACCTGGCTGCGGGCCGTGGTGCGGGAGCCCGCGTCGACGGCGTGTCGGTGCCGTGTCGGCGGGGGCGGGGAGGGTGACCCGGACAGTCCGTGCCCGCCTACGCATACTCCGTGCCCCTCCCGTTGCCAGAGATCAGGAGTCCGCCCCCATGACCGTCGCCCCTTCCGGATCCGACCCGTCAGCCCCGTCTGTCCTGTCCGCCCCGTCCGACCAGGCGGTGCCCCTCCCCCTCCCCCTTCATCGCCTCACCGTCGCCTCCGTCCGCGCCCTCACCCCCCGCATGGTCCGCGTCACCCTCCGCTCCCCCTCCCTGGCCGGAGCTTCTCTCGGCGGGCCCGACCGGCAGGTCAAGCTGTACTTCCCTCGGGCCGGGCAGGCCGAGCCCGTGCTGCCCGCGCCCGACCCCGACGGTGACTTCATGCGCTGGTACGCGGCGTACGGTGCCATCCCCGATGCCCAGCGCCCGTGGATGCGCGGCTACACGCTGCGCGCCCACGATCCGGTCGCCGCCACCGTGGACGTCGACTTCCTCCTGCACGGCGCGGGCGACGGGGACGGCCCCGCCACCCGCTGGGCCCGGGGCGCCCGGGTGGGTGACGTGCTCGGCATGTTCGGGCCCTCCGACGCCTTCGCGCCGCCCGTGGACCCGGGCGCGGGCGACTGGGCCCTCCTCGTCGCCGACGCGTGCTCCCTGCCCGCCCTGGCCACGCTCGTCGCGGCCCTGCCGCCCGGGCACCGGGCCCTCTCGTACGTCCAGGTCGCCGACGCGGCGGAGGAGCAGCCGCTGCCGACGGCCGGGCGACTCACGGTGCGCTGGCTCCACGGCGACGCCTCGCCGGTGGACGCCGTACGGGCCGCCGCCTTCCCCGCCGGCCGGCCGTACGCGTGGCTGGCCGGAGAGGCGGGTACGGTACGGGCCCTCCGCCGCCACCTCGTCGAGGAGCGGGGCATCGACCGCCGCGCCGTCGACTTCACCGGCTACTGGCGCCGCGCTCTCACCCAGGACGACGCCCCCACGGAGGAGGACCTGGCCGAGGCCCGCGAGCGCGTCGCCCTGTGGGGACAGGACTGAGTGCGGTCCCCGGTCGGCACGGGCCCGCCCGGGCCGGCCGGGGAGCGCCGGGGACCACTCGGGACCGCCGAACGCTACGTCACGCAGTGCCCACGTAGGGCCGCCACTGCTCGGGGCCGTCGTCGGTCAGGAGCCCCTTCAGGTGCGCGAAGGTGGCCGACGGGTTACCCGCCCCGCCCGCCCCTACAGCAGCTCCGCCGCCTCCCGTACCGACAGGGTGGCCCCCTCCTCGTACAGTGCGCGGAACTCCCCCTCGCCCAGGGTCTTGCGCAGGGCCGCCTCCGCGTGGGTGCGGGTCGTGGTTTCCGTCTGGGCCGTGTACGGGCGGAAGCCGGCGCCCTCCGAGCCGGTGCGGTGGGTGTCGTACGCGCCAAGGAGGCGGGCGCCCCGCTCGGGGGTGCCGGTGCCCGCGTGGGCCCAGGCGGCGGGGGCGAACTGGGCGACGATCAGGTAGGGGGCGACCAGGTACGCCAGGACCTCCATCTCCCGTACCGCGAGCCGAAGATGGGCGCTCGCCTCCTCGTACGCGCCGTCCACGCACGCCAGCCAGCCGCGCAGCCCGCCGGTCATGCCCCGGAACAGGCCGGGCGTGTCCTCGTCGAACTCGCCCTCCATCAGCTCTAGTTGCGCACGGGACAGGTCCGTGCGGCCGGTGTTCCCGTAGTGCTGGGTCAGCAGCAGGCGCGCCGTGCTCACCGCCTCCGTGCCCGCGTCCCCCGCCTCCTCGGCCGCCTCGGCCAGCAGCCGCTCCGCCTCCGCCCACACCTCCGGGTCCTCGGCGGCCTCGCGGGTCCGCAGCCGCACGGCGGCGAGGAGCGCCTTGAACACCGGGACCTGGGAGTGCGCCCCTAGCCGGGCCGCCGCGTCCATGGCGCGGGCGAAGTCCGCCGCGGCCTCGGCCGAGCGGCCCGCCCGCTCGTACGTCTCGCCGCGCGCGGCCAGCGACTCGGCGATGCCCCAGGAGTCCCCCTCGGCCTCGAAGAGCCCCAGGGCCTCCTCCGCGTCCCCGGGCTGCGCGCCGAGCAGCTTGGCCCGCAGCAGCAGGTCGAAGGCCACGTCCCAGTCGTCGCCGTGTGCGCGGGCGGCGGCGACGAGCGCGGCGAGGGTCTCGTCCAGCCCCGTGAACCCGCCGGTCATCAGGCGCGCGAAGTACCACATCGCCCCCGGCTGACGGCAGGTCTGCGGCAGCCCGGGACGGTACGCGGCGACCACGGCCGCCAGCCGGGCGCGGGTCTCGGGCCGCTCCAGCACGGACGCGCCGCCGCTGCCCTCGCCGCCCTCCGTCGCCAGGACGAACAGACGGCCGCCGCGCCGCGCCTCCCACAGGCGCTCCCCCGTCCACGGCGGCGGCACGTCCGTGCACCGCCCGGGGAACGGCCCGGCGGGGCGCACGGGCACCTCCGCGAACGGGTCGGGCCCCAGGCCCGCCGCCGCCCTGGCCCAGGTGCGGGCGTCGAGCTGGTGGTTCCGCAGCTGCCAGAACCAGCTCATGGCGTGCACGAGGCACAGTGCCTCCTGCTCCTCGCCCTCCCGTACGGCGGTCCGCAGCGCGCCCCGGATGTTGTCGTGCTCCGTCTCCAGGCGGGCCAGCGCGGACGCCTGGCGGCCCGTGCGGAGTTCGGGGTCGGCGAGGCGGGCCAGCTCCCGGTAGTACGTGAGGTGGCGGCGCTCGGCCGCCGCCCGGTCCCCGGCCTCGTCCAGCCGCTCGGAGGCGTACTCGGCGACGGTCTCCAGCAGCCGGTACCGCATCCCCCGCTCCCCCGGCACAGCCACGACGAGCGACTTGTCGACGAGGGCCCCCAGCACATCCAGCACTTCCGGCGCCCCGCCCCCGCCCCCGCACACGGCCTCGGCGGCGTCCAGGTCGCAGCCGCCGGTGAAGACCGAGAGCCGCCGAAGGACCTCCCGCTCCTCCTCGTCCAGCAACTCCCACGACCAGTCCACCACCGCCCGCAACGTCTGCTGCCGAGGCAACACCGTCCGAGCCCCGGAACTCAACAACCGAAACCGGTCATCCAACCGCTCCGCGATCTGCCCCGCAGACAACACCCGCAACCGAGCCGCAGCCAACTCCACCGCCAACGGCAGCCCGTCCAGCCGCCGCACGATCTCCTCCGCGGCCCCCCGCTCCTCCTCCACCCGGAACCCCGGCCGCACCGCCGCCCCCCGCTCGCCGAACAGCCGCACCGCCGCCTCCACCGGCAACGGCCCCACCGGACGCACCACCTCCCCCGGCACCCCCAACGGCTCCCGACTCGTCGCCAGCACCGTCACCCCCGGACACCGCGCCAGCAACACCTCCACCAACTCCGCCACCGCACCCACCACATGCTCACAGTTGTCCAGCACCAACAGCATCCGCCGCCGCGCACAGTGCTCCACCAGCGCGGCGAGGGGGTCGCGCGTCTTGCCGTCGGCCAGGGCGGGGCCGCTCCAGAGCTGGGTCTCCCGGGCGCCGAACGCGGTGAGGACGGCGGCCGGCACCTCGGACTCCGCGCGTACGGCGGCGAGTTCGGCCACCCAGACCTCGCGCTCCGCTCCCGCCTCCACGCCCCGGGCCGCCTCCATCGCGAGCCGGGTCTTCCCGACGCCGCCGGGACCCAGCAGGGTGACGAGCCGCGTCCTCACCAGCTCCGCCGCCACCTCGGACAGCTCCTTCTCCCGGCCCAGGAACGAGGTCAGCGGGAGGGGCAGTGCCGGACGGGGGTTCGGGGTCGGGAGCGGGTGCGGGTTCGGGAGCGGGGTCGGATGCGGGCCGGCTCCGTGAGCGGGGGGCTGAGTGGGCCCGGGCGCCGTGCCCGTCAGCAGCTCTTCGTACAGCGCCCGCAGTTCCGGGCCGGGGTCGGTGCCCAGGCGCTCCGCGAGGGTGCCGCGCACCGTCTCGTACGCGGCGAGGGCCTCGGCCGGGCGGCCGGCGGCCCGCAGGGCGCGGAGGTGGAGGGCCTGGAGCGGCTCGTCCAGCGGGTGCTCGGCGGCCAGCTCGGCCAGCGGGGCGACGGCGTCCCGGGCCTCGCCGAGGGCCACGGCGGCGGCGAGCCGGTCGCGGCGGGCGCGGGTGCGGCGGTGTTCGGCGCGGACGGCGAGGGGGTCGGTGTCGTGGCCGGGGAGGTCGGCGAGAGCCGGGCCCCGCCACAGTTCCAGGGCCTCGTCCAGGAGCTCGGCGGCGCGGCCGGGGCGGCCCGCGTCGAGCTCGCGGGCGGCTGCGTCGGCGTTCCGCTCGAAGCGGAAGTAATCGATGTCCTCGGGCGCCGTGACGACCAGCCGGTAGCCGCCGGGCTCCGAGGCGACCGCCGCCGCCCCGAGGGCCCGGCGCAGCCGCCCGACGAGCGCCTGGAGCGCCGCCAGCCGCCCCGGGCCGGTCCCGGCGCCCGTACTCACACCCGCTGTCGCCCCGGCGCCCGGCCCCCCGCCCCCGTACCCCGCCGGATCCCCCTCCTCGCCCCACACCTGGTCGATCAGGGCGTCCGTGCGCACCGGGCGTCCGCCCGCCGCCGCCAGGGCGGTGAGGAGCGCGCGGAGCCGGGCGCCGTTGAGGGCGGCGGCGGTCCCGTCGGGGCGGAGGGCCTGGGCGGGACCGAGGATGCGGTAGAGGGGCTGCACCGCCCCATTCTGGCCGAGGCTCCGCGCCGGGCCCGGCCGACGGGGGTTGTCGTCGCCATGGCGTACGGGAGGCGGCGGTTCGACAATGGGGAGGATGACCGAGGACGAGCTGAGCGCGCGCGGTGGCGAGATCGGGCCGACCGAGCGTCTCGCCATGAACCGCACCGGCAGCTTCGACTGGGATCTCGACACCGGCACCATCGATGTCGACGACGCCGGGCTGCTGGTCTTCGGAGTGCCCGCCGAGCGGTTCGACGGGCGGCCCGCCACCCTGGTGCGCGGGCTCGACCCGGAGGAGCGGTCGCGGCTCGACGCGGTGATCAAGCGGGCGATCACCGGCGGGGAGTCCTCGTACACGGCGCATGTGCGGCTGGAGCGGGCCGACGGGACACCCCAATGGACGCATGTGCAGGCGCGGATCCTGCGCCGGGACGGGCGCCTGGCGCACCGGATCGTGGGGATCGTGCGGGACGCGACGGCGGAGGTGACGCACTCGGCGTTCCTGCAGGAGCTGGCGAAGCGCCGCGAGGTGCAGACGTCCATCGTGGAGCGCACGACGCGCGCGCTGTCGCGGGCGGTCACGGTGGACGACGTGACGGCGGCGCTGACCGGTCCCGGCGGGCTGGCCCGGCTCGGCGCGGAGGGGCTCGCGCTGGGGCTGGTGGAGAACGACTCGCTCCACATCATCGCGCTGTCGGGCGAGGCGCTGGACGTGTTCGACGACTTCCGGGTGCGGCGGCTCGACCGGGGGCTGCCGCTGGCGGAGACGGTGCTGAGCGGCCGGCCCCGGTTCGTGCCGACCTTCGCGTCGCTGGGGCGGGACTTTCCCCAACTGGCGCCGTACGTGAAGCGGATGCCGTTCACGTCGGCCTGCTATCTGCCGCTGATCGCGCAGGCGCGCAAGCTGGGCGGGCTGGCGCTGTTCTACCGGCGGCGCAGCGCGTTCAACGCGGACGAGCGCAACCTGCTGCTCGGTCTCGCGGCGATCGTGTCGCAGTCGTTGCAGCGGGCGATCCTGTTCGACGAGGAGCGGGAGCTGGCCACCGGGCTCCAGGCGATGATGCTGCCGCGCCGGATCCCCGTGATCACCGGCGGCGAGATCGCGGTGCGGTACCACGCGGCGTGGAGCGGGCGGCAGGTCGGCGGCGACTGGTACGACGTGATCCCGCTGCCGCGCGGGCGGGTCGGGATCGTCGTGGGCGACGTGCAGGGGCACGACACGCACGCCGCCGCGATCATGGGCCAGCTGCGGATCGCGCTGCGGGCGTACGCGGGCGAGGGCCACGCCCCGTCCACGGTGCTGGCGCGGGCCTCCCGCTTCCTCGCCGAGCTGGACACCAACCGCTTCGCGACCTGTACGTACGCGCAGGTGGACCTGGCGGGCGGCACGGTGCGCGGGGTGCGGGCGGGGCACCTGGGGCCGCTGATCCGGCACACGGACGGGCGGGTCGGGCGGCCGAAGCTGCGCGGCGGGCTGCCGCTGGGGCTGGCGACGGTCTTCGGGGACGAGGAGTATCCGGAGACGCGGCTCGACCTGGTGCCGGGCGAGACGCTGGTGCTGTGCACGGACGGCCTGGTCGAGCAGCCGGGCACGGACATCGAGGCGGGCCTCTCGGCGCTCGCGGAGGCGGTGGGCAGCGGGCCGCCGCAGGCCGAGGCGCTGGCCGACCACCTGTCGGAGCAGCTGTGGGAGCGCTGGGGCGCGGGGGACGACGTGGCGCTGCTGGTGCTGCGGCGCAGCCCGGATCCGGGGACGCCCCGGGCGCCGCGCATCCACCAGTACATCCACCAGGCCGACCCGCAGGGCCTGTCGGACGCGCGGGCCGCGGTCGGGCAGGCGCTCGCGGACTGGGGGATGCCGGAACTGGCGGATGACGCCGAGCTGTTGACGGGCGAGCTGCTGGTGAACGTGCTGCTGCACACGGAGGGCGGCGCGGTGCTGACCCTGGAGGTGCTGCCGGAGCCGGTGCGGCGGGTGCGCCTGTCGGTGCAGGACCGGTCGAGCGCGTGGCCCCGGCGGCGCACGCCGGGCGAGGCGGCGACCTCGGGCCGGGGACTGCTGCTGCTGGACGCGCTGGCCTCGCGGTGGGGCGTGGAGCCTCGGGGCGAGGGCAAGGCCGTGTGGTGCGAGATCGGACCCGCGCCGGCGACGAGCCAGGCCGACCCGGCCGACCCGGCGGGCTGAGCGAAGAAAGGTGCGGGCCATGGATCCGGTGGCTGCGTTGGAGCGGATCGCGTTCCTGCTGGAGCGCGGGCAGGCACCCACGTACCGCGTGCGCGCCTTCCGTACGGCGTCGGCGGCGGTGACGGCGCTGGGCCCGGAGGAGGTGGCGCGGCGGGCGGCGGCCGGGACGCTGGAGTCGGTGAAGGGCATCGGGCCGAAGACGGCGGCGGTCGTGCGCGAGGCGCTGGAGGACCGGGTGCCCGCGTATCTGGAGCGGCTGGAGCGGGAGATCCCGATGCCGGAGGTGACGGGCGGGGAGGCGCTGCGGGCGGCGCTGCGCGGCGACTGCCACCTCCACTCGGACTGGTCGGACGGCGGCAGCACCATCGTGGACATGGGCCGGACGGCGGCCCGGATCGGGCACGAGTGGGCGGTGCTGACCGACCACTCGCCGAGCCTGAAGGTGGCGCGCGGTCTGTCCCCGGAGCGGCTGCGCGAACAACTGGACCTGGTGGCGCGGCTGAACGCGGAGTGGGCGCCGTTCCGGCTGCTCACCGGCATCGAGTGCGACATCCTGGAGGACGGCTCGCTGGACCAGGAGCCGGAGCTGCTGGACCGGCTGGACCTGGTGGTCGGCTCGGTGCACTCCAAGCTGCGGATGGAGTCGCTTGTGATGACGCGGCGGCTGGAGAAGGCGGTCCGCAATCCGCTGATGGACGTGCTCGGGCACTGCACGGGGCGGCTGGTGAGCGGCGGGCGGCTGCGCCCGGAGTCGGAGTTCGACGCGGAACGGGTCTTCGCCGCCTGCGCCGAGGCCGGGACGGCGGTGGAGATCAACAGCCGCCCGGAGCGCCGCGATCCGCCCCGCCGGCTGCTGCGTCTCGCGCTGGCGGCCGGGACGTACTTCGCCGTCGACACGGACGCCCACGCCCCGGGCCAGCTGGAGTGGCAGATCCTCGGCTGCGCCCGCGCGGAGGAGTGCGGGGTCCCGGCGGACCGGGTCGTCAACACCTGGGCGGCGGAGGAGCTGCTGGAGTGGACGCGGGGCGGGTAGCCGGACGGGCAGTCAGGGGGACGAACAGCCGGACCGACGGGTGGCCGGGCGGGCGCGAGGTGCGGTCAGCGGCGCTGCCAGACCGTCGTCACGTTGCAGAACTCGCGGATGCCGTGGCCGGAGAGCTCGCGGCCGTAGCCGGAGCGCTTCACGCCGCCGAAGGGGAGGGCGGGGTGGGAGGCGGTCATGCCGTTGACGAAGACGCCGCCCGTCTCCAGGTCGCGTACGAAGAAGGCGAGGTCGTCGGCGTCGCGGGTCCAGACGTTCGAACTGAGCCCGAACGGCGAGTCGTTGGCGACGGCGACGGCCTCCTCCACGTCGGCGACGGGGTAGAGGGTCGCGACGGGGCCGAAGGTCTCCTCGCGGTGGATTCGCATCTCCGGGGTGATGCCGGTGAGCACGGTCGGGCGGTAGAACCAGCCGCGCGGCCGGTCCTCGGGGCGGCTCGCCCCGCACAGGACGGTGGCGCCCCGGCGTACGGCGTCGTCGACGAGGGCCTCCAGGTCGGCCCGGCCCTGTTCGGTGGCGAGGGGGCCGACGTCGGTGCTCTCGTCGAGGGGGTCGCCGACGGTGAGCGCGTTCATGGCGGCGGTGAAGCGCTCGGCGAAGTCGTCGTAGACGTCCCGGTGGACGAGGAAGCGCTTGGCGGCGATGCACGACTGCCCGTTGTTCTGCACGCGGGCGGTGACCGCCGTCTTGACCGCGCGCGGGATATCGGCGGAGGGCATCACGATGTACGGGTCGCTGCCGCCGAGCTCCAGGACCGTCTTCTTCACCTCGTCCCCGGCGATCGCGGCGACGGACCGGCCCGCCGGCTCGCTCCCGGTGAGCGTGGCGGCGACGATCCTGGGGTCGCGCAGCACGCCCTCGACCGCGCCGGAAGGGATCAGCAGGGTCTGGAAACAGCCCTCGGGGAAGCCGGCCCGGCGGAAGAGCCCGCCGAGGTAGAGGGCGGTCTGGGGGACGTTCGAGGCGTGCTTGAGCAGCCCGGTGTTGCCGGCCATCAGGGCGGGGGCCGCGAAGCGGATCACCTGCCAGAGCGGGAAGTTCCACGGCATGACGGCCAGCACCGGGCCCAGCGGCCGGTAGACGACCCGGGCGGTGTCCGCGCCCGCGTCCTGCACGTCGTGCTCGGCGGGGTGCTCGTCGGCGAGCAGCGCCTCGGCGTGCTCGGCGTACCAGCGCATGGCCTTCGCGCACTTCGCGGCCTCCGCGCGGGCGGCGGCGATCGGCTTGCCCATCTCGGTCGTCATCGTGCGCGCGATGTCGTCGGTGTCCTCGTCGAGGAGCGCGGCGGCGGCCCGCATCAGGCGGGCCCGGTCGGCGAAGGGGGTGGTGCGGTACTGGCGGTACGCCTCGTGGGCGGCGTCGATCCGGCGTTCCACCTCGGCGGGCCCGTGGGCCTCGTAGGTGCGCAGCGTCTCGCCGGTCGCCGGGTTCACGGTGGCGATGCCCATGTCGTCTCCTCCTGGCCTCCGCCCCCTCCGGAAACCTTTCGCGCCCCGGCGCCCGGCGCAATCGGGGCGGGGCGGTGGGGTGACACGCCCGGACGCGGGGGCGCGCTGCGCGGGGACGGGGCTCGGGGACGGGGGTGACCGGCGGTCCGGGGGCTCAGCCGCCGGTCACCCAGCGGAGGGCGCCCGCGAGGTGGGCGCGGAAGGCGGGGTCCGCGTACGCCTCCGGGGCGTGTCCGAGGGCCGTGAACAGAAACCGGCCGCCGCCGGGCCCGGTCTCCCGGGACCAGACGAGCGGGTGGTCCGCGCCGAGGGTGCCGCCCCGGTAGCCGGTCTCGTCGACGCGGGCGAGGACGCGGACGCCGGTGGGGCGGGGGTTGACGGTGAAGTCGTACCACTCGTCCGTCCACCGCCAGCGGGCCGGCAGGCAGGCCGTCGCCGGGTGCCCGGGGGCGTCCACGAGGACGGTGCCCGGCTGGATCTCGGGGTGCCCGGCGAAGCGGGTGCCGAGGAGCTCGCCGTAGAAGGGCCAGTCGGGTTCGGCGTTGGCGGCGGCGTGTACGGCGAGGAGGCCGCCGCCGCCGCGTACGTACGCTTCGAGGGCGGCGCGCCCGGTGTCGGTGAGGACGGTCCCGGTCGTCGACAGGAGGACGACGGCGGCGCAGCGGGCGAGCCGGGCGGGTGTGAAGGCCCCCGGGTCCTCGGTGGCCTCGGCGCGCAGCCCCGCCGCTCCGGCCAGTGCGGCGAACGCGGCGGACCCGGCCGGGATGGAGTCGTGGCGGTAGCCGGCGGTGCGGGTGTAGACGAGGACGTCCTTCGCGAGGACGCCTTTCACGGGGGTGTCGCTCACGGGGGTGTCGCTCACGCTGCTCGCTCCTCGGGCGGGTGGCTGCTCGACAGAGACAGCAAGCGCTTTCTACACTGCCTGGCCGGTGCGGCGCTAGCGCAGGGGCACGGGCCGTACGGGCCGGGTGCAGGACTCCAGCAGCGGCGCGAGGAAGTCCCGTTCGAGGGTGCCCGGGGGCAGCGCGGCCGGTTCTACGTAGCTCTGGGCCAGGCCGCCCTCCCGCAGGGCCACGATCAGGCGGGCGAACCGGTCGGCGTCGACGGTGAGTTCGCGCCCCGCGCGGCGCAGGACCAGCTCGACACCCCGGGCGATCTCGGCCCGCAGCCGGGCGTCGTGGCGGGCGAGCACCCAGGCGGCCTGCGGGTCGCGGACGGCGTGCAGGGTGAACTCCGTGCTGACCAGGTACCAGTCGCGCTCCTCCGGGTCCACCCGGGAGGCCAGCTCCGCGATCCGCTCCAGCGTGCACTCCTCGGGGGCGAGCGCGTCGACGGACTCGGCGAGCCGGCGCACGATCTTCTCGCCGTGCGCGTCGAAGAGGGCGAGGAAGAGCTCTTCCTTCCCGGCGAAGTTCGAGTAGTAGGCGCCGCGCGTGAAGCCGGCGCGCTCGCAGATCCGCTCGATCGAGGCGGCGTGGAACCCGTACGCGGCGAAGGTCTCCAGAGCCGCCTTCAGCAGGGCCTCGCGGGTATGCGGCCGACGCCCGGTGACACCCTTCGGCACGGTGCCCCTCCCTCTCGCTCCTCGTCGTTCCCGCACGTCGTCGGCGCGGGCCGCCGGTCGGCGGGGGCGACCACCATACTCGGCGGCGGCGTGTTCGCCCCCGGTGTCAGCGCGGCACGACCTCGCCCGCGCGGACGGCGCGCAGGGCGCGCTCGACGGTCTCCCGGTTCTCGCCGACCGGAGCCACGTAGTCGACGACGTCCCGCGCCGCGTCCTCCCCCAGCGTCCGGGTGACGACCCACGTGGCGAGGTACTGGGACGCCAGGCAGCCGCCCGCCGTGGCGATGTTCCCCTCGGCATGGAAAGGCGCGTCCAGCACGGTGACGCCGAGGGCCTCCACGAAGGGGCGGCTCTTCACGTCCGTGCAGACCGGCATGGAGCCGAGCAGGCCGAGCCGCGCGAGCACCAGCGCGCCGGAGCACTGGGCGCCGATCAGCTGGCGCGCCGGGTCGAGCCGCAGCCTGGAGACCAGCCGGTCGTCGGCGACGACCTCGCGCGCCTTCACCCCGCTGCCGATCAGCACGACATCGGCCTCGGTCAGGAACTCCATCGGGCGCTGCCCGGTCACCTCCACACCGTTCATGGACGTGACCACCGGAGTCGGCGTCGTGATGAAGGCTTCCAGGCCGTCCGCGCGGCACCGGTTGATCAGCGCGGCGGCGATGAAACTGTCGAGCTCGTTGAACCCGTCGAACGTGACCACGGCGACCCGCATCAGCACTCCTCCACGACGTACGGCATCGGATCCGCAGTCTCCGGGCCGGGCGGCCAGGGGTGGAGGGCCAATCGCCGGCCGGTGGTCTGCGAGCGCGCGATCGTGCCCGTCCCCGTAGGATTTCGGGTATGGGAGAGCGGCCCGTCGCGCCCGCCGCGCCCGAGCTGGTCGTGGAGATCGGCGGGGACGCGACCGTGATGAACCCGAGCCGCGTCTATCGCATCGGACGCGACCCCACCAGCGACTTCGTCCTGACCGATGCCCGGGCGTCCTGGCACCACGCCGTGCTGCGGGCGGCCGGGGGCCGGTGGACGGTCGAGGACGAGGGCAGCACGAACGGCACCTACGCGGACGACCGGCGGGTGCACCTGAGCGCGGTCGGCCCCGGCACCGTCATCCGCTTCGGGCACCCGGCGGACGGCCCGACGGCGACCCTCTCGTCGCTTCGGCCCGCCCCGCCGGAACCGGAGCCTGGACCGCATCCGGAGGCGGAGGCGGAGGCCAAGCCCGAGTACGAGGCAGAGCACGAGCCGGAGCCCGAGCCCGCACCAGCGGAGCCCGTGGCCGGACCGGTACCCGGCCCACCACCGGAACCCGAACCCGCCCCGCCGCCCGAGCCCCACCCCCTCCCGCCCCGAGTCCCCCCACGCCCGTCCTCCGTCTCGTATCCCGCGCGGACGGGCACCTTCCGGCAGCCGACCTCCGTGCGGCCGCTGCCCGCGCGCGGGGTGCGGATCGGGCGCGGGACCGACAACGACCTCGTCGTGGACGACCTGACCGTCTCGCGCCGCCACGCCGAGCTGCTGGCCGCGCCGGACGGCACGTACTGGATCCACGACCTCGGCAGCCACAACGGCACCTTCCTCAACGGCGCCCCCGTCGAGCGCGCCCGGGTGACGGCCGAGGACATCGTCGGCATCGGCCACCACGCCTTCTGCCTCATCGGCGGCGACCTCGTCGAGTTCACCGACACCGGCGAGGTCTCGCTGGACGTGCAGGGGCTCGCCGTCACCGTCGACCACGGGCACAAGACCCTCCTCGACGGCGTCACCTTCCCCGTCGGGCAGAAGTGCCTGCTGGCCGTCGTCGGCCCGTCCGGCGCCGGGAAGTCGACCCTGCTCAACGCGCTCACCGGGCTGCGGCCCGCCGACCGGGGCACCGTCCTCTACGACGGCCGCGACCTCTACCGCGACTACGCGGAGCTGCGCCGCCGCATCGGCCTCGTCCCGCAGGACGACATCCTGCACCTCCAGCTCACCGTCCGCCGGGCCCTCTCGTACGCCGCCGAGCTGCGCTTCCCCGAGGACACCGACCCCGCCGAGCGGCGCGCCCGCGTCGACGAGGTGATCGGCGAGCTGGGGCTCGGGGAGCGGGCCGGGCAGCCGATCCACAGCCTCTCCGGCGGGCAGCGCAAGCGGGTCAGCGTGGCCCTGGAGCTGCTCACCAAGCCCTCGCTGCTCTTCCTCGACGAGCCGACCTCCGGGCTCGACCCGGGCATGGACCGCTCCGTGATGCACATGCTGCGCGGGCTCGCCGACGACGGGCGCACCGTCATCGTCGTCACGCACAGCGTGCTCAGCCTCGACGTCTGCGACCGGCTGCTGGTCCTCGCGCCGGGCGGCCGGGTCGCGTACTTCGGCCCGCCCGACGAGACCCTCGGCTTCTTCGGCTACGACCAGTGGCCGGAGGCGTTCGAAGCCTTCGAGAACGACCGGGACCGCGACTGGGCCGGCCGGTACCGCGCCTCGCCCCTCCAACGGCGGTACATCGACGAGCCGATGGCCCGGCCGGGGACCGGCGGAGTCGCCCCCGGGGTGCCGGAAGGCCCCGGCGCCCCGGGGGTCCCCGTACCGCCGCCGCCGAAGGCGCAGAGCTGGTGGTCGCAGCTGCGGACGCTGGTGCGCCGCTACACGGCCGCGCTCTCCGCCGACCGCACCTTCCTCGTGATCATGGTGGCGCTGCCGTTCGTCATGGGCGCGATGGCCCGGGCCCTCTCCGAGGGCAGCCTGAACTCCGAGTCCACGTTCAACGTGCTCCTGATCCTGTGCGTCGGCGGCGTCCTCACCGGGGCCGCGAACGCGGTCCGCGAGCTGGTCAAGGAGCGCACGATCTACCGGCGCGAGAGAGCCGTCGGCCTGTCCCGTTCCGCGTACCTCATGTCGAAGGTCGTCGTCCTCGGCGTGATCACGGTCGTGCAGGCCGTGGTCCTGACCCTGGTGGCGCTCATCGGCGTGCCGCTCAACGTCCCGGGCGGCAAGGGCGTGCTGATGCCCCCGCTGGTGGAGCTCACGCTGGCCGTCGCACTGCTCGCGTTCACCGCGATGATGCTCGGCCTGTTCGTCTCCGCCCTGGTGAGCAAGGAGGAGGTGACGATGCCGCTGCTCGTCCTCCTCGCGATCGTGCAGGTGGTGTTCTGCGGGGCCCTGCTCAGCGTGCGGGGGACGCCCGTCCTGGAACAGCTCGCCTGGCTGGTGCCGTCCCGGTGGGCGTTCGCGGCGATGGGCGCGACCATCGACATCGGGACCGTCGCGCCGAGCCCCAAGACGGCGGACCCGCTGATGGCCCACACCCTCGGCGCCTGGCTCTTCGACATGGGGATGCTGGTGGTGCTCTGTGCCGTCCTCGGCTTCGTCGTCGCCCGGCTGCTGCGCCGGCACGAGCCCGTCGTCATGCGGAGGTAGCGTGCCGTGAACACCGTCGCGCCGGAATCCGGCTTCTCGTACGTGCCCGACTTCCGGCCCACGCACGTCGTGCCCCGCGCGGGGCTGCCCGCCTGGGAGTCGCCCGACCCCGGGCTGCCGACGACGCCGCTGGACGCCTTCCTGCCGGTGCGGCTCGTGGACCGGGCCGGGGACTGGGGCCGGATCCTGTGCTCCAACGGCTGGTCCGCCTGGGTCGACGCGCGCCTGCTCGTCTCGGTGCCCGACGACCCGCCCGCCGCGGGGCGCCCCCTGGCCCGTACCGCCGACCCCCGGCCGCTGATCGCCCGCGCGGAGGACGCCCTGGGGCGGTACCGGCGGGCGGCGGAGGAGCTGGCCGGGGGCCGGGCGGACGGCGAGACGTTCCGGCGGCGGACCCGGGGGCTGCGGGTGGGGATGGTCGTCGACGGCGAGTCGCTGTGGCTGTACGACGCGGAGCACGAGCGCTGGCTGTACTGCGACGGGACCGGGCTGCGCACGTACGCGGCCTCCTCCGCGCCTTCGGCGGCGGCCGGGCCGGACGGACCGGGCGGGCCTGGTGAGGTGGGTGGGCCTGGTGGGGCGGGCGGGCCTGGTGGAGCGGGCGGGTCTGGTGGGGCGGTGGGCTCGCACGAGCCGACGCAGGTCGTGCCCCGGTTGGATCCCGCGGCTGCGGATGCCGTCACGCCTCCCCCGGACGCCGCCGCTCCTCCGCCCGGCGCCTCGCGCACGCGCGTGGTCCCCTGGTCCGACGCGGACAGGGGAGAGGGCACGGACGGCTCGGGTGACGGCCGATGACGGCCCCCGGCGGTCCCCCTGCCCCAGGCCCGGACCGGGGCCCCGACCCGCCCCGGGCGGTCCCCACCGACACCGCGCCTGGTGCGGCCCCGGCCCCGGAGCCCCCGTTCGCCGAGCTGCCCGTGGGCCGCGACTCGGGGCTCATCGGCAAGCGCATCGCGGGCTACCGGGTCGAGGACGAGATCGGGCGCGGCGGCATGGCGGTGGTGTACCGGGCCCATGACCTGAACCTGGACCGGACCGTGGCGCTGAAGCTGCTCGCGCCCGAACTGGCCCGCGACGACACCTTCCGCAGGCGCTTCGCGCACGAGTCGCGGGTGGCGGCGGCCATCGACCACCCGCACATCGTGCCGGTCTTCGAGGCGGGCGAGACGGAGGGGCTGCTGTACATCGCGATGCGGTACGTGCCGGGGCAGGACCTGCGCGCCCTGGAGGACCGCGAGGGCGCGCTCGACCCGGTGGCGACCGCGCGCATCGCGGGCCAGGTGGCCTCGGCCCTGGACGCGGCGCACGCGCACGACCTGGTGCACCGGGACGTGAAGCCCGGCAACATCCTGGTGGCCGAGGGCACCGACCGGGACCATCCGGAGCACGTCTATCTGACCGACTTCGGGCTGACGAAGAAGTCGCTGTCCCTGACCGGGTTCACGACGGTGGGGCAGTTCGTCGGGACGCTGGACTACGTGGCGCCCGAGCAGATCTCGGGCAAGCCGGTGGACGGGCGCTGCGACGTGTACAGCCTGGGGTGCGTGGTCTTCGAGATGCTGACCGGGGTGGTGCCGTTCCGCCGCGACGACGACATCGCGGTGCTGTGGGCCCAGCAGTACGATCCCCCGCCGCCGCTGTCGGAGGTGCGGGCCGGGCTGCCGGAGGCGGCGGACACGGTCCTGGCGAAGGCGCTGGCGAAGGCGCCGGAGGAGCGGTACGGGACGTGTCTGGAGTTCGTGGCGGAGCTGCGGGCGGCGCTGGAGCGCGGGAGGCCCGCGAAGGAGCCGGCGCGCGACACGACCAACGGCGCCGCGGCACAGGGCCCGCCGCCCGAGCCCCCCGCGTGGGCGCGGGCCGTGTTCCGGCGGATCGGCGGGTAACCGCAGCCGCCCGAGGGCGGCCCCCGGCGACCTCACCCCCTCGGCGGCGGGCCCGCGTCCTCTCCTCGTACGGGCACCTCGCCCCGGCACCGGACCGGGTGCGCGAGGAGGGCGCCGAGGGGGCCGGCCACCAGGCCCCAGAGCAGGGCGAGGCCGACCGTGCGCCAGACGTCCGGGCGGAGCAGGACCTCGCCGCCGAGCGACGACAGGTCGCCGATGCCGATGACCGAGAGGCCGAAGCGCGCCTCGACGAGGGTGAGCGGGACGATGACCAGCATCGTGACGGCGAAGGCGATCCCGAGGCGCAGGGCGTGCTGCCACAGCCGGGTGCCGGCCGGGGAGCGCACGGCGGCCACGAACGCGGCGGCGAGCACCAGGACGGCGGCGACGGGCAGCAGCCACCAGGCGCGGGAGTCGTAGGAGGCGAGGGCCGACAGGTCCACCGTGGACAGGTCCTTGCCGCCGTTCCCGCCGCGCAGGACGTCGTCGAGGATCTGGGGCATGGGCAGGCCGAAGGGGCCCTCCGCCCTGCCCTGCCAGGAGCCGCCGATGCCGACGCCGAGGGCGAGCCAGCTCACGTTGGGCAGGCCGAGGAGGAGCACGGCGAGGGTCTGCGCGACGTGGCCCTTGGTCGCGGCGACGACGATCCCGATGACGAGGCCGATCGCCACGTACGCGAGGACGAGCAGCAGCATCGCGGAGGCGGCGGGCCGGACGGCCTGGTGGTGGCGGACCAGGCGGGCCGGGAGCGGGGTCGCGCGGGAGACCAGGAGGGCGACGACGAGGACGCCGAGGATCCACAGCAGGCCGTAGAAGAGCGTGGGGCCGAGATCGGTGCGGAAGCCGACCGTGGGGTTCACGGCGTTCAGGAGCTCGTTGAAGAGGTCGCCGAGGCTCCCGGTGTCCTGGGAGCCGCCGACGCTGATCGGGAAGTCGTGCCGCGCGAGCGCGGAGAGGCCGGCGAGGGCGAGCAGCCAGAGCACGACGGTCGGCACGGCGAGCGACAGCAGGGCGCGCCCGCGCGCGACGGCGTGGTGGCGCAGCGGGCGCAGGAAGCAGCAGCCGGCGACGAGTGCGCCCACCAGGGTGACGCTGAGCGGCATGGCGGTCAGTTCGGCCCGCGTCCCGGCGAGGTCGCCGGCGCTGCCGGCGAGGCCGACCTGTCCGCCCGCGGCCATGACGACGACGGCGGCGAGGACGGCGGTGAACGCGCCCGCGCCGCCGGGGAGGTCCGTCGCGCCGGCGGCCCAGAGGCCGAGACCGGCGACGACGCCCATCGCGAGGAATCCGGCGACGACCGTGAGGAGGGCCGAGGCCACGTCACGGGCCGGGTTCCCCGGGGAGGTGCTCACCTCGCCCACGCTAGTACCGGCGGGCGCGGTCCGCTTGCGGGCGGGACCCGGTGGGAGCACACAATGGGCGCGGAACGGAAGAAAGGGAAAAACGTGACTTCCCACCCGCCGTCCGGCACCCCCTCGGTTCCCCCGGTTCCTCCCGCGGGCCCGCCCTCGGGACCCCTCTCGGGCCCCACCACGCGGCCCGGGCAGGCCGTACCCCCACCGCCTCCGGGCCCGTCGTACGGCGGTTCCGGCGGAGGCGGCGATTCCGGCGGATCCGGCGGATCCGGCGGCGGAGGCGGAGGCGGTGGCTCCGGAGGGGGCGGCGGGTCCGGCCCCGGCGGCCCCGGTCCCGAAGGTCCCGGCGGCGCGGCCGGGGGCGGCGGCAAGCGCCCCTGGTGGCGTTCCGTGCCCAAGGTCGCCTCTCTCACCGCCGTCCTGGTGGCGGCCGTCGCGCTCGTCGTCGTCCTCACCCGGGGCGACGGCGGCGGCGGGAAGAACGAGGCCGGCGGGGGCGGCGGGGGCGAGGTCTTCCTCCAGAACACCTCCGCGTCCGGCCCCGACCCCTTCACCCGCTCGACGGCCCGGTCCAGCGGCGCGTCGATGTCGCCCGTCCCGCTGCCCAGCGAGACCGGCGCCGACACCAACGCGACGCGCAGCGTGCAGGGTTCGGCCCCCGGCCTGTACGGCGGCACGCAGCGGACCGCGAGCTGCGACGTCGAGCGGCAGATCGGCTTCCTCGCCGCCGAGCCGCCGAAGAACGCGGCCTTCGCCAAGGTCGTCGGCATCTCGGCGAACGAGGTCCCCGGCTATCTGCGCTCCCTGACCTCGGTCCAGCTCCGCGTCGACACCCGCGTGACCAACCACGGCTTCCGCGACGGGTCCGCGACCCCGTTCCAGTCCGTGCTCCAGGCCGGTACGGCCGTCCTGGTGGACGACCACGGGGTGCCCCGGGTGCGGTGCGCCTGCGGCAACCCGCTCACCCCGCCGGTCGCCCAGTCGGCGCCCCGGCAGGTCGGCACCGGCTGGCCCGGCTACCGGGCGGGCAACACCGTGGTCGTGCAGCCCTCGGTGACGGTCATCAACGTGTTCGTGATCTACGACCCGCACGAGGACGGCTGGATCGCCCGGAAGCCTGGCGACACCGGCCGCCACGACCGGCCCACGACGCCGCCGCCCCCGCCGACGACGTCCCCCTCGGCCTCGCCGTCCACGTCGACGTCCACCTCCACCTCGCCCTCGACATCGCCGTCGACCTCGACCTCCCCGTCGACGTCGCCGTCCACCTCGTCGACGAGCCCGTCGCCCTCGACCTCGTCGTCCTCGCCGTCCGCCCCGTCGTCATCGGCTTCGTCGCCCTCGTCGCCCGCGTCCTCCGCCTCCAGCGAGTCGGCGCCCGCGACGGCGTCGTCGGTCACGGGCTCGGCGTCCACGTCGGCGAGCGCGTCCTCCTCCTCGGCGTCGGCTTCGACTCGGTCGGCGGGTACGGCGTCCGGCTCGGCCTCGGCCGCCGTCTCGCCGTCCTCGGCGTCCGGCCCGGCCTCACCGCCCGCCCCGGGCGCTCCCGGGCCTCAGCGGCTCGTCTGAGAGGAGGGTGCCGGGTACTCCCCCGGCACCCCCGTGGCGGTACGGGCGTGCCGCCGCAGGACCCGCGCCTCGCCCCGGCGCAGCACCGGCCCCGGCACCACCAGGACGGGCCCCGGGGCGCCGGCCAGGACCGCGCGCAGCACCGGGCGGCGGCGGGCCCGGCCGAACCGGCCGGTGCCCGTCGTCGTGCCGAGGACCAGCAGGTCGCCGGGGCCGTCGGCCGCCCGGCGCAGGGCCGCCGCCGGGGCGTCCCGTACGGTCCGCCGCTCCACCACGAGCCCGTCGGGGACACCGCCGAGCGCGTCGTCGAAGGCCCGCGTCAGCCGGGCCCGGGCCTCGTCGGCCCACAGCCGCGCCCAGGCCCGGTCGGGGGCGCGGGCGTACGCCGCCTCCCCCTCCGGCGGCTCCCAGGCCAGGACGGTCAGGAGCCCTGCGCCCTCGCGGCGGGCCAGGGCGGTCGCGTGCCGCAGGGCGGCGAGCGAGGCCAGCGAGCCGCTGACGCCGACCACGACCCTGTTCACGCCGGGCCGTGCGGACGGGGCCGGGCGACCGGGACGGCGGCGGCGCGGCGGGCGGGCCGCCGACGCGACGGCCCCCCGAGCGGCCCGAGCGGCCCGAGCGACCGAAGCCACCGCCCCACGCCCCACGGTGCGGCGATCCGCTGTTCCGCCCGCTCCTGCCACGCCCTCTCGTCCCGGTCCGTGAAGTGTCCGGACATACCGCGCTCCTCTCCCCTGGTTCTTCGTCCCGCCGTGACCCGAGGGCCACTTGACCGGAGTCTGTAGCCTTATTGGCCTGGACAGCAGAGCCAATGGAGAGTGATTGGCATGGCACAGGGCCGAGTGGTCCGATCCGTGGTCACCGTGGCGGACCGCGTGCTCAGCGGGCGGCAGCTCGCCGCGCTGCTCACCCCGCCGCCCGAGGGCCGCTTCGGCTACCGGGAACTGGCCCGGGCCGTGCGCGAGACCCTGCTCGACGGGCGGGTGGCGCTGCGGATGCGGCTGCCCGCCGAGCGGGAGCTGGCGACGGCCCTCGGGGTCAGCCGGACCACCGTGACCTCCGCGTACGACCTGCTCCGCGAGAGCGGCTACGCGCACAGCCGGCAGGGCGCGGGGACCTGGACGGCGCTGCCCGAGGGCCAGTCGCCGATCGGGCCCGCCGCCATCCACGGCGCCGGGGGCGAGGTGATCGACTTCGCGCTCGCGGCGCCCGAGGCCCCGGCCGGGCTGCTCGCCGAGGCGCTGGCCGTGGCCGCCGCCGAGCTGCCGCGCTACGCGACGACCCAGGGCTACCACCCGTACGGGCTGCCGGAGCTGCGCGCGGCCGTCGCCGAGCGGTACACCGCGCGCGGGCTGCCGACCCGGCCCGAGCAGATCCTGGTGACGACCGGGGCCCAGCAGGCGCTGGCGCTGGCCCTCGCGCTGCTGGGCGGGCCCGGTGACCGGGTGCTCGCCGAGAACCCCTCGTACACCAACGCCCTGGACGCCATGCGCGGCCACCGGCTGCGGATCACGCCCGTGCCGGTCACCGAGAGCGGCTGGGACAGCGGGCTGATCGACGCGGCGCTGCGGCAGACCGCGCCCCGGCTCGCCTACCTGATCCCCGACTTCCACAATCCGACCGGGCGGCTGATGCCGGAGGAGCAGCGGCGGGAGGTGGCCGGGGCGGCCCGGTCGACGCGGACCTGGCTGCTGGTGGACGAGACCCTGTCCGACATCGCGCTGGACGTGCCCGCGCCCCGCCCGTTCGCGGCCTCGGCCGGGCCCGGCGCGGCGGAGCAGATCATCAGCGTGGGCTCGCTCAGCAAGAGCTGCTGGGGCGGGCTGCGGGTCGGCTGGGCGCGGGCCTCGTCGCGGATGGTGACGGAGCTGGCGCGGGTGCGGATCACCCACGACCTGGCGGGGTCGGTGCTGGACCAGCTCGTCGCCGTGGCCCTGATGGACCGGATCTACCCGCTGCTCCCGCGCCGCGCCGAGGAGCTGCGGCGGCGCCGGGACGCGCTGGTGACGGCGCTCGCCCGGCACGTGCCGGAGTGGCGGTGGACGCTGCCGCCGGGCGGCCTGTGCCTGTGGATCGACCTGGGCCGCCCGATCGCCTCCCAGCTCGCGGCGCGCGCCCTGGGGCACGGGGTGCGGGTGGAGGGCGGGGCCCGGTTCGGCGTGGACCCCGGCACCCACGAGCACCGGCTGCGCATCCCGTACACGCTGCCGCCCGAGGTGTACGAGACGGCCGCCGAACGGCTGGCGGCGGCCCTGGCGGGCGCTCCGGCGCGGGTGTCGGTGCCCGGCCTGCCGGAGTGGGTGGCCTGAGCCGGGGGCCCGGGACTCGGGACCCAGGGACCGGGGCCCTGGGGCCCGCAGCCCGTGGCCCGGGGACCCGGACGCCCGATAACCGGATGCCCGGGGCACCGGAAGGTGTGTACCGTCCCAGGGTGGAACCGCTGACCGACAAAGAGATCCGCGCGTCCTTCGTGAACTGCACGAAGGGCGACACGGCCCGCCTGAAGACCCCCCTCGACTTCGCCGAACTGCCGTGGCCCGACCTGGACTTCCTCGGCTGGGTGGACCCGGGCGCGCCGCTGCGCGCGCACCTGGTCGTACCGCGCCCCGACGGCCCGGTCGGGGTGACCTTGCGGGTGCCCGCGGTGAGCCGGACGAGCGCCGTGAAGTCCAGCATGTGCCAGATCTGCCTGACCGCCCACGCCTCCTCTGGTGTCACGCTGCTCGCCGCGCCGCTGGCGGGCAGCCGCGGCCGGGAGGGCAACACCATCGGCACGTACGTGTGCGCCGACCTCGCCTGCCCGCTGTACGTGCGCGGCAAGCGCGAGCCCCGGCTGCGCGGGCTGCGGCAGGAGGAGTCCCTGAGCGTGCCGGAGCGCGTCGAGCGCATGATGGGCAACCTGCACGCGTTCGTGGACCGCGTGACGGCCGGCTGACCGGTCCGGCCCCGGCCGCCCGGGCCCGGGCGGGCCCGGGCCGCGCGGCGGGCAGGTCAGCGGAACGCCTGCTCGCCGGTGAGCGCCTTGCCGATGACCAGGGCGTGGACCTCGCTCGTGCCCTCGTAGGTGAGGACCGACTCCAGGTTGTTGGCGTGGCGCAGCACCGGGTACTCCAGGGTGATGCCGTTGGCGCCGAGGATCGTGCGGCACTCGCGGGCGATGGCGATGGCCTCGCGGACGTTGTTCAGCTTGCCGACGCTGATCTGCTCGGGGGTCAGCCCGCCCGCGTCCTTCAGCCGCCCGAGGTGCAGGGCGAGCAGCATCCCCTTGCCGAGCTCCACGGACATGTCGGCGAGCTTCGCCTGCGTGAGCTGGTACGAGGAGAGGGGGCGGGCGAAGACCGTCCGGTCGGCGGCGTACGCGATCGCCGTCTCCAGGCAGTCGCGGGCGGCGCCGAGCGCGCCGAAGACGATGCCGAAGCGGGCCTCGTTGAGACAGCCGAGCGGGCCGGACAGGCCGCGGGCCTCCGGCAGCATCGCCTCCCCGGGCAGCCGCACCTCGTCCAGGACGAGCTCGCTGGTGACGCTGGCGCGCAGGGAGAGCTTCCGCTTGATCTCGGGGGCGCTGAAGCCGGGCGTGTCGGTGGGGACGACGAAGCCCCGGACGCCGTCCTCGGTGCGGGCCCAGACCACGGCGACGTCGGCGACGGAGCCGTTGGTGATCCACATCTTGGTGCCGTTGAGGATCCAGTCCGAGCCGTCCCGCTTGGCGTGGGTGCGCATGGCGCCCGGGTCGGAGCCGGCGTCGGGCTCGGTGAGGCCGAAGCAGCCGATGTACTCGCCGGCCGCCATCCCGGGCAGCCAGCGCAGCTTCTGCTCCTCGGAGCCGTACTTCCAGATCGCGTACATGGCGAGCGAGCCCTGGACGGAGACGAGCGAGCGCAGGCCGGAGTCGACGGCCTCCAGCTCCATGCAGGCCAGGCCGTAGGCGACGGAGCCGGTCCCGGCGCAGCCGTAGCCCTCCAGGTGCATCCCGAGGACGCCGAGGCCGCCGAGGGTGCGGGCGAGCTCGCGGGCCGGGATGGTGCCCCGCTCGAACCACTCGGCCACGTGCGGGCGCAGTTCGCGGTCGGCGGCGGCCCGGACGGTGCGGCGGATCTCGCGCTCCTCGTCGGTCAGCAGCCCGTCGACGGCGAGCAGGTCGAGGGGGTGGACGGGCGAGGACTGCGACGGACGCGACGGCTTCGGCGACGACTTCACGGACGGCCTCCTGGCGACTGCGACGACTCGAAAGGCAAACGGCGTGCCGCAGCCTAGCCGCCGATTGGATATTGGATCCAGTCTTGAAACCCCGCTCTCCACCGCATACGGTCCGGGGACCTCCCGATCACCGACGAAGGAGCGCGCCATGCCCTTGGATCCCCCGGAGACGCCCGCCGCGGGCGCCCTGTCCGGAATTGTCGTCGCCGACTTCGGGCGGGTGCTCGCCGGGCCGTACATGACCATGCTGCTCGCGGACCTCGGCGCCGAGGTGGTGAAGATCGAGCGGCCGGGCACGGGGGACGACACCCGCGCCTGGGGCCCGCCGTTCGCCGACGGGCAGGCCACGTACTACCTCGGCGTGAACCGCAACAAGCGCTCCGTCGCCCTCGACCTGGGCGACCCGGACGGCCTGGCCGCGGCCCGCGCGCTCGTCGACCGCGCCGACGTGCTGGTGGAGAACTTCCGCCCCGGCACCATGGACCGCCTCGGCCTCGGCTACGAGCGGGTGCGGGAGTCCAACCCGGGGCTCGTCTACTGCTCGGTCACCGGCTTCGGCGCGGCGGAGGGCGCCCACCTGCCCGGTTACGACCTGCTCGTCCAGGCCATGGGCGGCCTCATGAGCGTCACCGGCGAGCCCGGCGGCTCCGGTACGAAGGCGGGCGTCGCCCTCGTCGACGTGATCACCGGACTCCACGCGGGCCTCGGCGTCCTGGCCGCCCTGCGGCACCGCGAGCGCACCGGCGAGGGGCAGCGGGTCGAGGTCTCGCTGCTCGGCTCGCTGCTGTCGGCGCTGACCAACCAGTCCGCCGCCCATCTCGCCGCCGGGGTCGTCCCGCGCGCCATGGGCAACCGGCACCCGAGCATCGCGCCGTACGAGGAGTTCGCGGCGAGCGACCGCCCGCTGGTCCTGGCCGTGGGCAACGACCGCCAGTTCCGCGCCCTGTGCGAGCGGATCGGGCGCCCCGGGCTGGCCGACGACCCCCGCTTCGCCGACAACACCGCCCGGGTCGCGCACCGCGAGGAGCTGGTGAAGGAGCTGTCCGGGCCGCTGGCGGGCCGCACCGCCGACGCCTGGTTCGAGGAGCTCACGGGCGCGGGTGTGCCCTGCGGGCCGATCAACGACCTCGGCGCCGCGTTCGCCCTCGCCGACCGCCTCGGGCTCGCCCCGCGCGTCCCGGTGGAGGCGGCGGGCCCCGGGCAGGTCGCCCACCCGATCGCGTTCGGCGCGACCCCCGCCGCGTACCGCTCCGCGCCGCCGCGCCTGGGCGAGCACACGGCCGAGCTGCTGGCCGGGCTGCCGGACGCCGGGGCCGGGCCCGGGGCCTGACCGGCCGGCCCGCCCCCAGGCCATAGCAAGATGTACGAAACACCCGGGGCGGACCGAGCGCTCCTTCGAAACGAAAGGTCACCGGCGATGAGCAGCGCCGTGGAGAGACGGCGGCCACCGACCGCCCAGCAGTTCGTCCTGGCGGAGCTGCGGCGTGCCATCACCTCCGGGGAGCTGCGGCCGGGCGGCGCGATCCGGCAGGAGACGCTGGCCGCGCGGCTCGACGTGAGCCGGGTCCCGCTGCGCGAGGCCCTGAAGGCGCTGGAGGCCGAGGGGCTCGTGGTCCACCACGTCCACCGGGGCTACTTCGTGGCCGAGCTGTCGCTGGCCGACCTGGAGGAGATCTACCGGATCCGGCGGCTCCTGGAGACGGAGGCCGTGCGCACGGCCGCCCCGCGCCTGGCGGACGGCGCGCTCGGCGTCCTGGAGGAGATCCAGCGGGAGGTCGAGCGGGCGGCCGCCGCCGGTGACGTCACGGCCATGGCGGAGGCGAACCGGCGCTTCCACTTCGCCCTCGTCGAAGCCTCCGGGATGCCGCGCCTGGTGCGCCTGATCGCCACCCTGTGGGACGCGACGGACGCTTACCGCTCGCTCTACTACACCGAGGACGCGCACCGGGACCTGGCCGTGCACGAGCACCGGTCCGTCCTCGCGGCCCTCGCCTCCGGCGACGTGGACGCGGCGGTGCGGTGGCTGGACGAGCACCGGGACCACGCCGTCGCCGCGCTGCGCGAGGTCCTGGCGGAGGAGTGAACCGGGGCGGGCCCTCGGCTCGCCTCACCCCGCCCCGGCGTGCGCCCGGCGGTCCCCGCGGCCCACGATGGTGGAGGGGCCCGTGACGGCCGGGGGTCTGGAGGCGCGGCGATGCGCGGCGAAACCCACAGCGGAACCGACGGCGGCACCAACAGCGGAAGCGGCCAGGGCGGAAACGGTCAGGGCGGAAGCGGCCACGGGACCGGCGTCCTCGTCGTCGGCGCCGGACCGGTCGGGCTCACCGCGGCCGCCGAACTGCGCCGCCGCGGCGCGCGGGTGCGGATCGTGGACCGGCTGCCGGCCCGCCTCCCGTACGCCAAGGCCGTCGGCATCCAGCCGCGCACGCTGGAGGTCTGGGACCGGATGGGCTGCGTCCGGGCGGCCCTGGAGGCGGCCGTGCCGCTGCGCGGGCAGCTCCTGTACGTGGACGGCGCCGAGCGCTCCCGCCTGGAGCTGGCGCTGCCGCCCGAGGTGCCGTACCGCTTCGCCTCGCTGCCGCAGTACGAGACGGAGCGGATCCTGGAGGAGTTCCTGGCCGGCTTCGGGACCGCCGTCGAACGGGGCACGGAGCTCGTGTCGTTCGACCAGGACGCGGACGGCGTGACCGCCCGCCTGGTCACGGACCGGGGCGACGGGGCGACGGGCGCCGAGGAGCTCCGCTGCCGGTACCTGGTGGGCTGCGACGGCGCCCACAGCGTCGTGCGCAAGCAACTGGGGCTCGGCTTCGAGGGCGGCGCCTTCCCCGAGGAGTACATGCTCGGCGACGTCGAGCTCGACTGGGACCTGCCGCCGGGGTACACCGTCCGCTCGACCCGCACGGACGGCGGCCCGGCGGGCCCGGGGGCCCGGGACGACGTGCTGGTGTGCATCCCGCTGCCGGGGCACGGGCGCTACCGCGTTTCCATGAACGTGCCGCCCGAACTGTCCGCCGCGCCCCGGGACGGCGGGCCCCGGGACGGCGGCGGGCCCCGGGACGGCGGCGGGCCCCGGGACGGCGGCGGGCCCGCGCCGGGCGGCGCCCCCGCGCACGGGCTCGACGGCGGCGCGCGGGCGCCCGGACTCGGGGACCTCCAGGCGGTCCTGGACCGGCTGGCGCCCCGGCCCGCGACCGCGTCGGCGCTGCGCTGGTCCTCGGTGTTCCGGATCAGCCACCGGCTGGTGGACCGGTACGGCGAGGGCCGGGTGTTCGTCGCGGGCGACGCCGCCCACATCCACCCGCCGACCGGCGCGCAGGGCATGAACACCGGCATCCAGGACGCCCACAACCTGGCGTGGAAGCTCGCCCTCGCCCTCGACGGGACCGCCGCCCCCGGGCTCCTCGCGGGCTACGACGCCGAGCGGCACCCGGTGGGCGAGGAGGTCGTCGGCCGTACCGTGCGGCACGCGCGCGGGGGCGTGGGGGCGGACCGGGAGGCCCCGGAGGCACTGCTGCTGCGGGAGGCGCAACTGCTCGTCGGCTACCGGGGCAGCCCCCTCGTCGCGGCGGGCCCCGATCCCACCGACGCTACCGATGTCCCCGACCCCACCGGCGACGGACCCCGGCCCGGCGACCGGGTGCCCGACTGCGCGGGGCTCGCCGCCGGGACGGCCGCCCGGCCGCTGCGCCTGTACGAGCTGCTGCGCGGCCGCGACCACGTCCTGCTGCTGTACGGGGACGGGCGCAGCGGCGGGGAGTTCGCCCGACTCGCGGCTCACGCGCGGGAGTTGTCGCACGGCGCCGTGCACTGCCTCGCGCTGCTCGCCCCCGGCACGGCACCCGACGAGGTGTCCGGCGCGGGCGCGGGCCCACCCGGGCTGCCCGTGTACCTGGACGCGCGGGGCGAGTTCGCCCGCGCCTTCTCCGTACGCCCGCCAACGGCCTTGCTCGTACGGCCCGACGGCTATCTGGGCGCGCGCCTGGACCCGCCCACGGCGGAGGGCCTGGCCGGGGCGCTGGCCCGGGTGTTCCTTGTGTGAGGGCGGGGCCGCGCTCACCGTGCGGGGCCGGAGGCGCGGGCCTAGCCTGGAAGACGGAGTTGCCCTCGTCTGGCAGGAGGCTGCCGTGAGGTACTCGCAGGCGCGTTGGCGCAGGCTCTGCATCGGTGTGGCCCTCACGGGGACCCTGACCGTACCGGCGGCCGCGGGAGCCGCGTACGGCGCGACGGCCCCGGCCCCCGAACCACCGGGCCCGGTCGCCGCGACCACCACGGCGGACACCCCGACGCCGTCACCGGTCTCGCCTTCACCGCTCTCGCCGACGCCGGTCTCCCCCTCACCGGTCTCCCCATCGCCGGTCTCGCCGACGCCGACCTCGCCGTCACCATCCTCCTCCGGGGACAGCTTCCCGCAGCTCAGTCCCGCCGTCGCCGCCCAGCTCGACTCCGCGATCAAGGGCGTGATGACCGAGGCGAACGTGCCCGGCGTGATGGTGGCGCTGTCCGCGCCCGGCAAGGGCGAGTACATCCGCTCCTTCGGCATCGCGGACAAGGCGACCGGGCAGCAGATGAGCCCCGGGCTCTACATGCGGATCGGCAGCGAGACCAAGACCTTCACGGTCACCGCGCTGCTCCAGCTCGTCGACCAGGGCAAGGTCGGCCTCGACGACCCCATCGGCGACTACGTGTCCGGCGTCCCGAACGGCGACCGCATCACGCTCCGCGAGCTCGCCGGGATGCGCAGCGGCCTGTACAACTACTCGATGGACGAGGGCTTCTTCAAGGCGCTCACGTCCGACCCGCAACGCCCGTTCACGCCGCAGGAGTTGCTGGACTACTCGTTCAAGCACCCGGTGAACTTCGCGCCCGGCGCGCAGTTCGAGTACTCCAACACCAACACGATCCTGCTGGGCCTGGTCGTCGAGAAGGTCTCCGGGATGCCCCTGCACGACTACATCGACCAGAAGGTCGTGCGGCCGGCCGGCCTGAAGCACACCTCGTTCCCGACCGGCGCGGAGTTCCCGCACCCGCACGCGCACGGCTACACCAACCAGACGGCGACGGGCCAGGTCGAGGACGCCACCGACTGGAACCCGTCGTGGGGCTGGGCGGCCGGCGCGATGGTCTCCGACCTCCAGGACATGCGCACCTGGGCGAAGGTCGTCGCCACGGGCACGCTCCTGACGGCCGACACCCAGGCGCAGCGCCTGAAGACGGGCTCCACGAGCGGCATGACGGACACCGGCTACGGCCTCGGCATCTTCGACGTCCAGGGCTGGATCGGCCACAACGGCTCGCTGCCCGGCTACGAGTCGCTGACGATCTACCTGCCCCAGGAGCAGGCGACCCTCGTCGTGCTCCTGAACACCGACATCCTGCACGGGCAGACCGAGCCCAGCACCCTCTTCGGCAAGGCGATCACCGAGATCGTGACCCCGAACCACATCTACGACCTGCCGAAGCCGACCGAGCCGGCCCCCTCCCCCTCACCCTCCCCCTCGTCCTGAGCGCCCCCCTTCCGTCGTCTCCCGTCCGCCTCCCGGCTCCGACCGCCCATCCCGTGAGGGATCATGGACAAAGGAGCCGAGAAGGGACGGGACGAAGATGAGGCACCGCAGTGTCGCCGACCTCATGACGCCGACCGCCGTGGCGGTCCAACCGGGCACGCCGTTCAAGGAGATCGCGCGGCTGCTCGACGAGTACGGCATCACGGCCGTGCCCGTGGTGGACGCGGACGACCGGCCGGTCGGCGTGGTCTCGGAGGCGGACCTGCTGCGCCGGCACACCACGAAGGACGGCCCGAGCACGGCCGAGGCGATGATGTCGAGCCCCGTCCACGTGGCCCGGCCCTCCTGGACGGCCGTCGAGGCGGCGCGGCTGATGGAACGCCATCACGTGAAGCGGCTGCCGGTCGTCGACGCGGACGGGCGGCTGATCGGCGTGCTCAGCCGCAGCGACCTGCTCCAGCTGTTCCTGCGGCGGGACCGGGCCATCCAGGAGGAGATCCTGGAGGACGTGGTCACCCGCATCCTGGGCCTCTCCCCCGCCTCGCTGCACATCGACGTGGCCGAGGGCCGGGTGACGCTGAGCGGCACGCTGGCGCGCCGGGGCATCGGGCCGATCTTCGTCCGGCTGTGCGAGGACGTGGACGGGGTGGTCGAGGTCGTCGACCGGCTCGCGTACGAGGGGGAGGGCGCTGGGGAGCCGCACCGGGGGGACGAGCAGGCCGGGTAGCGGCGGCCCGGACCTGAGCGGACCGGCCGGACCGGCCCGCTCCGCCCCCGTCCCGTCCCCGCCCCTCCCCCGGGACCGCCGTCCCCGTCCCGCCTACCGGCGGTCCCTTCAGGTGACCGCCTCCGGCCAGCCGTATCCGGGGCCGGTGCGCCGGGGCACGGTGTCGGCCCCGGCGGCCTCCATCTCCCGGTTGGCCTCGTTCATGAGCTTGCCGGCCAGGTCCTTCATGGCCCGGCTCGCGGCGAGCTCGTCGCCGATCGCCGGTACGTCCACGTCGGCCGGGGCGCACCGGGCGCTGCCGCGCCCGGTGAGGCGCGACGAGCCGGTGTCCAGGTGGGCCTCCGCCCGGGTCGTGCCGCCGTCCTCGACCAGGTCCAGGCCGACCTTCCACTCCAGGTGCCGTGTCATGGCCCGCCGCCTCCTGCTGTCGTGCCGTGTCGGTTCGGCCCCCTCCTTTCAGGATCCGTCCGGCGGGGCGGGGGCGCCACGCACCGGGCCGCCGGGCCGCTCACCCGTACGGCGGACTCCGCCTGCGTCCCCGTACGCCCGCACCGAGGCTGGGTCCATCACGGCCACGCCTGAGGAGGGCCCATGGCATCGATGGACGTCCCGGCCGACCTGCCGAAACCGCGCGCGGAGGCGCGGCCGACCGCCCCGCCCACCCTGACGTGGGTGACGCTGGCGCTGATGACCACCGCGTCGGTGGCGAGCCTGCGGGCGGCGCCGACGATGGCCGTGTACGGCCTGGCGTGCGTGTTCCTCTACCTGGTGCCGGCCATCGTGTTCCTGCTGCCGACGGCGCTGGTCTCCGCCGAGCTGGCCTCCGGCTGGAGCGGCGGCGTCTACCGCTGGGTCGCCGAGGGGCTCTCGAAGCCGCTGGGCTTCCTCGCGGTGTGGTGCCAGTTCGCGATGACGATCTTCTACTACCCGAGCCTGCTGGCGTTCGTCGCGTCGACGATCGCGTACGTGATCGATCCCTCGCTCGCCTCCAACGGCGTCTACACCGCCATCGTGATCATGGTCCTGTACTGGACGGGTGTCTGGGTCTCCTCGCGCGGCACGAAGGCCCTGGCGGGCCTGTCGAGCTGGGGTCTGGTGATCGGCACGCTCGTCCCGGGCACGGTCCTGGTCGTCCTCGGCATGGTGTTCCTCGGCCAGGGCAACCCGTCGGCGGCGCCCATGGACGCCGGCCACCTGCTGCCGCAGTGGACGGGCCTGGCGAGCCTGGTCCTGATCGTGAACAACTTCCTGTCGTACTCGGGCATGGAGATGAACGCGGTGCACGTCTCGTCGCTGAAGGACCCGGCGCGGGAGTACCCGAGGTCGATGTTCCTGGCCGTGGGCCTGGTGCTGCTCATCTTCATCCTGCCCGCCCTCGCCATCAGCTGGGTCGTCCCGGCCGACCAGCTCAGCCTGACGGCCGGTGTGATGCAGGCGTTCGACGCCTTCTTCTCGTATTTCGACGTGGGCTGGATGACCCCGATCGCGGCCGTGATGCTGATCTCCGCCTCGCTCGGCGGCATGCTCACCTGGCTCGCGGGCCCGTCCAAGGGCCTCCTGGAGATCTCCCGCAGCGAGGGCTATCTGCCGCCCTTCCTGCAGAAGCTGAACAGGTTCGGCATCCAGCAGAACATCCTCGTCACGCAGGGTGTCGTGACCTCGGTCATCGCCCTCCTGTACGCGCTTATCCCGAACGTCTCCAGCGTCTACTGGATCTTCTCGACCATCACCACGCAGGTCTACCTCATCGTCTACCTGCTGATGTTCGCGGCGGCGATGCGGCTGCGGAAGATCAAGCCGGACCACCCGCGCGGCTACCGGGTGCCGATGCTCGGCCTGGTCTGCACCGTGGGCCTGCTGGCCTCGCTCGCGGCACTCGCGATCGGCTTCGTGCCGCCCTCGCAGTTCGGCAGCGGCAGCGTCCTGTCGTACGTGCTGTTCATCGCCTGCGGCCTGCTCGTCCTCGGCTTCCTCGTCCCGTTCCTGTTCCTGAGGTTCCGCAAGCCCGGCTGGCGCACCGAGGCCGCCCGCACCGAGGGAGACGCGTCATGAGCCCGACCCGCTTCGCCTCCGAGCACCGGTGGATCTACTGGGGCGCCATCGTCATCCTCGTCGGGATGCTGATCACCGGCCTCGTCCGCTACAGCAGCTTCAAGCGCACGAACGAGAGCGCGAAGAAGGCGGACCAGCTCGCCCAGGAGCTGGTGAGGGCCGGCTATCCGGCGCCGGACACCGACACCGTCCAGCGGCTCCTCGGCACGGACGGCGGCCAGGTCTGCGACGACCCGGACAGCGCCCTCAAGAAGGCGCTGTACCGGACCCAGCAGCTCTCCAACGGCGCCACCGGCCCCGGCAACCGCCCGGTCATCGCCGACACGAAGTCCGTGGACGCCGAGCGGATCGTGCTCCAGGTCTACTGCCCCGACCAGGTCGCCGCGTTCGACGCGGCGGTCGCGGACCTGAAGACGGACGACACCGTCAAGCGCTGAGCTCCCGGGGGCGGGGGTGCAGGGGGTACGGCCCCGGCGCTGCCCTCCGGGGACTGTCCGGGCGGGCCCGGGGGCGGGACCATCGGGAGCGGGAACCGTCACGACGAACGGGAGGCGATCCGTGCGCGCGAGAGCCGAGGGCCGGGGCGGCACGTCCGGCGAGAGGGCGGTCGGCGAGACCCGGGCGGGCCGGGCGGCGACACCGGCCCGGGCCCGCGGGAGGGGCGGGGCGGGCACGTCCGCCGGGCCGCTGGACGCGGCGGCCCTTCAGGGCCTCATCGGGAACGCGGCCGTCGCGCGCGCCGTCCAGCGCGCGCGGGAGCGGGAGGAGGAGCAGGGCGGCGGCGCCCTCGTCCACGAGGAGCTGCGGCGGCCGGGCCGGCCGCTCGGGCAGGCGCTGCGCGCGGAGATGGAGGCGCGGCTCGGCGCGGACTTCTCCGACGTACGGGTCCACACCGGCGCCACGGCCCAGCGGTCCGCCGCCGTGATCGGGGCGCGGGCCTACACCTCGGGCCGCGACGTGGTCATCGGGTCCGGCGGCGGCGACCGGCACACGCTCGCGCACGAGCTGACGCACGTGGTCCAGCAGCGCGAGGGGCCGGTCGCGGGCACCGACGACGGCACGGGGCTCGCGCTGTCCGATCCCTCGGACTCCTACGAGCGCGCGGCCGAGGCCAACGCCCGCCGGGTCATGTCCGGCGGCCCGCCGCCCGTGACCACGCAGGCGGCACCCGCGAGGCACGCGGAACACGGTTCCGGCGGGTCCGCCGACACAGCTCCCGCGCAGCGGGCCGCCGCCCCCGTGCAGCGGATGCTGGGCTTCGAGACAGAGGTCAGCCTCCCCGTGGAGGACGCGGCGGGGAACCAGTTCGAGGGCGACACCGACCTCGCCAAGAGCACCCGGGAGGACTTCAAGGTCGTCTCCGACAAACGGAGCCTGAACTCCGGTGCGGGCTACTCCAACATCGAGTTCGTGACGGGGGCGGTCCGGGTCGTCGGCTCGCAGGCCGAGGCGGGGAAGGGCCGGCTCGACCAGCTCGCCGACGAGATCAGGGCCGTGAGCGACCGCTTCTACCAGGAGACCGAGCGCACCCCGCTGGCCGATCTGCCGCTGGAGCTGGAGATCCTGCCGGGCGGCGCAGAGGCGCGGCTCGCCCCGGACCTGGACTACCCGGAGTACGCCGGGCAGCAGGGGTTCGGCGACGGCCTGTTCGTGCACTACTCGGTGGGCGTGCCGCTCAAGGGGATGCCGCTGTTCTTCGACCACCTGCGGACCGCGGCGCCCGACACGCAGGGCGCGCCGAACCGGCGGGCCCGCTTCCGGCTGACCCAGGCGAAGGCGTTCGCCAAGGCGGTCGTCGACATGTACGACCTCGCGGACAGCACCGACAAGAAGCGCAAGGAGCACGACGAGGACACCGACGCCCTCAACGGCTACTGCCAGCTGTTCTTCACGCAGGTCGCGGCGGTGGCGGACTACGTGGCCGAGGACCAGGACCAGGGCCAGATCAAGAACCTGACGGCGGTGCTGTCCCGCTCGCGGCTCTCGGACGTGCACGCGCTGCTCAAGGCCGAGTTCAGGACGTTCCTGACCGACCGTGACGAGGAGATCCTCACCCTGCTCGCGGGGTACCAGGAGGATTCCGGGGACGGGCGGACGCTGGAGTTCCAGGAGGACTCCACGCGGGACATCGAGGACGGCCCGGTCTCGCTCTACGACTTCGCGATGTCGGCGATCCGGGGCGTGCCGCACGTGTTCCAGCAGCGGGTCTTCGGCGGCATGAACCAGATCGACCCGCATCAGGAGGAGGGCGCCGTCATGGTCCCCTTCGAGATCCGCACCATGGGCAGCCTCATGAAGACCTGGGACGAGCTCAAGAACGAGCTGCGCAGCCTGGCCGACTGGGCCGAGGAGGCGTACCGGCACGACCGGGGGCCGGGCCCGGCGGAGGGCGAGCCGCAGCGGACCCGGTCGCGGCGGAACGGGCGCGGCGGCGGCGAGGGCTCCGGATCGGGGCGGACCCGGAAGTAGGCGCGGGAGGCCCGGAAGGCCCGGAAGGCCCGGAAGGCCCGGAAGGCCCGGAAGGCCCGGAAGGAAAAAGGGCTCCCTGTTCTCCGACGAGAACAGGGAGCCCTTCCGGTTCCGTTCCGGATCCGTTCCGGTTCCTCTCCGATGCCTTCCGATTCCGTGTTGAGAGCGCTCTATACCGGTCTTCCTTGGCGTCTTTCCGGCCAGCGCCGGTGGCCGGGTCCTTGTGCGGAGCCGCGGATGCCCCAGGATGGGCGCGCCGCGTGGTTCACCTGAGGTCGCTGAGCACTCCGCTCACGTTCAGGACCTCGTGGCACTTCTCCGCCCGCCGGCCGGTGGCCGGGGTGCCCGGCTTCGCGCAGGTCACCTGGACGGTGACGGTCTGGCTCTCGGTGATCCTGATGGGGGTGACCCAGTGGTAGTCCTGGTTGCGGAAGGTCTCCAGCGCGATCGTCGTGATCTTGCGATCGCCGAAGCCGATGGTCATCACGCCCTCGTCGCCCTGGAAGTTGGCGACGACGATGTCCGTGATCCCGAATGCCTTGCCCGCGGGCACGGTGTAGGTGCCGGTCGCGGTCCGGCCGCCCGCGGTCTCCAGGTCGATGGTGGCGGAGCCCTGCTGCCCGCCGCCCGTCGCGCCCGGTCTGGTGCCCGTGCCGCCGTCGCCGCCGGTCCCGGGCGCGGTGGTGGCGCCGGAGCCGCCGGGCCGGGTGCTGTCGCCGGAGGGCCGCGCGCTCGGCGCGGCGGTGGGCGCGGGCCGCTGCTGGACCACCTCGTCGGCGGCCTCCTTGGCGGTGCTGCGGACGGCCGGGCGGACCAGCGCGAACCAGGCGACGAGCAGGGCGACCAGCAGCGCGAGGAGCGCCAGCAGCCACCTCGGGAGGAGCGGGAGCTGTACGAACTCGGCTTCCAGCGGCGGGTGTACGGGCTCGTGACCGGCCGTGCCCGCGGCCTCGGCGGCCTCGCCCGTGGCGCCCGCCCCGTCGGCCCCACCGGTCCCGTCTGCGCCGTCCCGGCCGTCCCGGGTGTCCCGGGTGTCCCTGGCGTCGCCGGCCGTCACGGTGAACGGCCAGGTCGTGGGCGTCCCGAACCACACCGGGCCGCCCGCCCTGACCCGCAGCCCGGCCTCCGCCGACTCGCCCGGCTCCAGGTCCTGGGCCGTGGGCTGGAAGGCGAGGCGCAGCTCCTCGCCCTGCTGGCCGGCCGCGAAGGCGACCCGGACGCGGGCGTTGCCCTCGTTGCGCACGGCGAGCCGGTAGCGTCCGCGCAGCCAGCCTCGGCGGCGGCGCGGGACCAGTTCGGCGCGCAGCTCCCGGAACTCCCCGACGTGGACGACGGTCTCGGGCACCCGGACCGCCTCGGGGCGCTCGGTGGGCAGCACCCGCACGGCGAGCGGCACGTCCCCGGCCCGTACCCGCGAGGAGCGCGGCGGCGCCAGCCGGATCGTCACGGTCTCGGAGGTGCCCGGGTAGAGGGAGACCCGCTCGGGCTCGACCGTGGTCCAGGGGGCGCAGTCGCCGACGACCTCCAGGCGGTACGCCTCGACGATGTCGCCGTCGTTGCGGACGGTGAGGCTGGTGGTCGCTGTGCCGCCGGGGACGACCGACACCCTCGGGATGTCGGTACCCGGCGCGCCAGCGCTGGCAGAGGCAGCTGAGGACGTCACCCCGACGACGCTAGGCCGCCGGCTCCGGGGGCTCCACGGTCGCGAGGGCAGGGCCCCGGGCAGCCGCGGTGCCTTGCCGGGGCCGCCCGCCGCGCCGTCCCCGCGCCGCCCGGCGCGCCCCCGCCATGCGGTCCCCGCCCCGCACCTCCCGCCCCCCCTCCGCGCACGTCTCACCGACACCGAACAGGTAGCGATCCATGAGTCGAGCTCAGCACAGCGGACCCGTCACCCCCTCCGGCACCGCCGCGTACCCCGCCCCGGTCCAGGAGGCCGCGCGGACCCGGGACGCGCCCCGGACGCACGACGCCCCCGACCCCGGCGAGGTGCCCCGGCACCAGCTCCCGACCGTGCCGCCCGCCCCCGGCGGCATCCCGCAGGACCGGCGGATCACCGTGGCGGTCTACGCCTCGGACCCGGTGCTGCACGTCGGGGTCGTGCACCAGCTCCGCCAGCGCCCCGAGGTCGAGCTGCTCGACGGGGTGCGGGCCGCCGAGGCGCGCGTCTCGCTGGTCACCGTGGACAGCGTGGACGACGAGACCGCCGCGCTGCTGCGGCGGCTGCGGCACAACTCCCGCACCCGCACCGGGCTCGTCGTCGGCACCTTCGAGTCGGGGGACGCGCTCCAGCGGGCCATCGAGTGCGGGGTGACGGCGGTGCTGCGGCGCGCCGAGGCCGACCAGGACCGGCTGCTGCGGCTGGTGGTGGCGATGGCGAACGGTGAGGGCGTGCTCCCGGGCGACCTGCTGGCCAAGCTCCTCAGCCACGTCGGCAGCCTCCAGCGGTCGGCGCTGGACCCGCACGTCTCGTCGCTGTCGACGCTGACCCCGCGCGAGGCGGACATGCTGCGGCTGGTGTCCGAGGGCCTGGACACGGCCGAGATCGCGCGGACCACCTCGTACTCGGAACGGACCGTCAAGAACGTGCTGCACGAGGTCATCACGCGGCTGGAGCTGCGCAACCGCACCCACGCGGTCGGCTACGCCCTGCGCAACGGGCTCATCTGACCGCCGCGACTGCCCCAAAGCGCACCCGGCGCTTCCCCCGGGTGCGGCCCCCGCGGCCCTGCCGGGCGGCCTGCGGGGGCGGGCAGGGTGGCGGGGTCGTAGGACCCCGCTGCACCGGACTGTGAGGTGGACCGTGATGAGCACGGGCGGCTCCGGCGGCCGACGGCACCGCTGGGGAAGGGTCGGCGCGCCCATGCTGCTGCTGGTCCCCCTGCTCGCGGTGACCGCGGCCTCCGCCCCCGACCGGGCCGAGGCCGGGCCCCGGGCGGCGGCCGACGCGGGCGAGGTCCGGATCGCGTACGCCGGGACCCGGCACCGCAGCCTGGGCCGGGTCACCAGCGGCACCACCAGCGCGCCGCTGTTCGGCGAGGGCCCGGCCCATCTGGACGTGCAGCCGGCCGCACTGGGCGACCGGCTGGTGTTCGCGAGCCGCCGGGACGAGGCCGCCCCGCAGATCTATCTGCGGGCGGCGGACGGCGCGGTGTCCCGGCTGACCGCCGGCCTGGACGCGGCGAACCCGCGGCTCACCCCCGACGGGCTGGCCGTGGTCTTCGACGCGGCGGCGCCCGGCGGCGGACAGCGCGACCTGTGGCGGGTGGGCACGGACGGGACCGGGCTCACCCGGCTCACCGACTCCCCCGCGAACGAGGAGCACCCGACGGTGTCGCCGGACGGGACGCGGCTCGCGTACGCGAGCGACGCGGACCCGGCGCTCGGCCGCCAGGTGTACGCGCGCCCGCTGGCCGGCGGCGACGCGGAGCTGGTCAGCGACCCGGGCCAGGGCACGGCCGGGGAGCCGGTGTGGAACCCGGTGGACGACCCGGCGCACCGGGACCTCATCGCGTACACGGCGAACGGGCCCGGCGGCCCCCGGCTGCGGTGGACGGACGGGACGGGCGCCGGGCGGACCGGCGGGCCGCTGTTCGCCGGGACGCCGGAGCAGTGGCGGACCCACGGGGCAGCGTGGCTGCCCGACGGGAACGGGGTGCTGTTCCTCAGCCCGGACCGCACCTGCGACTGCGAGGGCGACTGGGACCACGTCTTCCGGGTGACCGCGCGCACGCAGGACACGCCCTCGGTGGTGCTGAGCGAGGACCGGGAGGTCGGCTCGCCCACCTGGCTGGGCCCGCAGGAGGGCGGCGGCGCCGTCGTCGAGCGGGTGTCGGCGCGCGGTCCGCACGAGGTGACGGTCCAGGACGTACGGTCGGACGGCGCCGATCCGCGCGACCTCGGCCGGGCGGTCCTGAACGAGGACCCGGCCGCCGACACCGAGACCGATCCGACCCGCGACCCGCTGTTCCGGCCCGCGCCGGGCTTCGACCCGTGGACCGAGCGCCAGACGTACACGCCCGACGGGCGCGGCCTCGTGTTCACCCGCTTCGAGGGCGCCCCGGACACCAGGACCGAACGGATCTGGACGGCGGACGCGGACGGCGCGAACGAGCGGGTGCTGCCGCTGGCCGGGCGGGGGCCGCGCGACTGGGACACCGATCCGACGTTCTCCCCCGACGGGCGGCTCCTCGCCTTCACCCGGACCTCGCCCGGCGGTGTCGGCGACGCCTCGGGCCCGGCGCGGGTCCTGATCGCCGACGCGGCGACCGGGGAGCTGCGCGGCGAGATCGTGCCGCCGGACGGGCAGGCGGCGGGCGGCGACGCGCAGCCGACCTGGTCGTCGGACGGCACGACGCTCGCGTTCACCCGCGCCCAGGTGATCGACGGCGTCGGCGGGAACAAGCACGTGTGGACCGTGCCGGTCGACCGGCTCGGCGAGCAGCGCGACCTGAGCGCCCTGATGTGCCCGGCGGGCTGCCGGGTGATCGACGACAGCCCGGCGTTCTCGCCGGACGGCACCCTCGTCGCGTTCAACCGGAAGAGCGGCGGCGGCCTGGTCGACCAGCGCGCCGGGCTGCTGCTGGCGACCCTCGACGCGGGCGGCGGGGCGCCCGGCTGCCGGGTGCTGCTGCCCGCCGCCGCCCGCGACCTGCCGGGGGCCTGCGGGCGGGAGCTCCCCGACACCACGTACACCGGGCCGTTCCAGCCCCGGGACGCCGCCTGGACCTCCGACGGGCGGAGCCTGGTGTTCAGCTCGCGGGCGGCGCTCGCCGCGAACAGCCCGGAGAAGCTGCGCCTGGTGGACGTGGCGACCGGCGCCGTGACCCCGCTGACCGCCGGGCTGCCGGGCCGTCAGAAGGAGCCCGCCGTCCGCCAGTCCGTCGACCTCGCCGTGCGGGCGCCCGGCACCGTGCCGCCGCTGACCGTCGGGGTGCCCGGGACCGTACGCGTGGAGGTCGTCAACCAGGGCCCGGCGGCCTCGCCCGGCACCCGCCTCACGTTCGACGCGCCGGCGGGCCTCACCGTCACCGCGCTCGGCGCGCCCGGCGCGGTCTGCGACCCGGCGGCGCGGAGCTGCGCGCTCGGGGTGCTGGCGCCGGGGGCCGTGGTCCCCGTGGACGTGACGTTCACCGGGACGGTGGCCGGTGAGCAGGCGGTGGACTGGTGGGTGACGGGGGCGGTGCTGGACCCGGCGCCGAGCGACAACACGGGCCGCACGCTGGTGCCGGTGCGGGAGCCGGCACCCCCGACGACCCCGCCGACCACGCCGCCGCCGACCACCCCCGTACCGACCACTCCGCCGCCGACGACACCGCCTCCGACCACCCCGCCGACGACGACACGGCCCCCGACGACGCCGCCGGTGCCGCCGGAGCCGCGCGCGGGGCCCGGGGTGCGGATCTCGGTCCGGCCCCAGCCGGGGTACGTGGGCGGGCGCGTCGTCGTCACGTACACCGTCGGCAACGGACGCCAGGCCCTCGCGACCGGGCTGCGGCTGCGGATCGGGCTGCCCCGGGGCGTCCCCCGCGACGGGCCGCCGCCCGGCTGCGACACCGGCTGGACGTGCGCGCTGCCGGACCTGGCGCCCGGCGCCCGCGCGGTCGTCCGGGTCGTCCTGAGCCCCGACCGGGCCTTCTCGGCGGTCGTCACCGGCGTGCTCACCACCACGGGCACGGACGCCGACCCGCGCGACAACACCGCCCGGCAGCGCGTCCGGGTGCTCCAGCCGCGGATCGTGGCGGTGCCGCCGATCGGCAGGCCCGGCTTCGTGACCTCGGTGCGGGGTACGGACTTCCCGCCGGGGGTCCCGGTGCGGTTCGCCTGGCGGCCGGGCATCACCGCCGCCGCCGCGCCGACCGTGCCGGGCCCGGACGGCTCGTTCGCCGGGCAGCTCCTCATCCTCGCCAAGGACCTCCCCGGGCCTCGGACGATCACCGCGAGCGGGCCGGGCTTCGGCCCGGTGCGGACCGACTTCCTCGTCGTCTCCGGCACGGTCCAGCCGCCCGACTGGGTGAGCCGCCGGTGATCGACGAGGTGGACGAGGCGCTGCGCCGCCTCCTCGCGGAGTCCGGGCTCGCGGCGGCCGGTGTCGAGGTGGCCTTCGACGCGCCGACCCGCGACTGGGCGGCCCGCCGCAGCACGCCCACGGTCTGCGTGTTCCTGTACGACATCCGCGAGGACCACACGCGGCGCGGCAGCGGGGCGGGCGAGGTGTACGACGAGGCCGGGTTCGTCGTCGCGCGGCGCGGCCCGCCGCGCTGGTTCGAGCTGACGTACCTGGTGTCCGCGTGGGCGGGGCGCCCCGAGGACGAACACCGGCTGCTCTCCCGGGTCCTGGTCTGCCTCACCGCCCGCGACGAGCTCCCGACGCACCTGCTGGGCGGCACGCTCGCCGAACTCGGCCTGCTGGTCCCGCTGGACACCGGCGCCGGGGGTCCGGACGCGCCGTCCGCCTCGGACGTGTGGTCGGCGCTGGGCGGCGAGCTGAAGCCGTCGATCGCGCTACGGGTCCGGGCCCCGCTCGCCTCCCTCACCCGCCTCACCGCGCCCCCGGTCACGGAGGGCCTGGTCATCCGCTCGGACCCGGCCGACGACACCGCCTCCCGCCGCCTGCGCTACACGGAACTCCCGCCCCCCGCCCCCGAAGAGGGCTTCGCCGCCCCCCGCGACCGCCCGCTCCCCCCGGCCCGCCGCAGACGAGGAGACCGCCGCCCGTGACCGACACCGCCCACGACGTGGCCGCCACGGGGCGGACGGGACACCCGGACCGGGCCGGGACACCGGGTCCGGCACGCCGCTCGGGCCCCGGCCCGGACCCGGTCGGGCCGCCCGCTCCCGGGGCGGCCGGACCGGCCGGACCGGCCGAACTGACGCCCCCGGACCTCGGACCGACCGCCGGCCCGGGGCGGGCGGACCCGCCGAGGGCGGGGCGGGCGGCGGCGGGCGGACCGGCGGCGGGCGGGCAGGCCGGGCCGACGCCCCCGGACCCCGGACCGGCCGGACCGACGCCCCCGGACCTCGGACCGACCGCCGGCCCGGGGCGGGCGGACCCGCCGAGGGCGGGGCGGGCGGCGGCGGCCGGACCGGCGGCGGGCGGTGGGCCGCCGGCGGAGCCCGGCCTCGGGCGCCCGCCCGCGCCGGACGGCGCGGGCGCGGTCCCCCACCTCTGGCGGCGGCTGCTCGTCGTCGAGGAGCGGGTGCGGCGGGCCGTCGGGGTCCGGGTCGCCGTCGACCCCGATCCCGACGATCCGTACCGGGGACGGTTCCTGACGCCTGAGGCCGTCGCGCGGGTGCTGGACCCGCCGTACGACCCCCGGCTCCCCGCGCTCGCCCCGGATCCCCCGCCGCCCGGCTCGCCGCTCGGCGGGCTCGTGGCGCGGTTCGGGCTCGCGCCGGTGGACGTGGACCTGCTGCTGGTCGCGCTGGCGCCGGACCTGGACGCCCGCTTCGAGCAGCTGTACGGCTACCTCAACGACGACCTGGGCCGCCGCCGCCCCACCGTCGGGCTCGCCCTCGACCTGTGCGGGCACTCCGGCGTCCCGGCCGCCCGCTTCCGGCTCGGGCCTGCCGCGCCGCTCGTCGCGGGCGGCCTCGTCGAGGTCGCCGAACCCGAACGCCCCCCGCTGTCACGGGTCCTGGTCGTGCCCGACCGGGTCACCGCGCACCTCCTCGGCGACACCACCCCCGACCCGCTGCTAGCCGGAGTCCTCGGGCCCCCCGCCGAGGACCCGGCCGCCGACCCCGCCGCCCGGGACCGCGCCGCCGCCGCGTCCGGTCTCGGCCACGTCCACCTGCGGGCGCTCGGCGGCGGCGACCCGGCGGGCCTCGCCGTCGCCGCCCTGCGCGCCCGCGGCCTCGGCGCGCTGCCGCTGGACGCGGCGGCCCTCGGGCACCGCCCGGCCGACGCGCTCGCCCCCCTCGCCCGGACCGTCGCCCGCGAGGCCCGCCTGACCGGCGCTGGTGTGCTGCTGGGCCCGCTGGAGGAGCTGCCCGACCGGCCCGGAGAGCGCGCCCGGGTGCTCCGTACCGTAGCCGCGGAGCTGCGCGGGATCCCGCTGTTCACGTACGGCTCCGGCGACTGGGACCCCGCCTGGGCGCCGGACGCGCCGGTCGTCCTGCCGGTCCCCGCGCCGTCGCCCGAGCGGCAGGCGGCACGCTGGCGGCACGCCCTCGCGGACGCCTCGGAGCGGTACGGGGACGGGGGCGGGCAGCACGCCCCGGACGACGCCGGGCCGCTCGCCCGGGCGGTGGCCGCGCACCGCCTCGACGCGGGGCAGGTGCGCCGGGCCGCCGGTGCCGCCGTGCGCGCGGCGGCCCTGGACGGGCGGCCCGTGTCCCCCGGGGACCTGACGACCGCCGTACGCGCGCAGAACGGTGCCGGGCTCGCCCGGCTCGCCCGCCGGGTGGAGCCCGCCGTCGGCTGGGACGACCTGGTGCTGCCCGCCGCCACCCGCCGCCGTCTGGAGGAGCTCGCGGTGCGGGCCCGGCACCGCGACCGGGTGCTCGGCCGGTGGGGGATGCGGCCCGGCGGGGGGCGCGGGCGCGGGGTGATCGCCTTGTTCGCGGGCCCCTCCGGCACCGGCAAGACGATGTCCGCCGAGGTCGTCGCGGCCGACCTGGGCATGGACCTGTACGTGGTGGACCTGTCCACGGTCGTCGACAAGTACGTCGGGGAGACCGAGAAGAACCTGGAGCGGATCTTCACGGAGGCCGCCGCCGTCAACGCGGTGCTGCTGTTCGACGAGGCCGACGCGGTCTTCGGCAAGCGCGCGGAGGTGAAGGACGCGCACGACCGGCACGCCAACATCGAGTCGGCGTACCTGCTCCAGCGGATGGAGTCCTTCGACGGCATCGCCGTGCTCACGACCAATCTGCGCGCCAACCTCGACGAGGCGTTCACCCGCCGCCTGGACGTGATCGCGGACTTCCCGCTCCCCGACACGGCCCAGCGGCTCGCCCTGTGGGAGCGCTGCCTGGGCGGGCGGCTGCCCCGCGCGGCCGACCTCGACCTCGGCTTCTGCGCGGACCGCTTCGAGCTGGCCGGCGGCTCGATCCGGGCCTGCGCGGTCACCGCCGCGTACGCGACGGCCGCCGCCGACGAGCCGCTGACGATGGAGCGGCTGGTGACGGCCGTCGCGCAGGAGTACCGCAAGCTGGGCCGCCTGGTCCTGGAGGGCGAGTTCGGGCCGTACCTGGCGCGGGTCGCGGAAGCGTGAACCGGCGGGGGCAGCGGGCGCCCTCCGAGGGCAGCGCCGGTGCCCCCGGCCTGGTCCGTGCGCCCCTGCCGCCACCGGCGCCCGCCGGAAAGGCTGGTACGGCGCCGATCACCGCGTGCCGCCGCCCGTACCGGCGGCGAGCCGACCGAAGGAGCGACCATGCCGACGTACCTCACCCCCGGCGTGTACGTGGAGGAGGTGCAGTCCGGTGCCCGCCCGATCGAGGGGGTCGGCACCGCCGTCGCCGCGTTCGTCGGCTTCGCCAGGAGCGGGCCCTTCCACGAGCCGACGCTGGTCACCGGCTGGGAGCAGTTCAGCCGCCTCTTCGGCGGCTTCGCCCCGGGCGCGTATCTGCCGCTCGCCGTCCACGGCTACTTCGCCAACGGCGGCGGGGCCGCGTACGTCGTCCGGATCGGCGGCCCCGCGCGGGACGCGGGCACGGCGGACGGCACCTCCGGCGAGCGGGCCCGGGAGCTCCCGGCGGCCCCTCCGGTCGAGCTCGGCGGCTTCCTCGTCGCGGCCCGGCCCGGTGCGGCGGGCGTGTCCGTGGAGATCGCCGACCCGGAGGGCGAGAACCCGCCCGAGGACCGCTTCCGGGTGCTGGTCCGGCAGGACGGGCAGGTCGCGGAGACGTACGAGGTGTCCACCCGCCGCAGCGTCAAGGGGTACTTCGTGACCCAGGCGCGCGGCTCGCGCCTGATCGAGGTCGCGGAGCGGCCCGAGGCCGCCGCCCAGCCCCGGCCCGCCGCGCAGACGGTCGCCCTCCCGGACGCCCCGGACGCCTCGGCCGCCCCCGCGCGGCCCGCGCCGGACGCCGGGGCGGGCACGGCGCCGCTCGACCCGGCCGAGTACGTGGGCGACGCCGAGGCGCGCACCGGCTTCGCGGGCCTGGAGACGATCGACGAGATCACCATGGTCGCGGTGCCGGACCTGATGAGCGCGTACGAGCGCGGCGACATCGACGCCGAGGGCCTGCGCACGGTCCAGCTCGCCGTGATCGCGCACTGCGAGCAGATGGGCGACCGGGTCGCCGTCCTCGACGCGCCCCCCGGGCTCTCCGCCCAGCAGGTGCGGCGCTGGCGCAACGACGAGGCGGGCTACGACTCGCGCTACGCGACCCTGTACTACCCGTGGCTGCGGGTCTTCGACCCGGCCGCCGGCCGCAACACGACCGTCCCGCCGAGCGGGCACGTCGCGGGCGTGTGGGCGCGCAGCGACGCCGAGCGCGGGGTGCACAAGGCGCCGGCCAACGAGGTCATCCGCGGTGTCGTCGACCTGGACATGCGGCTGAGCAAGGGCGAGCAGGACCTGCTGAACCCGATCGGCGTCAACTGCGTGCGGGCCTTCCCCGGCCGAGGCATCCGGATCTGGGGCGCCCGCACCCTCTCCTCCGACCCGGCCTGGCGCTACCTGAACGTACGGCGCCTCTTCAACTACCTCGAAGAGTCCATCCTGTTGGGCACCCAGTGGGTGGTCTTCGAGCCGAACGACGACCGGCTGTGGTCCAGCATCCGGCGCAACGTCACCGCGTTCCTCACCGAGGAGTGGCGCCGGGGCGCGCTGTTCGGGCTGACCGCCGCGGAGGCGTTCTACGTGAAGTGCGACCGGGAGAACAACCCGCAGGAGTCGATCGACCAGGGGCGGGTGGTCTGCGAGATCGGCGTCGCACCGGTGAAGCCGGCCGAGTTCGTGGTGTTCCGGCTGGCCCAGTTCTCCGACAGCACGAGCCTCGTCGACGAGTGAGCGACGAGCACCGAGCAGCGAGTAGAGAGGTGTAGACGTTCATGGCAGAGGGCGACGCGCTTTCCACCCATGTCTTCGGCGTGCAGCTGGGCGGCTATCTGGTCGAGTCCGTCCAGGAGATCAGCGGACTGCGCGTCGAGGAGGAGGTCGTCGAGGTCCGCCAGGTCAGCTCGACGGGCAAGCAGATCATCCGCAAGCAGCCCGGCGCCCGGCAGGCCGGCGAGATCACGATCACCCGGGGACTCGACAAGAGCAGCGAGTTCACCAGGTGGATCAAGGAGACGCTGAACAACGGCGCGGTCGACACCGCGCGCCAGAACATCACCATCGAGATCAAGGACAGCACCGGCGAGACCGTCCGGCGCATCCAGCTCATGCAGGGCTGGGCGTCGAAGTGGGAGGGCCCCTCCCTCAAGGCGGGCGAGTCCTCCGGGGCCACCGAGACCGTGACCATCGTGTTCGAGGAGATCATCGTCGAATGAGGCGCCGTACGGTGACGGCGGGCAGCCTGGAGGAGATCCTCCAGGCCACGACACCCGCCCCGACGTCCGAGCAGCCGGCCCCCGCGCAGCGGCGGGACCACGGGCTGCGCACCGACTTCGAGTTCGAGCTGCCCCGCGGGTACGTGGACGAGGACGGCACCCTGCACCGGCACGGCGCGATGCGGCTGGCGACCGCCCGGGACGAGCTGCGCCCGCAGATCGACCTGCGGGTCAAGGAGAACCCGGCCTATCTGAGCGTGGTGCTGCTCAGCCAGGTCATCACCCGGCTCGGCACGCTCACCGACGTGCACGCGGGGATCGTGGAGCGGATGTACGCGACCGACGTCGCCTTCCTCCAGGACTTCTACCGGCGCGTCAACAGCGAGGGGCACACCCGCGCGGCCGTCACCTGCCCGCACTGCGAGGGGGCCTTCGAGGTCGACCTCTCCGGTGGGCGCCTGGGGGAATCGTGACGTACGCGCTCCCCCGGCTCCGGGAGGAGATCGCGTACATCGCCTACCACTTCCACTGGCAGCGCGACGACATCCTCGACCTGACCCACGGCGAACGCCAGGACTGGGTCACCGAGATCGCCCGGATCAACACCCGTGTGAACGAAGGCGGTTGACGCATGGCATGGCGGGACAGGCTACGGCGGCGGCGCACCGGGGCCGCCCCGTCGCCGGAGGCCCCGGCGGCGCGGCCCGACACCGGTGTGCCGCCCGACTGGGACGGCGGCTGGCGCGGGACACCGGCCCCGCGCCTGACCGTCTCCCGCGCGCCGCTGGCCGTGAGCGACGGCCTCGTCTTCCGCGACGGCCTGACCGCCTGGCAGAACCCGAGCTTCGACGCGGGCCTGGCCCACGCGGTGACCCCGACGGCCCCACCGGGCCTGATCCACGGCGTGACCCGCCACACGACGACCTCCCTCCCCCACACCACCTCGGGCCCGCTCCTGCTGCGCGCACTCGCGCGGGCGGGGGAGGCGCCGGAGCCCGGGGAGAGCGCCGAGGAGGCCGCCGCGACGCCGTCGCCTACGGGGCCGGGGCCGGCTCCGGTCGCGCGGCGGGCGGCCGGGCCGGGGTCGGCACGCCCGGCGCCGGTATCGCTGCCGGGGCCCGCGCGGGGCGGGCCCGGCGGGGACAGACCGGAGACGCCGCCGATCGTGGCGCGACGGTCGGCGCCGGAACGGGACAGGGCGGTACGGCCGTCCGCGCCCGGCCGGGCGGACGGAGGCGAGCCGGAGTCGGTGCCGAGCGCGGCGCGTCGGCCGGGACCGGAGGCGACCGTACGGCCGTCCGCGCTCGGTCAACCCGCCGCGAACGGACCGGAGTCGGCGCCACCCGTGGCGCGCCGGACGACGCCGGGACGAGAGGCAGCCGTACGGCCGTCCGCACCCGGTCAACGCGACCCCAAGGGATCGGAATCGGCGCCGCCCGTGACGCGCCGGTCGACGCCTGAACAGCAGGCGATCGCACGGCCGTCCGCACCCGGTCGACCCGACCCGAACGGAACGGAATCGGCGCCGCCCGTGGCGCGGCGGCCCGCGCCTTTGCAGGACGCCCCTCTACACCCGTACGAGCCCGGCCAGGCAAGCGGGAGCGGACCGGAGGCGATGCCGAGCGCGGCACGCCGGTCGGCGCCGGAACGGCAGGCGCCCGTGCAGCCGTCCGCGCCCGGTCAACTCGGCCCGAACGGAAGGGAATCGGTGCCACCCCTGGCGCGACGGACCGCGCCGATACAGAACGCGCCCGGCCGCCCTGCCAATGCCGATCGGGCCCGCGCGAGCGGATCGGAAGCGACTCCGAGCATCGCGGGATCGGAGGGGACCGAGCGGCCGGGGGCGGGCGGATCGGAGTCGGCGCCGTCCGCGGCGCGGCGGCCCGCGCCCTCGCGGGACGCGATCGTGCGGCCGTCCGAGCCCAGTCGAGCGAAGGCGAGCGGACCGACGACGCCACCCACCGTCGCGCGGCGTCCCGCACCTGCGCAGGACGCGCCCGGACCGGAGACCGCGCCGGAGCGAGGGACGCCCGTACAGCCGTCCGAGGCCGCCGGAGCAGGCGGGAGCATGTCGGAAGCGGCACCGGCGCCCGGGCGAGAGGCGACGACACGGCCGCCCGAGCCCGGTCGATCCGGCGCGGGTGGAACGGAGACGCCGCCGACCGTCGCGCGCAGGACCGCGCCGGAACGCGGGGCGTCCGGCCGGAGCGGGCCGGAGACGGCCCCGCTGGTCCTGCCGCAGGCCACGCCGCAGGACGGCGACCGGAACGGTCCGCCTCCCCCGCGGGCCCGCACCGCGACCGGCCCCGGCGCCGCGTTCGAGGCGCCGGTGGTGGCGCGGGCCCGCGCGAGCGACCCGCCGCCGCCCGGACCCCGCGCATCGACCCCCGCCGTGGCGGCGCCGCCCGCGCCCGGCGACACCGGTCGGAGCGGACCGCTCGACGCGCCTGTCGTCGAGCGGGCCTCTGCCGCCGAGCCGTCACCGTCCGGCCATCCGGCCCCGCCCACCACCACCCCCGCGACCGGTGAACGCCCGCTCGTCGCACGGGCCGTCACCGACGTCCCCACGGCCGATACGGGAACTCGTCCGGGAGAGCCGGCGCGGCGGAGCGTGCCCGTCGTGGCTCCGGGCAAGACGGCGGACCGCGTCCGGCCCCACGCCGTACCCCCCGCGCCCCTGATGCCCAGGCGCCGCGTCCCCGCCGTGCCCGTCATGGACGCCGTACGCGCCACTCCTGACGTACGCCCACACCAGCGGCCCGACACGCCCGACACGCCCCTCGTCTCGTCGCCTCCCACCCCGGAGGTCGCCGAGGCGGTCCCGGCCGAGCCCCCGCGTACGCGGCGCGGGCTCGGGGCGCCCTTGGCAGCCCTGCCCGCGTCAGTGCAGCGGGCCGGGCAGGCCAAGCCTCGGCCGGTCGCCCCGCCCGCACCACCACCCCCACCGACGACGGCGACCCCACCGGCCCGGCGGTACGACGAACCCCTCCCGCTCGTCGTGCCGGAGCCCGCGTCCGGGCCCGGCCCCGGCGCCCGGCCGCCCGGGCAGCCCCTGCTGCGGCTGCTGGCCGCGCGGCCGCTGCCGCTGGGCCTGGACGCCGGAGGCGGTGGCGGACGCGGTACGGCGGAGGCGGCCGGCCCGGTCGTCGCCAGGCGCCCCGCGCCCGCGCCGACGCCGACGCCGCCGGTGGAGGCGCCCCGTACCCCCCTCCCGGTGACCGCCCCGCCCGCCCCGCCCGCACCAAGCCCCCCGCCGCCACCGGCGCCCGCCGCCCGCCCCGCGCGGCCGGTGCAGGCGGCCACCGGGGCGCGCGGGACGCCGCAGGGGGCCGACACCGAGCTGGACGACCTCGCGCGGCGGCTGATCGACCCGGTCTCCCGGCTGCTGCGCACCGAGTTGCGGCGCGGGCGAGAGCGCGCCGGGAGGCCCTTCGACGGACGGCGCTGACACAACGGACGGACGAGAGACGGAAGGCGGACCGATGACCGACAGCATCTTCGCGACCAGCGTGTTCTTCCGGCTGGCGATCGGCGGCAACGACCTGGGCGCGTTCCACACCTGCTCCGGCATGGGCGCCGAGGTCGAGATGGAGAGCTACGCCGAGGGCGGCAACAACGGCTTCACCTGGCAGTTGCCGGGCCGGGTGACCTGGTCGAACATCACGCTCACCCGGCCGGTGACCGCCGACACGGCGAAGATCGGGCGCTGGCTGGACGAGACGCTGCGCCGGGTCGAGCCGAAGGACGGCGAGATCGTGGCGCTGCGCCCGGACCTGAGCCGGATCATCAGCTGGCAGGTGTTCGGGATCGTGCCGGTCCGCTGGCAGGGCCCGTCCTTCGACCCGGCCCGCTCCGAAGCGGCGGTGGAGACCCTGGAGATCGCCCACGCGGGCCTGCTGCCCACCTGAGAACCGCCGTCCCCCTGCCCCCCGGAAAGGAACCGCACGGTCATGTCCTCCTCCGCCCGCGCCGGCCGCGCCAGGGCCCAGCTCACGCTCAAGGAGCCCCCCGCCTCGGTCGGCGCCAAGCCCGGCGGGACGATCGCGCGGCTGGACCTCCAGTTCAACCCGGCGTCGCTGGAGCTGCGCAAGACCACCGAGTGGCGGCGCTCGCCGTCCCGGATGGCCGGCCAGTCCGCGCTGCCCGAGTTCGTGGGCAGCGGCCCCCGGGCGCTCAGCCTGGAGGTCTTCCTCGACGCCACCGCCACCCACGACAACTCGGTGGAACAGGCGGTGGAGAAGCTGATGAAGGCGTGCGTGCCGACCCCGGCGAGTCTGGGCCGGAAGAAGCCCGCGAGCCCGTGGGTGCGCTTCGAGTGGGGCAACGCGCGGACGACCTCGTTCGACGGGGTCCTGTCGAGCCTGTCGGTGTCGTACACGCTGTTCGACGTCGACGGGAAGCCGCTTCGGGCCACCTGCGCGCTGTCCATCGAGGAGGCGAGCACCGATCCGCCCGGCCAGAACCCGACGTCGGGTTCGCGCACCGCGCGCAGTACGCACACGGTGGTGGCGGGCGACAGCCTGGCGATGCTCGCCTGGCACGAGTACGGGGACGCGACGGCGTGGCGGCCCATCGCGGAGGCGAACGGGATCGACGACCCGATGGCGCTGGTCCCGGGCACAGAGCTGGTGGTGCCCGGGCTCCGGGACGCGGACGGGGACGCATACGAGCACGCGGAGGGCCGGGGATGAGCGGGTTCGAGACCGGGGGGCGGTCGTTCGCGGCCGATCCGATCGTGGCGGCGCCCGGTGAGCTGCCGCCGGTGTGGGCGGCCCAGTTGGTGAGCTGCGTGGTCGACGAGAACCTGGCGCTGCCCGACACGGCGGTCCTCACCTACCGCGACCCCGACCACGAGTTCCTGCGCGCCACCGGCATCACGATCGGCACGCCGCTGACGGTGTCGGTGGTGACGGCGAAGGGGCAGGCGCGGGAGCGGCTGTTCCACGGCGAGGTGACGGCTCTGGAGCTGGACCGGGACCGGACGGGTTCGTTCACGGTCGTGCGGGCGTACTCGAAGGCCCACCGGCTCCAGCGGGGCCGCCGGGTCGTGGCGTTCCGGAACATGACGGCGGCGGCGATCGTGCGGAAGGTCGCGGCGGGGGCGGGGCTGGCGGTCGGGACGGTGGAGGCGGCGCCGGTGACGTACCGGCAGCTGTCCCAGGCGAACGTCTCCGACTGGGACTTCCTGCAGTTCCTCGCCGGGGAGAGCGGGGCGCGGGTGCGGGTGGACGACAAGGGGCTGCTCCAGTTCACCCGGCCCACACCGGCGTCGGGGGCGCCGGATCCGGCCACGCCGGCGATCCGGAATCCGCTGGTCCTGGAGTACGGGCGGAACCTGCTGGCGCTGCGGGCGGTGCTGTCGGCGGCCGACGGGGCGGCGCGGGTGCGGGTGCGGGGCTGGGACGTGACGACGAAGCGGCCCCTGGTGGCGGAGCGCCCGTCGGTGGTGAGCGACACGGTGGTGCCGGGGCTGGCGCCGGGGACCGCCGCCCGGTTCGGTTCGCCGACGGTGACGGTGACGGACACCCCGTACCGTACGCAGGCGGAGACGACGGCGGTGGCGGGGGCGATGGCGGCGCAGGTCAGCGCCGGTTTCGGGGAGTTGGAGGCGGTGGCGGAGGGCAATCCGCTGCTGCGCGCGGGGAAGGCGGTGGCGCTGGGGAACGTGGGTCCGGAGTTCTCCGGCCGGTACACGGCGACGGCGGTGCAGCACGTCCTGGAGCCGCACGGCGGCTACCGCACGACGGTGTGGGTGAGCGCGAGCGCGGACCGTTCGCTGGCGGGCCTGGTGACGGGGGCGGGCGCCCCGGCCCGGGGGCCCCGGATCCCGGGGCTGGCGATCGGGGTGGTGACGGACGTGCGGGAGCCGGACGGCTCGCAGCGGGGCGCGGTACGGCTGCGCTTCCCGTGGCTGGACGACACCTATGTGACCGACTGGGTGCGTACGGTCCAGTGGGGCGGGCGGGGCGGCGGCGGGGTCGTGAGCCCGGAGGTGAACGACGAGGTGCTGGTCGGCTTCGAGCAGGGGCTGCTGGACAGCCCGTACGTGCTCGGCGGCCTGTACAACGGCGTGGACGCGCCGTCGCCGCACGACGTGCCGCTGGTCGACGCGACGAGCGGCCGGGTCAACCGGCGCTCCTTCGTCTCCCGCTCGGGCCACCGCGTGGAGCTGCTGGACGCCCCGGCGCCGGGCCCTTCGGGGCTGCGGCTGGTGACGGGGGACGAGCGCCTTGAGGTCCGGCTGGACGACCGGCAAGACCGGATCGAGCTGACCGTGTACGCGGGCCGGAACCGCCCGGTGAGCTCGGTGCTGCTGGACCGGGACGGCATCACGCTGGACGCCCGGCAGGGGACGGTGAAGGTGTCGGGCCGGGAGGTCGACATCGACGCGACGGCGGGGCTGCGGGTCGGCGGGCGGACGGTCCGGGTGGCCGGCACCGCGGACGTGACCGTGGACGGCGGCCTGCTGGCGGTCCTGAAGGCCCGCCTGATCCGCATCAACTGAGCCTGGTCCCCCGCACCCCACTCATCCCTCTCACCCCACTCACCCCCGTTCACCGAGTCTTCTAGGAGTGCCCGATGCCAGCCGCGGCCCGTACCGGCGATCCCACCGACCACGGCGGGCGGATCGCCACGCCGCCGCCCGGCGCCGCCGTGAGCGTGGCGACGGTGCTGATCGGCGGGCTGCCCGCCGCCGTGGTGGGCAGCCTGCACGTCTGCGTGGTCCCGCCGCACGTCGCGCTGGGCCCGGCGAACGTGGTGCTGCCCGACCCGTCCGGACTGGCCACGGGAATGGTCCTGATCGGCGGGCTCCCGGCGGCGCGGGCCCGGGACCGGACGGCGTGCGGGGCGATGATCCTGACCGGCGCCCCGGACGTGCTGATCGGGGGCGTGTGATGAGCGAGCGGTTCATCGGGCGCGGCTGGGGCTTCCCGATGCGGGTCGGGCCGACCGGCGGGATCGTGATGGTCGAGCGGGAGCGGGAGCTGGAGGAGGCGATCCGGCTGGTCCTGGGGACCGCGCCCGGGGAGCGCCCGATGCGGCCGGAGTTCGGCTGCGGCATCCACGAGTACGTGTTCGCGCCCGGCGACGGCGACACGGCGGGGCGGGTCGCGCAGCGGGTGCGCGAGGCGCTGGAGCGATGGGAGCCGCGGATCGTGGTGGACGAGGTGGTCGTGGTCTTCGACTCCGTCGACGCGGGCACCTTGTACATCGACGTGCGCTACACCGTCCGGAGCACCAACGACCTGCGCAATCTGGTCTTTCCCTTCTACACGATCCCCTCCGAGGAGGGGACCGGGAATACGGTCGGCGACTGATGGCCCTGCCTTCCCCTAATCTGGACGACCGCCGTTTCCAGCAGCTCGTCGACGAGGCGAAGCGGTATGTGCAGCAGCGCGCGCCGGAGTGGACGGACCACAACGTGTCCGATCCCGGCGTGACCCTGATCGAGACGTTCGCCTATCTGGTGGACCAGCTGCTGTACCGGCTGAACCGGGTCCCGGACAAGAACTACCTGGCGTTTCTGGACCTGTTGGGCATCCGGCTGTTCCCGCCGTCGGCGGCGGTCGCCGAGGTGGACTTCTGGCTGTCGGCGCCGCAGCCCGACGCGGTGACGCTGCCGGCGGGCACCGAGGTGACGACGGTGGCGGGCGGTGCGGACGAGACGGGGGACGAGGGGGTGGTGTTCGCGACGGCCGAGCGCCTGCGGATCGTGCCGGCGGAGCTGACGCGGATGGTGACGGCGCCCAGGGGCGGCGCGCAGACGGATGTGACCGGGGCGCTCGCGGAGGGGCGGGACGTGCCGTGTTTCCAGGCGGCGCCGCAGCCGGGCGACGCGCTGCTGTTCGGGCTGCCGACGGCGGTGCCGCGCTGCATCGTGGCGGTGCGGCTGGACAGCCGGGTGCGGGGTGTCGGCGTCGATCCGCGCCAGCCGCCGCTGGTGTGGGAGGCGTGGGACGGGGCGGGCTGGCGGCGCTGCGAGACGGGCGCGGACGGCACGGGCGGGCTGAACCGGCCGGGCGAGGTGATCGTGTACGTACCGGCCGGGCACACGGCGTCGGTGGTCGCGGGGACGCGCGCGGGCTGGCTGCGCTGCCGGGTGACGGAGCCGGAGCCGGGGCAGCCGTTCTACTCGGAGTCGCCGACCGTGCGGGAGGCGGCCGTGTTCACGGTCGGGGGCACGATGACGGTGGAGCACGCGGAGACGGTGACCGACGTGCCGCTGGGCGTCTCGGAGGGGGTGGCGGGGCAGAGTTTCCGGCTGGGCCGGCCGCCGGTGCTGCTCGACGGGGAGCCGCCGGTGGTGGAGGTGTCGTCGCCGGAGGGCTGGGAGCGGTGGGAGCCGGTGGAGCACTTCGGGCGTTCGGGTCCGGCGGACCGGCACGTGCGGATCGACGCGACGCTGGGCGAGTTCACGTTCCCGCCGGTGCTGCGCGAGCCGGACGGCACGTTACGGGCCCGGGGCGCGGTGCCGCCGAAGGGCGCGCGGGTCCGGGTGGCGCGCTACCGGACCGGCGGCGGTCCGGCGGGCAACGTGGCGCGGGGCGCGATCTCGGTGCTGCGGAGCTCGGTGCCGTACGTGACGCGGGTGGTGAACCGGGAGGCGGCGCGCGGCGGGGTGGCCGGGGAGACGCTGGACAACGCGCGGCTGCGAGCCCCGGAGGCGCTGCGGATGCAGGAGCGGGCGGTGACGGCGGAGGACTACGAGATCGTCGCGCGCCAGGCGGCGCCCTCGGTGCGGCGGGTGCGCTGTCTGCCGGCGGGCGGCGGGCCGGGCGCGGTCCGGGTCCTGGTGGTCCCGGACGCGGTGCCGGACGAGGAGGACCGGCTGCGCTTCGAGCAGCTGATCCCGTCGGAGCAGACGCTGCGGACGATCACCGCCGCGCTGGACGAGCGGCGCCTGATCGGTACCCGCCTGGTCGTGGAGCCGCCGTTCTACCAGGGTGTGACGGTCGTGGCGCGGCTGTCGGCGCCGCCGGACGCGGCGGACCGGGTGCGGGAGGCGGCGCTCGCCGCGCTGTTCCGGCACCTGGATCCGTTGCGCGGCGGCCCGGACGGGACGGGGTGGCCGTTCGGCCGGCCGGTGCAGTACGGGGAGGTGTTCGGCGTGCTGCAACGGGCCGTCGGGGACGTGCTGGTGGAGGAGATCAGGCTGTTCGCCGCCGACCCGGTGACCGGGCGGCGCGGCGCGCCGGTGGACCGGATCGACCTGGACGCGGGCGCGCTGGTGTTCTCGTACCGGCACCAGGTCGTCGTGACGGCACGGACCGAGGACGGGTCCCGGTGAACCGGGCGGCGGTCCCGGGGCTGCCGAGCCGCTACCCGATCGGGGGCCAACTGCCCGCGCTGTACGCGGAGGACGACTTCGCGCAGCGGTTCACGGCGGGCCTGGACACGGTGCTGGCGCCGGTGTTCGCGACCCTGGACAACCTGCCCGCCTACTTCGACCCGCGACTGGCCCCGGCGGACTTCCTGGCCTGGCTGGCGACCTGGGTGGGCGGCGCGGACGACCCGGGCTGGCCGGAGGACCAGCGGCGCGAGGCGGTGGCCCGCGCGGTGGAGCTGCACCGCCGCCGCGGCACCCGGCGGGGCCTGGTGGACGCACTGCGGCTGGTCCTGGGTGTCGGGGCGGAGGTCGGCGGCGACGGCGGGGCGGCCTGGTCGAGCACCCCGGGCGCCGCGCTGCCGCCGCCCCCGGCGGACGAGGTGCTGGTCCGGGTGTGGCCGCTGCGCGAGCCGACGGTGGACGCGGACCGGGTGCGGGCGCTGGTCCGCACCCTGTGCCCGGTGCACACGGCCTGCCGGGTGGAGGTCCTGGCGGGCCCGCCGACCGGCGAGGGAGACGAGAACGATGCGTGAGTGCCCGGCGTGCGGCACGCCGAACGAGGAGACGGACGACTTCTGCGGCAACTGCGGCGCGTACCTGGACTGGCCGGACCGCACACCCGCACCCGCACCCCACCCCCGGCAGGAACCCACCCCCACCCCCGAGCCCGACACGACCCCCCGGGAGCCCACCACCCCCCGCCGGCCCCCCACACCAAGTCCTCCCGCAAGCCCTTCCTCAAGCCCTCCCACACCCCCTCCCCCCTCCCCCTCCCCCTCCCCCTCCCCGTCCCCCTCCCCCGTGCAGCCGGCGAGGGCGGAGGTGGCGCGGCCGCGGGTGCGGGCGGTCCCGGCGGAGGAGGAGACACCCGGCTCCCCCTGCCCGGCGTGCGGCACGCGCAACGCGCCGGACCGCCGCTTCTGTCGCCGATGCGCGGCCCGTCTGGACCCGCCCGCCGAGGCGCCGCCGCTGCCGTGGTGGCGCACGGTCTGGCCGTTCCGGCGCAGGGTCCGGGCGGGCTCGGGGCGGGCCGTGCGGCTGCTGGTGATCCTGGCGGTGCTGCTGGCCCTGTGCGCGGCGGGGCTGTTCCTCCTCCCGGCGGGCCGCCGGCTGGTGGAGGACACGCGGGACAAGCTGGGCAAGGCGAAGGCGGTGACGCCGACGCTCGTACGAGCGAGCGGCGAGCTGGCCGGGCACCCGGCGGGCGACACGACGGACGGCCTCAGCAACCGCTACTGGGGCGCGCCGGGCGCGGGCGCCTCGGTGACGTACACGTTCGGCAGGCCGTTCCGCCTGGTGGACGTGATCATCACCAACGGGGCCTCGCAGGACCCGGAGGAGTACGCGGCGCAGGGTCGGGCCCTGCGGATCACGATGGAGGTGACGACGAAGGAGAACACGACGACACGCACCGCCCTCTCCCTCGCCGACAAGCCGGGACCGCAGACCTTCGCGACGGGTGTGAGCGACGTGACGCAGGTCCGTCTGGTCCTCGACGGGCCGGCCGGGCTGTCGAAAGGCCGCCATCTGGCCCTGGCGGAGGTGGAGTTCTTCCAGCGAAGCTCCTGAGAAGGCCGCGCCCGCGCACCCGAGCTGCGAGGATCGTGATCAGCGACTTGTCTGCTCACGAGGAGGCGTCAGTGAGGATGTTGATCAATGTTCCGGAGACGGTCGTCTCGGACGCGCTGCGCGGGATCGCGGCGGCGCACCCCGATCTGAACGTCGACGTGGAGAACCGGGTGGTGGTGCGGCGGGACGCGCCGGTGGCCGGGAAGGTGGCCCTGGTGTCGGGCGGGGGCTCGGGACACGAGCCCCTGCACGCCGGGTTCGTGGGGCCGGGGATGCTCGCGGCGGCGTGCCCCGGGGAGGTGTTCACCTCGCCGGTGCCGGACCAGATGGTGCGGGCGGCGGCAGCGGTGGACAGCGGAGCCGGGGTGCTCTTCGTGGTGAAGAACTACACCGGTGACGTGCTGAACTTCGAGATGGCCGCGGAGCTGGCCGAGGACGAGGGCGTGCAGGTCGCGAAGGTCCTCGTCGACGACGACGTGGCCGTGACCGACAGCCTGTACACGGCGGGGCGGCGCGGCACGGGGGCGACGCTGTTCGTGGAGAAGATCGCGGGCGCGGCGGCCGAGGAGGGCGCGCCGCTGGAGCGGGTCGAGGCGATCGGGCGGCGGGTGAACGAGCGGTCCCGGAGCTTCGGGGTGGCGCTCGGCGCGTGTACGACCCCGGCGAAGGGCTCGCCGACCTTCGACCTGCCGGACGGCGAGCTGGAGCTGGGTGTCGGCATCCACGGGGAGCCGGGCCGTGAGCGGCGCCCGATGATGACCTCGGGGGAGATCGCGGACTACGCCGTGAACGCGGTTCTGGACGACCTGCGCCCCAAGGGCCCGGTGCTGGCGCTGGTGAACGGGATGGGCGCCACGCCGCTCCTGGAGCTGTACGGGTTCAACGCGGAGGTGCAGCGGGTGCTCGGGGAGCGCGGTGTCGCGGTGGCCCGCACGCTCGTCGGCAACTACGTGACGTCGCTCGACATGGCGGGCTGCTCGGTGACGCTGTGCGAGGCGGACGAGGAGCTGCTGCGCCTGTGGGACGCGCCGGTGCAGACGCCCGCGCTGCGCTGGGGCCGGTGAGCGCGGCATGAGCGAAGCGACGTACGGCTCGGCGTTCTTCCGCTCCTGGCTGGAGCGGACGGCGGCGGCGGTGGACGAGCAGGCCGACCGCCTGACCGAGCTGGACTCGGCGATCGGCGACGCGGACCACGGGGCCAACCTCAAGCGAGGCTTCACCGCGGTGGCGGCGGACCTCGGCACGGACACGACGGCCACCCCGGGCGCTTTGCTCACCGCGGCGGGCCGCAGGCTCATCTCGACCGTGGGCGGAGCGTCGGGCCCCCTGTACGGCACCCTGCTGCGCCGGACGGGCAAGGCGCTCGGCGAGGCGCCCGAGGTCTCCCGCAAGGAGCTGGCCGAGGCGCTGGCGACGGGCGTGGCCGCGGTGGCGCAGCTGGGCGGGGCGCAGGTGGGCGACAAGACTATGCTGGACGCTCTGGTCCCGGCGGCCGAGGCGCTGGGCACCTCGTTCGAGGCGGCGCGGGAGGCCGCGGAGGCGGGCGCGCTGGCGACCGTACCGCTCCAGGCGCGCAAGGGCAGGGCCAGCTACCTGGGCGAGCGCTCGATCGGCCACCAGGACCCGGGGGCGACCTCGGCGGCACTCCTCATCACGGCACTAGCGGAGGCGGCGGTATGACGGACAAGCGCGTGGGCATCGTCCTGGTCTCGCACAGCGCGGCCGTGGCCATGGCCGTGGCGGACCTCGCGCGGGGCCTGGCGGGCGGCGGGGACACGGCGCCGATCCTGCCGGCGGGCGGCACTCCCGACGGCGGCCTGGGCACCAGCGCGGACCTGATCACCGAGGCCGCGAGGGCGGCGGACACCGGCGCCGGGGTGGCCGTACTGGTGGACCTGGGCAGCGCGGTCCTCACCGTGAAGGCCCTGCTGGCGGAGGGCGACGAGCTCCCGGAGGGCACCCGCCTGGTGGACGCCCCTTTCGTGGAGGGCGCGGTGGCCGCCCTGGTGACGGCGAGCACGGGGGCCGACCTGGACGCGGTGACATCGGCGGCACAGGAGGCGTACACGTACCGCAAGAACTGAGCGGGTCAGAAGAGCACGGCGAGAAGGGGGCGGGGCGGGGGTAGGGGGTGTCCGGACGTGGCGGCGCCCGTAACGAGCGAAGCGAAGTGAAGGTCGCAGTCCGGACACCCCTGCCCCCGCGGAGGCGCCGGGGCCCGGCGGGGGGCCCCGGACAAGGGGCGGAAGAGGCCCGGGAGGGCCCGGGAGGGCCCGGGAAGGGACCGGCAGAGGCCCCACAGAGGCTCGACAGAGGCCCGGCGGCGGCCCGCCAAGAGGCCCGGCAGTGGGACGGACGAGCCCGGAGCGGCGCAAGGGGCGGCGCGATCCGACCACCCGGATCAGGCCACACTGCGGCCGCCCCCACCCGGCCTCGTAGAATCGACCCACCATGGCTTACCTCGACCACGCCGCGACCACGCCCATGCTCCCCGAGGCGATCGAGGCGATGACCGCCCAGCTCGCCGTCACGGGCAACGCCTCCTCGCTGCACGCCGCCGGCCGGCGCGCCCGGCGGACCGTCGAGGAGGCCCGCGAGACGCTCGCGAGCGCACTCGGGGCCCGCCCCAGCGAGGTCGTCTTCACCTCCGGCGGCACGGAGGCCGACAACCTCGCGGTGAAGGGCCTCTACTGGTCCCGCCGCGCCGCCGACCCCCGCCGCACCCGCGTCCTGGCCAGCCCGGTCGAGCACCACGCCGTGCTGGACGCCGTCGACTGGCTGGCGACGCACGAGGGCGCCACGGTCGACTACCTCCCCGTCGACACGTACGGCAGGGTGCACCCGGAGGCCCTGCGCGAGGCCATCGCGAGGGACCCGGAGTCGGTCGCGCTGGCGACCGTGATGTGGGCGAACAACGAGATCGGCACGATCATGCCGATCCGCGCCCTGGCGGACGTCGCGGCCGAGTACGGCGTCCCGCTGCACGCGGACGCGGTCCAGGCGTTCGGTCAGATCCCGGTCGACTTCGGCGCCTCGGGCCTCGCCGCGATGACGGTGTCCGGCCACAAGATCGGCGGCCCGTACGGCATCGGCGCCCTGCTGCTGGGCCGCGAGCACACCCCGGTCCCGGTGCTGCACGGCGGCGGCCAGGAGCGCCACGTCCGCTCCGGCACCCTGGACGTCCCGGCCATCGCCGCGTTCGCGGTGGCGGGCCGGCTCGCGGCGGAGGGCCGCGAGGAGTTCGCCCGCGAGGTCGGCGCCCTGCGCGACGAGCTGATCGCGGCGGTCCGCGCGGCGGTGCCGGACGCGCTGCTCGGCGGCGACCCGGCCGACCGCCTCCCGGCCAACGCGCACTTCACCTTCCCGGGCTGCGAGGGCGACTCGCTGCTGCTGCTCCTGGACGCGGCGGGGATCGAGTGCTCGACGGGCTCGGCCTGCACGGCGGGCATCGCGCAGCCGAGCCATGTGCTGCTGGCGACGGGCGCGGACCCGGACCTCGCGCGCGGCACGCTGCGCTTCACGCTGGGCCACACCTCCACGAAGGAGGACGTGGCGGCGGTGGCGGAGGCGATCGGCCCGGCGGTGGACCGCGCGCGGACGGCGGGCCTCAGCTAGCGGCCCCGGAGGCCCCGGCGGGCGCCCGGTCGAGCAGCGCCCGCTCCTTCCGTACGAGCGCGAGGTAGCGCGGCCAGTCCCAGTGCGGCCCGGGGTCGGTGTGGTCGGTCCCGGGCACCTCGACGTGCCCGACGATGTGGGTCCGGTCGACGGGTATCCCGTACCGCTTGCATATGTCGGCGGTGAGCGCGGCGGACGCCGCGTACATGGCGGGTGTGAAGTCCTGGGGCCGGTCGACGAAGCCCTCGTGCTCGATGCCGACGCTGCGCTCGTTCATGTCCCGGTTGCCCGCGTGGTAGGCGACGTCGAGCTCGCGGACCATCTGCGCGATGTGCCCGTCCTTGCGCACCACGTAGTGCGCGGCGGCGGCGTGCCCGGGGTCCTTGAAGACGCGCACGGCGGAGGCGTAGCTGCCCTGCACGACGTGGATGACGACCCGGTCGACGGTGTAGTCGTCGGGCCGGTCGGCCCGCCGCCAGTTGTACTCGGACGCCGCCGTCCACTCGGCGCCCTTGTGGTCGATCGCGCCCTCGGTCCGCCGGTGCTCGGTCCCCGGCAGCCGCCACCACAGCCGGGCCAGCTCGTCGCGGGCGAGCACGGCGGTGCCGGCCACGGCGACGCCGCCGCCGATCAGGAAGGCCCGCCGGGAGGCGCCGCCCTTCCCGCTCTTCGGCTTCCCCGGCTTCCGCTGATTCCCTTGCTTCCCCATGTGATCGAGAACGCTTACCCAGGCGACCACGGTTCCCCGGCCCCGTACCCTGGTAGGGCTATGACTCAGACCCCGCAGCAGCGCCCCCTCCGTGTCCTCGCCGCCATGTCCGGCGGGGTCGACTCCGCCGTCGCCGCCGCCCGCGCCGTAGAGGCGGGCCACGACGTCACCGGCGTGCACCTCGCCCTCTCGGCGAACCCGCAGTCCTTCCGCACCGGCGCGCGGGGCTGTTGCACGATCGAGGACTCGCGCGACGCCCGCCGCGCGGCGGACGTGATCGGCATCCCGTTCTACGTGTGGGACCTGGCGGAGCGCTTCCGCGAGGACGTCGTGGACGACTTCGTCGCGGAGTACGAGGCGGGCCGCACGCCCAACCCGTGCCTGCGCTGCAACGAGAAGATCAAGTTCGCGGCGCTCCTGGACAAGGCGCTGGCGCTCGGCTTCGACGCGGTGTGCACCGGGCACTACGCGACGGTCCTGCCGCGCGAGGACGGCACGCGCGAGCTGCACCGCGCCTCGGACATGGCCAAGGACCAGTCGTACGTGCTGGGCGTCCTCGACGAGAAGCAGCTCGCGCACGCGATGTTCCCGCTGGGCGACACGCTCACCACGAAGGACGAGATCCGCGCGGAGGCGGAGCGGCGGGGCCTCGCGGTCGCCAAGAAGCCGGACAGCCACGACATCTGCTTCATCGCGGACGGCGACACCCAGGGCTTCCTCGCGACCCGCCTCGGGCGCGCGGAGGGCGACATCGTCGACGAGTCGGGCGCGAAGCTCGGCACCCACGAGGGCGCGTACGGCTTCACGATCGGCCAGCGCAAGGGCCTGCGCATCGGGCACCCGGCGGCGGACGGCAAGCCGCGCTACGTGCTCGACATCTCGCCGGTGAACAACACGGTCACGGTGGGCCCGGCGGAGGCGCTGGACGTGACGGCGCTGACCGCGATCAAGCCCCGCTGGTGCGGGGCGCCCCCCGAGGGGCCGGGCCGCTACACCGCCCAGCTCCGCGCGCACGGCGGCGAGACGCCGGTGAGCGCGGCGATGGAGGACGGCGAGCTGCGGGTCACCTTCGACGAGCCGGTCCGGGGCGTGGCCCCCGGCCAGGCGATCGTCCTGTACGACGGCACGCGCGTGGTGGGCTCGGCGACGATCGCGACGACGGCCCGCCGCACGGCACCGCAGCCGGCCTGAGCCCCAGGGGCGCGGGGGCGGGGGAGCACCCGCCTCACGCCCCCGCCGTGCCCTCGCCGAGGAACTCCGCCAGCACCGGCGCCAGCACGTGCGGGGCGACCTCGTGGGTCTGCCCGGTGAGGGTGCGGTGCCGTCCGCGCGGGACGGCGGCGGCGACCGTACGGGCCGCCCGCCGGGTCTCCGAGGGGCTCGCGCCGCCGTCGACGACCAGCACCCGCGCGTGCACCCGCCCCAGCCCGTCGGCGGCCCCGTCGGCGTAGGGCGGCTCGTACACCGACACCGCCCCGACCGGCACGCCCGTCGCCGCGGCGGCCAGCACCAGCCCCGCCCCGGCGCCGGTGCCGTGCACGGCGGCGCCGCCGCCCAGGGTCTCCAGGAGCAGCGCGAGGTCGCCGATCTCCCGCTCCGCGGGCGCCGGGCCGTCGCCGCGCCGCCCGTAGAGCAGCACCGGGAAGCGCCGGGCGAGCAGCCGGGCCAGCGCCCGCTCGCCGGCGGCGCAGCCGGCCCCGCCGCCGCCCACCAGCACCACCGGCGGTCCGGCGTCGCCGCCGCCCCCGTGCCCGTACCAGGTCCCGAACCGTCCGCGCGCCATGTGCCTCACCTCGTCCATGGAAGCTCTGACCGGGACGGCTCCCGGAACTCATCGCTCGGCGCCGGAACTTCCTCGAAAAACCTCGCGGCGGACGCGCGGGAGTCGTCGGAGGGGCGACGGCATACGGTGGAGCCCATGAACATCTGCGTCTTCCTCTCCGCCGCCGACCTCGACGAGCGCTACACGACCCCCGCCCGCGACTTCGCGAACCGCCTCGGCAAGGCCGGCCACACCCTGGTGTGGGGCGGCTCCGACTCGGGCCTGATGAAGGTCGTCGCGGACGGCGCCGAGGAGGCCGGGGGGCGGCTGGTCGGCGTCTCGGTCGAGTTCCTGTCGGCGAAGGCGCGCCCGGCCGCCGACGAGATGGTGGTGGCGAAGGACCTGGCCGAGCGCAAGGCCCTGCTGCTCGCCAAGTCGGACGCGATCGTCGTCATGGTCGGCGGCACCGGCACCCTGGACGAGGCCACCGAGGTCCTGGAGCTGAAGAAGCACGGCAAGCACGCCAAGCCGGTCGTCATCCTCAACACGGCGGGCTTCTACGACGGCCTCAAGGCCCAGTTCGCACGCATGGACGAGGAGGGTTTCCTCCCGGTGCCCCTGGCCGACCTGGTGTTCTTCGCGGAGGACGGGGCGGCGGCGCTGGAGTATCTGGAGCGGGCCGTGAGCGCGCGCGGATGATGCGAGCATGAGGCGCATGGCAACTCATGTGATTACCGGAGCGGGCTCCGGCATCGGTGCCGCCGTCGCGCGGCGGCTGCACGCGCGCGGGGACGAGCTCGTGCTGCACGCGCGGGACGCGGGCCGGGCCAAGGAGCTGGCGGGCGAGTTCCCGGGCGCGCGGACGCTCGTCGGGGACCTGGCCGACCCGGACCGGCTGTCCTGGGCGTTCTCGCACCAGACGCTGCCGGACCGGGTGGACACCCTGCTGCACATCGCGGGTGTCATCGACCTCGGCACGGTCGGCGAGCTCACTCCGAAGACCTGGCACCACCAGCTCAACGTCAACCTCGTCGCCCCCGCCGAGCTCACCCGGCACTTCCTGCCCCAGCTCCGGCTCACCCAGGGCCACGTGGTCTTCGTGAACTCGGGCGCCGGGCTCGCCGCGCACGCCGAGTGGAGCGCGTACGCCGCCTCCAAGCACGGCCTCAAGGCGCTCGCCGACTCCCTGCGGCACGAGGAGCACGCCAACGGGGTGCGGGTCACCTCCGTGTACCCGGGCCGCACGGCCAGCCCCATGCAGGCGAAGGTGCACCAGCAGGAGGGCAAGGAGTACGACGCGGCCCGCTGGATCGACCCCGAGTCGGTGGCCACCAGCATCGTCATGGCGATCGACCTGCCGCGAGACGCCGAGGTCAACGACCTGTCGGTCCGCCCGGGACGCTGACCCGGTGACCGGGGGCGGGGGCGAGGCTGGGGGCGGGGCCGAGACCCGGGCCGAGACCGGATCCGGACCCGAGACCGGATCCGGGGCCGGGACCGGGACCGGATCCGCCCTCGGACCCGAGACCGGGCCCGAGGGCGCCGCCACTTCGCACGCGGTGCGCAACCAGGTCACCGGCGGGACGCACGGCACCGTCGTGCAGGCCGGGCGCATCGAGCACCTGGTGGTCCATCAGCACCAGACCCCGCCCCCGCCCCCGCCCGACGAGGTCACCGTCGCCCCGCCCTGGGGCCGTCGCGGCACCCCCCTCCGGGGCCGGGACGCCCTCCTGGCGGCGCTTCGCGCGGGCGCAGGCACCCAGGTGCTGTACGGGCTCGGCGGCGTCGGCAAGACCACGCTCGCCCTCGACGTGGCGCGGGCCTTCGCCGACGCGGGCGCGCCCGTCTGGTGGGTCGCCGCCCAGGACGCCGGGCGGCTCGTGGGCGGGCTGCGCGCGGTCGCCCGCCGGGTCGGCCTCGGCGACGCCGAGCTGGCCGCCGGCCAGACCGCGGACCTGCTGTGGGAGCGGCTGGCCGCCCTCCCCGGGCGCTGGCTCCTCGTCGTCGACAACGCGGACGACCTCGCCCTGCTCGACGGCCCCGGCTCGCTCGCCGCCGGTACGGGCTGGGTGCGCGCCCCGGCGGCGTCCCGCGGCCTCGTGCTCGTCACCACCCGCGACGGCGACCCGGCCGCGTGGGGCGCCGGGCCCGCCCTGCACCCGTTGGGCGCGCTGCCCGCCCCGGACGCGGCCCTGGTCCTCGCCGACCGGGCGTCCGCCGGCGCGGGGCCCGCCCCGGACGCCGAGCGGCTCGCCGCGCGCCTCGGCGGGCTGCCCCTCGCCCTGGACAGCGCCGGGCGCTATCTCGCCTCGGTCGCCGAGCGCCCCGCCTTCCTCCGTACGCCCGGCGAGCCCGCCACGTACGGCGCCTATCTCGACGCCCTCGGTACGGGGGACCTCGCCGTCGACGGGGACGGCACCCTCGCCCGGATCTGGGCCATGTCGCTGCGCCTGCTGCGCGACCGGGGGCACGGCCACGCGGAGGAGCTGCTGCGCCTCCTCGCGGGCTTCGCCGACGCGCCCGTGCCGCTGCGGGTCCTCGCCCCGGGCCGGGCCGCGGTCCCGCCGGGCGAGCTGTGGTCCTGCCTCCAGGCCCTGGACCGCCTGGGCCTGGCCGCGCTCCGCACGGACGGCGAGCCGGTGGTCGCCCTGCACCCGCTGGTCCGGGACGCGTACCGGGGGGAGCGGGAGCGCCTGTCGGCGCCGCTCGCGCGGGAGAGCGAGGAGCCGGAGGGGCGCGGGCCGCTCTGGCCGCCGCTGGTGCCGCACCTGCTGGACGGCCTCGGGCCCGGCACCCCGGCGGAGGTCTGGGAGGCGGCGGTCCTGGCCGTGCGCTCGCTCGTCGCGCGCGGGCTGGTCGGGGACGCGGCCGAGGCCGCGCGGGCGGTGGCGGAAGGGGCCGTGCGGGAGCTGACGGACCGGCATCCGGCGGCGCGCGCGGCCCTGCTCCAGCACGGGAACACTCTGCTGTCGCTGAGTGAGAGCGGGTCCGCCCTTGCGGTCCTGGGTCCGCTTGCCGAGTCCTGCGTGCGCGAGCTCGGCCCGGAGGATCCCTTCACCCTCCAGGTGCGGCACGCGTGGGCCATGGCCCACTCCCTGTCCGGAGACTTCGCGGCCTCCCGTACGGAGTACGCCGACGTGCTCCGGGCCCGGCTCCGTGTCCTCGGCCCAGACGCCGAGGCGACTCTGAACACCCGTCACAACCTGGCCGTGGACCTTGCCGCCCTGGGCCGGACGGCCGAGGCGCTCGCCGAGATGGAGGCGATCCTCGAAGCGGAGACGCGGGTGCACGGCGCCGAGCACTTCTACACCCTCGTCACGCGGGAGAGCCGGGCCTGCCTGCTGCGCGACTCGGGCGACCTCGATGCCGCGCGCCCTGAGCTGGCGGTGATCGCCGAGGCCCGCCACCGGCTGTTCGGGGCCGAGCACCCGGTGACCCTCACCGCCCGCTTCAACCTGGCCCGCTGCCTCGCCCCCGAGGCCGCCCGCGCCGAACTCGCCGCCGTCCTGGAGGCCCGTACCAGGGTCCTCGGCGCCGGGCACCCGGTCACCGTCGCCACGCGCGAGGCGCTGGCACGTGCGGCACGTACGCTTCCCGGGTGAGCGAGAAGAGCGACGAGAGCGCATTCCCCTGGGGCCCCGCCACCGGCGTCGGTTCCCTGCCCGGCGGTGACGCCCGCGAGGCCGCCAAGACCGTGACCGGGTCCTTCGAGGAGTTCCCGTTCCTGGCGGAGCTGCCCGCGCGGGGGCCCGGCGCGGACATGATCGGGCGGACGGCGGGGCTGCTCGTCGAGCTGTACGCGCACGTGGAGCCGAGCGGCTGGCGGATCGGGGACCGGCCGGGGCGGGACACCCGCAGGGCCCGGTCCTGGATGGGGGAGGACCTGGACGCCCTGGAGGAGTTCACCCAGGGCTACGAGGGGCCGCTGAAGGTGCAGGCGGTGGGGCCGTGGACGCTCGCCGCCGCCCTGGAGCTGCGCGGCGGCGAGGCGATGCTGGGCGACCCCGGGGCCGTACGGGACCTGGCGGGCTCGCTCGCCGAGGGGCTGCGCGGGCACCTCGCGGAGGTGCGCCGGCGCGTCCCGGGCGCCCGGCTGGTGCTCCAGCTCGACGAGCCCTCGCTGACCTCGGTGCTGCTCGGGCAGGTCCGCACCGCCAGCGGCTACCGCACCCACCGGGCGGTGGACCGGCAGGTGGTGGAGGGGACGCTGCGCGACGTGATGGCGGTCCACGACGGGCCGACGGTCGTGCACTCCTGCGCGCCCGGCGTGCCGTTCGGGCTGCTGCGCCGGGCCGGCGCGGCCGGCGTCTCGTTCGACTTCGGCCTGCTCACCGAGCGTGACGAGGAGCCGATCGGTGAGGCGGTGGAGGGCGGGACCGTGCTTCTCGCCGGTGTGGTGCCGTCCACGGACCCGGCCTCGGGGGCATTGTCGGACCCGGGCGGTAGCGTCATGGGTGTCAGGACGCTGTGGCGCAGGCTGGGGCTGAATCCGGGGACTCTCGCACGGTCCGTGGTGATCACCCCGACCTGTGGTCTGGCGGGCGCCTCTCCGGAGTACGCCCGCAAGGCGCTCGCCCACTGCGTCCGGGCGGCGAGATCGCTCGCGGACAACCCAGAGTGACCGGGGCGGCCGGGACGACCGGGATTCAGGCATCGGGAGGACGAGGAACGGTGGCAGTCGAGCAGGGGGCCCCCGCGGAGGCGCGGGAGAAGCACGCCGAGCTGGCGGAGCAGGTCGAGGAGCACCGCTTCCGGTACTACGTGAAGGACCAGCCGGTCGTCAGCGACGCCGAGTTCGACCGGCTGCTGCGGTCCCTGGAGGCCCTGGAGGAGGAGTATCCGGAGCTGCGCACGCCGGACTCGCCGACGCAGAAGGTCGCGGGGGCGTACGAGACGGAGTTCACCTCCGTGGAGCACCGCGAGCGGATGCTCTCGCTGGACAACGCGTTCGACGACGAGGAGCTGTCCGCCTGGGCCGAGCGGGTCGCGCGGGACGTCGGCACGCCCGACTTCCACTATCTGTGCGAGCTGAAGGTGGACGGCCTCGCCGTGAACCTGACGTACGAGCACGGGCGGCTGACCCGGGCGGCGACCCGGGGCGACGGGCGCACCGGCGAGGACATCACGCCGAACGTGCGGACGATCGCGGACGTCCCGGAGCGGCTGAGCGGGGACCGGATCCCGGCGCTGGTGGAGATCCGGGGCGAGGTCTATTTCCCGATGGACGCCTTCGAGGGGCTGAACGCGCGCCTGGTCGAGGCGGGCGACAAGCCCTTCGCCAACCCGCGCAACGCGGCGGCGGGTTCGCTGCGCCAGAAGGACCCGAAGGTGACGGCGAGCCGCCCGCTGCACATGGTGGTGCACGGCATCGGCGCCCGCGAGGGCTTCGACATCGACAAGCTGTCGCACGCGTACGAGCTGCTGCACGAGTGGGGCCTGCCGACCGCCCGGCACAACAGGGTGGTCGACTCGCTGGCGGCCGTGCGGGACTTCATCGCGTACTTCGGCGAGAACCGGCACTCGGTGGAGCACGAGATCGACGGGGTCGTCGTCAAGCTGGACGAGATCCCGCTCCAGGGCCGGCTCGGCTCCACGGCGCGCGCCCCGCGCTGGGCGATCGCCTGGAAGTACGCGCCGGAGGAGGTCAACACCAAGCTGATCGACATCAAGGTCGGCGTCGGCCGCACCGGGCGCGTCACGCCGTACGCGCAGGTGGAGCCGGTGACGGTGGCCGGTTCCGAGGTCGAGTTCGCCACCCTGCACAACCAGGAGGTGGTGAAGGCCAAGGGCGTGCTGATCGGGGACACGGTCGTGCTGCGCAAGGCCGGTGACGTGATCCCGGAGATCCTGGGCCCGGTGGCGGACCTGCGGGACGGCAGCGAGCGGGAGTTCGTGATGCCGGCCGAGTGCCCGGAGTGCGGGACGCCGCTGAAGCCGATGAAGGAGGGGGACATCGATCTGCGCTGCCCCAACGCGCGGACGTGCCCCGCCCAGCTCCGGGAGCGGCTGTTCTTCCTGGCCGGACGCCAGTGCCTGGACATCGAGAACTTCGGGGCGGTCGCGGCGGCGGCGCTCACCCGTCCGCTGGAGCCGGCCGAGCCGCCGCTGGCGGACGAGGGCGACCTCTTCGACCTGACGATCGAGCGGCTGCTGCCGATCAAGGCGTATGTGCTGGATCCGGACAGCGGGCTGCCCAAGCGGGACCCGAAGACCGGCGAGGAGAAGATCGTCACGGTCTTCGCCAACCAGAAGGGCGAGCCGAAGAAGAACGCGCTGGCCATGCTGGAGCACATCGCGGCGGCGAAGACCCGCCCGCTGGCCCGCTTCATCAACGGCCTGTCGATCCGCCACGTGGGCCCGGTCGCGGCCGAGGCGCTGGCCCGCGAGTTCCGCTCGCTGGAGCGGATCGAGCAGGCGACGGAGGAGGAGCTGGCGGCGGTCGACGGGGTCGGCGGCATCATCGCGACGGCGGTGAAGCAGTGGTTCGCCGAGGAGTGGCACCGCGAGATCGTGCGCAAGTGGCGCGCGGCCGGGGTGAGCCTGGAGGACGAGGGCGCCGGCGAGGAGACCGGGCCGCGTCCGCTGGACGGCCTGACGGTGGTCGTGACGGGCACCCTGGCGAACTTCACCAGGGATGGCGCAAAAGAGTCGCTCCAAGCCCGAGGAGCGAAGGTGACGGGTTCCGTTTCGAAGAAGACCGCCTTTGTCGTCGTAGGTGACAACCCGGGCTCGAAGTACGACAAGGCGATGCAGCTGAAGGTTCCGGTTCTGAACGAGGAGGGCTTCGCCGTGCTGCTCGAACAGGGTCCCGACGCGGCGCGGGAGGCGGCGCTCCCGGGAGACGAACAGCTCCCCGACAGCCCCTGAAAGCTCACCCGTTCGGCGCATACCAGATCGTTACGGGTGGCCGGGTCGCATTCGGGCAAGAGATGGAGAGCGCTGCCCGTAGAAGCCCTCCGCGGCCTAGTGTGGTGACCGTGCGTCCGCCGCGCACGGCCGTGCGAGGGCCCTGCCGGGCGGCAGGAGCAGGACACGCGGTACGACGAGCGGCGGCAGGACGGCCCAGCGGCCTGACAGTGGCATGACGACTGGCATGACGACGGCCCCCGCGTTGCGACGGCACCGCCGGCTGTGAGAGGGACGGGAATGAAACCGACCGAGAGTGCCGCCCCGGTCGCACGGCCCCAGGGCCGTGCGGCGTTCGTGGGCATCACCTCCGGGCTGCCCGGAGTGCTGGTGGGCATCGCCGCCGTCGTGCTCGCCGCAGGGCTGTACCGGACGCTCAGCACCGGCCAGGGGCTCTTCCCCGGCGGCGGCGCCGGCTGGTCCCTCGCCGTCCTCACCGGCCTCATCGTCGGCCATCTGGTCGCCCTCGGCCGCGACCGCTGGTGGGGCGGCACCGGCTCCGGCGCCGCCCTCACCCTCGCCGTCCTGCTGCTCTACGGCTGGGTGCCCGCCTGTCTCGTCTCGCTCTCCGTCGTCGTGCTCGTCGCCGCCGCCCGCCGCCACCGCTGGCGGCACGGCCTGCTGCACGGCGCCGTCGACGTCATCGGAGCCTGCGCCGCCGCCCTCGTCCTCGCCACCTTCGGCGACGTCCCGACCGTCGAGAACCCCTGGCGGCCCCTCGACTGGGGGATCGCGGACGTACCGGAAGTGGTCCTCGCCGCCGTCGCCTACCTCGTGGTGACCCGGCTGCTGCTGTGGTACGCCCTCGCCCCCCAGGGCGGCTCGCTGCCCACCGCCGCCCGCACCGCCCTGCTCCGGCAGGGCCTGGTCGCCGTCGCCCTGCTCGGCATCGCGCCCCTGATCTGCGTCGTCGCCGTCGCCCACCCCGCGCTGCTGCCCCTCTTCGTCGTCCCGCTGATCGCCCTCGACTCCACCCTGTGGATCGCCCGCGCCCGCGCCGAGGAGCAGCTCCGCGACCCGCTCACCGGCCTGCCCAACCGCCAGTGGCTGCTGGAACGCACCTGGACGGCCCTGGAGGAGGCCGAGGGCCAGGGCGTGCGCTCCGCGCTCGTCCTCATCGACCTCGACCGCTTCCGCTCGGTCAACGACACCCTCGGGCACCTCGCGGGCGACCGGCTGCTCCTCCAGATCGCGGAGCGGCTCCGGCTCGCCCTGCCGCGCGGCGCCGAGGCCGCCCGGCTCGGCGGCGACGAGTTCGCCGTCCTGCTGCCCACCGCCGACTCCACCACCAGCGCCCAGCGGGTCGCCCGCCACCTCGTCGCCGAGCTGTCCTCGCCGCTCGACCTCGACGGCCTCACCCTGGTCCTGGAGGCCAGCGCCGGTGTCGCCGTCTTCCCCGAGCACGCCCTCGACGCCGAGGGGCTGCTGCGCCGCGCCGACGTGGCCATGTACCAGGCCAAGCGCGACCGCACCGGCGTCGAGGTGTACGAGTCGAAGCGCGACTCCAACACCCCCGACCGCCTCGGCCTCCTCGGCGACCTGCGCCGCGCCCTCGACGCCGGCGAGGTCGAGCTGCACTACCAGCCCAAGGTCCGCTTCGACGGCCAGGTGGCCGGCCTGGAGGCGCTGGTCCGCTGGGTGCACCCCGAGCGCGGCAAGGTCCCCCCGGACGAGTTCATCGCCATCGCCGAGTCCTCCGGCCTGATGCCGCACCTCACCGAGTACGTCCTGGAGACCGCCCTGGCCCAGGTGGCCCGCTGGCGCGCCCAGGGGCTCAACGTGCCGGTCGCGGTCAACGTCAGCCCCCGTGACGTGCACACCCCCGGCTTCGCGGGCGCCGTCGCCGCCCGGCTCGCCCGGCACGGCGTCCCGGCGGGCGCGCTCCAGCTGGAGATAACGGAGCACGTCCTCCTGGAGGACCCGCAGCGGGCCGCCGACACCATGGCCGGGCTCACCGGCCACGGCGTCAAGATGTCCCTCGACGACTTCGGCACGGGCTACTCCTCCCTCGTCCACCTGCGCCGCCTGCCGGTCAGCGAGCTGAAGATCGACCGCTCCTTCGTCGCCCGGCTCGCCGTGGACAACGAGGACGCCGAGATCGTCCGCTGCACCGTCGACCTCGCCCACTCGCTGGGCCTGCTCGTCGTCGCCGAGGGCGTCGAGGACGACGAGACCTGGGAGCGGCTGCGGGACCTGGGCTGCGACGCCGTCCAGGGCTGGCTGGTGGCCGCCGCCATGCCGCCCGGCGAGACCACCGCCTGGCTCCGCGCGCGGGGCGAGCGCGGCTGGCGCCGCCCCTCGGAGATCGCGGCGGACGCCGCCGCCCTGGAGGCCGCCTCGGCCGTCGAGCACCCCTCCGGGCACGTGGTGCAGTGACCCGTGGCCCGCGCCGGGAGACCGGCGCGGGCAAACCGTTTCACGGGCAGCGGTGCGGGCCCCCTAGGATTGGGCCAACACCATCAAGCACCCCTGAGGATCCGCATGCCTGGCATCACGCGCGAGGAGGTCGCCCACCTCGCCCGGCTGGCGCGTCTGGAACTCGCCGACGAAGAGCTCGATCACTTCGCCGGCCAGCTCGACGACATCATCGGCGCGGTCGCCCGCGTCTCCGAGGTCGCCGACCAAGACGTACCGCCGACCTCCCACCCGCTGCCGCTGACCAACGTCATGCGCGCGGACGAGGTCCGTCCGTCGCTCACCCCCGCGCAGGCGCTCTCCGGCGCCCCGGCCCAGGAGCAGCAGCGTTTCAAGGTGCCGCAGATCCTGGGGGAGGACTAAGAAGTCATGACGGACAACAGCATCATCATCAAGCTCACCGCCGCCGAGACCGCGGCGAAGATCGCCTCCGGCGAGCTCACGGCCGTCCAGGTCGCCGAGGCCCACCTGGCCCGGATCGACGCCGTCGACGAGAAGGTGCACGCCTTCCTGCACGTCGACCGCGAGGGCGCGCTGGCCCAGGCCCGCGCCGTCGACGAGAAGCGCGCCCGGGGCGAGAAGCTGGGCCCGCTGGCCGGCGTCCCGCTCGCGCTGAAGGACATCTTCACCACCGAGGGCATCCCGACCACGGTCGGCTCCAAGATGCTCGAAGGGTGGATCCCGCCCTACGACGCCACGCTGGTCAAGCGCCTCAAGGCCGCCGACGTGGTCATCCTGGGCAAGACCAACATGGACGAGTTCGCGATGGGCTCCTCCACGGAGAACAGCGCGTACGGCCCGACCGGCAACCCCTGGGACCTCACCCGGATCCCCGGCGGCTCCGGCGGCGGCTCCTCGGCCGCGCTCGCCGCGTACGAGGCCCCGCTCGCGATCGGCACGGACACCGGCGGTTCGATCCGCCAGCCCGCCGCCGTCACCGGCACGGTCGGCGTCAAGCCGACCTACGGCGCGGTCTCCCGCTACGGCATGGTGGCCTTCTCGTCCTCGCTCGACCAGGGCGGCCCCTGCGCGCGCACGGTCCTCGACGCGGCCCTGCTGCACGAGGCCATCGCCGGGCACGACCCGCTGGACTCGACCTCCATCGACGCCCCGGTCCCGCCGGTCGTCGAGGCGGCCCGCAACGGCTCGGTGGCCGGGATGCGCGTCGGCGTCGTCAAGCAGTTCCGCGGCGAGGGCTACCAGGCCGGCGTCGTGCAGCGCTTCGACGAGTCCGTCGAGCTGCTGAAGTCGCTGGGCGCCGAGATCGTGGAGCTGGACTGCCCCACCTTCGACCTCGCGCTCTCCGCGTACTACCTGATCGCCCCGTCGGAGTGCTCCTCCAACCTGGCCCGCTTCGACGGCCTGCGCTACGGCCTGCGGGCCGGCGACGACGGCACCCGGTCCGCCGAGGACGTCACCGCGCTGACCCGCGAGGCCGGTTTCGGCCCCGAGGTGAAGCGCCGCATCATCCTCGGCACGTACGCGCTGAGCTCGGGCTACTACGACGCCTGGTTCGGCTCGGCGCAGAAGGTCCGCACGCTCATCACCCGCGAGTTCGAGGCCGCCTTCGAGCAGGTCGACGTGATCGTCTCCCCGACGACCCCGACCACCGCCTTCGCGATCGGCGAGCGCGCCGACGACCCGATGGCGATGTACCTCGCGGACCTGTGCACCATCCCGACCAACCTGGCGGGCAACGCCGCCATGTCGCTGCCCTGCGGCCTCGCGCCGGAGGACGGCCTGCCGGTCGGCCTGCAGATCATCGCCCCCGCCCTGAAGGACGACCGCCTGTACAAGGTCGGTGCCGCCGTCGAGGCCGCCTTCGTGGAAAAGTGGGGCCACCCGCTGCTCGAGGAGGCTCCGTCGCTGTGAGTACCAGTGCACTGCAGAAGGCCAAGGGCTTCAAGAAGTCCCGCACCGGCACGTACGTGTCGATGGGCACCACCGCGTTCGGCGCGCTCAGCGTGGCCAAGCAGGTCCGCAAGGCGCGCGCCGAGCACGACACGCTGAAGCTCGTCGACGCCGTCGTGTCCGCCGCCGCCATCGTCACCGGCCTCGCGATCCTGTACCGCGAGCTGAAGCGTCTCGGCGACGACGACGTCCTGCTGGGCTGAGAGGGAAGTTCCACCGTGACTGTCACTGAACTGCTGTCGTACGACGCGGCGCTCGCCACGTACGACCCCGTCATGGGCCTTGAGGTCCATGTCGAGCTGGGCACCAAGACCAAGATGTTCTGCGGCTGCTCGACCGAGCTCGGCCAGGACGCCAACACGCAGACCTGCCCGACCTGCCTCGGCCTGCCCGGCGCGCTGCCGGTCGTCAACGCGGTCGGCGTCGAGTCCGCCATCAAGATCGGTCTCGCGCTGCACTGCGAGATCGCCGAGTGGTGCCGCTTCGCCCGGAAGAACTACTTCTATCCGGACATGCCGAAGAACTTCCAGACCTCCCAGTACGACGAGCCCATCGCCTTCAATGGCTACCTCGACGTGCAGCTGGAGGACGGCGAGATCTTCCGCGTGGAGATCGAGCGCGCCCACATGGAGGAGGACACCGGCAAGTCCACCCACATCGGCGGCGCGACCGGCCGCATCCACGGCGCCTCGCACTCGCTGCTCGACTACAACCGGGCCGGCATCCCGCTGATCGAGATCGTCACCAAGCCGATCGTCGGCGCGGGCGAGCGCGCTCCCGAGGTCGCCAAGGCGTACGTCGCGGAGCTGCGCGAGCTGATCAAGGCCCTGGGCGTCTCCGAGGCGCGCATGGACAAGGGCCAGATGCGCTGCGACGTCAACCTGTCGCTGATGCCGAAGGGCACCGAGACCTTCGGTACGCGCTCGGAGACGAAGAACGTGAACTCGCTGCGCTCCGTCGAGCGGGCGGCGCGCTTCGAGATCCAGCGGCACGCGGCCGTGCTCCAGTCGGGCGGCTCGATCCTCCAGGAGACCCGTCACTTCCACGAGGAGGACGGCTCCACCACCTCCGGGCGGATCAAGGACAACGCCGAGGACTACCGCTACTTCCCGGAGCCGGACCTGGTCCCGGTCGCCCCGGCCCGCGCCTGGGTCGAGGAGCTGCGGGCGGCCCTGCCCGAGCTGCCCCGGGTGCGCCGCAACCGGCTGCGCGAGGAGTGGGGCGTGTCCGAGCTGGACATGCAGGCCATCCTCAACGCGGGCGCGGTCGAGCCGATCGTCGCCACCATCGAGGCGGGCGCCGACGCGGCGTCGGCCCGCAAGTGGTGGATGGGCGAGCTGGCCCGCAACGCGAACGAGCAGGGCGTCGCGCTCGACGAGCTCGCGATCACCCCGGCGGACGTGGCCCGCGTGTCGGCCCTGGTCGCCGCCGGCGACCTGAACGACAAGCTGGCCCGCCAGGTCATCGAGGGCGTCCTCGGCGGCGAGGGCACCCCGGACGAGGTCGTCGAGAAGCGCGGCCTGAAGGTCGTCTCCGACGACGGCGCGCTCGGCACGGCCGTGGACGAGGCCATCGCGGGCAACGCGGCGATCGCGGACAAGATCCGCGGCGGCAAGGTCGCGGCGGTCGGCGCCCTGGTCGGCGCGGTCATGAAGGCCACCCGAGGCCAGGCCGACGCGGCGAAGGTCAAGGACCTGATCCTGGAGAAGCTGGGTGTCAGCGAGGGCTGATCCCCCTCGCGCCCGTACGGCTCAAGACGGCGGCCCCGCACCGGAACTCCGGTGCGGGGCCGCCTTCGTCGTACGGCGTGCGTCCACGTGGCCGGGGGAGTCGGCGCCATTAGGGTGGGAAGGGACGCTGCCGAGGTACGGCGACACGAGGAGCAGAGCCCAGAATGATCACCCAGATCCGGATCGACGGCTTCAAGTCGTTCCGCGACTTCCGGCTCGACGTGCCGCCGACGCTGGTCATGCTGGGCGCGAACGGGGCCGGGAAGTCGAACCTCCTCGACGCCCTCCGCCTCGTCGCCGGAACGGCGGACCGCGGCTTCGAGGAGACGGTCCGCGGGGACCGGCGGCTGGCGCCCGTCGACCTGTTCCGACGGCACAAGGGCGGGGAGCGGCGGGAGCTGACCGTCACCGTCGGCTCGCTGGTGGCTACCCGCTACGGGCCGGTGCCGCTGCGGATCCGGCTTGTCGTCGCGCGGCTCGGGTCGGGCCGGGTGATGCTCGGGGCGAAGAGCGGCGTCTGGATCAGCAGCCTGCGCGAGCCCGGCTGGATGGGCGACATCGGCCTGGACGAGGACCAGCGGAGTGCCGTGGCGCGGGCCCGGGCGGAGTTCGCCACGCACGATGCCGCCACGTGGGTGCCCTTCCAGGGGCCTTTGGGCAGCCCCCTGCCCGTGGAGGACGAGGAGTCCGTACGGTCGTCGGCCAGGAGTGAAGCACTCTTCGAGGAGCCCGGCACGGAACTGCGGCTGCTGGCCGCGCGTGAGTGCGCGTCGTGGACAGCCCTCGTCCTCGATCCTGCGGCCATGCGCCTGCCGTCCCCCGCCTTCGTCGAACGCCGGCTCGCCCCCGACGGGCGGAACCTGGCCGAGGTGCTCCAGCGGATCGAGGAGCGCCCGCCGCTCTGGCGCCGGTTCGTCGCCGACCTCGCCGCTCTCGTCGACGGGGTCGACGACGTACGGGTCGTGTACGACGAGCGCCGTCAGGAGTACGACTTCGAGGTGTCCTTCAGCAATACGGGGTGGCTGGCTCCGCCCGCCCTCTCGGACGGCACGCTGCGCATGGCGGCCCTGCTCGCCGCCGCCGCCGATCCGGCCTGGCCCGGCGGGATGTGCGTCGAGGAGATCGAGAACGGGATGAACCCCGAGTACGTCGCCGAGCTGGTGCGCCGGCTGCGGCGCGGGACCGGGGTGCGGCCCGAGGCGTCGGCGTACCGCCAGCTCATCGCCACGACCCACTCACCGGCCCTCCTCGCGGCGCTCCGGCACGACTTGTCCGGCAGCCTCGTCTTCCTGGAACAGGCGGACCGCGTCGATCCGGCCGACGGGACGATCTCCCGCGCGACCGTGGCCAGGCCGCTGAGGGCCTTCGATCCGGAGCGGGAGCCGGGGGAGAGCGTGTCGCCGGAGCGGGTGGAGCGGCTGCTGCGGAAGCTGAACGGGGCTGGGGAATGAGGACGTTGCTGCCGGGGCTTCTCGTCGAGGGCAGCGACGGGCCCTATCTGCGGAGCCTGGTCAAGCGACAGCTCGACGAACTCGTCCGGGCAGGTGCCCGGCAGATGGTGGACGTGCTCGCGTGTGATGTCTCCCCGGTCCGCTCCAACGACCGCCCGGACCTCGTCTTGGCGGCGGCCGAGGAGCTCGCGGCCGACTGCGACATCGTCTTCGTCCACGGCGATCGGGACGCCGTCGACGCCCGCCACAAGCTGGTCGCCGAGCTGGAGCGGCGGCGGGAGGACGCTCCGCGCGCGGGGGTGTCCGTCCCCCTCGTGCCCGTCCTGATGACCGAGTCGTGGATGCTGGCCGACCGGAAGGCCCTGGAGTCGGTCGTGGGCGAGCTCGCCGCGTACCCGTACTCCGGGCCCCAGGCGGTGGAGAAGCGCGTCGCGCTCAAGGGCGGCAACACCAGGCTGACGCCCAAGGAGGTCTGGAAGGCCCTGCTGGGGAGCGACGGGCCGGACCTGCTGCGCGACGGCGCGGAGCTGCTGGTCCGCCGTACGGATCTCGCCGTGCTCGCGCAGGTGCCCTCGTACCGGATGTGGTGCGAGGACACGCAACGGGCCCTGCGCGAGCTGCGGTTCCTGTAGGGCTCGGCTCCGCCGGCGTTTCGGGCATCGGAGCCGACGCCCTACATCTGCTGGGCCGCCGCGATCCTCGCGTGGATCACCGCCTTCTTCGCGTCGCCCAGTGTCTGGCTCGCGTCGAGTTCGGCGATGCTGGCCTGGTGCAGCGGATGGGAGGAGTGCCGGAAGTTTTCGGCCGTCGCGTGGTTGTCGCCCGCCTCGGCGAAGAAGAACGTGATCGCGTCGCGGAGCAGCGCCTTGTCCTCCTCGCCGAAGGGGCCCTCCCAGTTGCCGTCGGTGACTTCCTGGTCGCGGTCCCTGGCCTGCTTGAGGAAGGCGCGGCCGTAGAGCGGGCCGAGGATCGCCTCCAGTTTGCCGCCGCGCTCCCAGCCCTTGGACGGGTACTTCTCCACGTCCGTCTCGTCGTCCACCGCCTGGCCGGGGCGGGGCCTGGCCTGGTTCGGGGAGATGTCGATCGAGAGGGTCTTGATCCCCGCGAACGCGAACTGGTCGGTGACGCCGCTGCGCATCCCGACCGCGCCGAGGATCGTGAAGTTCTCCTTGAGGTAGTGCAGCAGCGCCAGTTCGGAGCGGCGGCCCGTCATCCCCTCCCACAGCCAGTACTTGTGCAGGTGCGGTGCGTCGGCGGGGAGGAGCGCTTCCGGAATGTCGCCGATGAGTACGGGCACCGCGCCCCCGAGGGCGGGGTGATTGCTGATCATGTCCTGGAGGTCCGCCAGACCGCTCCGCCCGGTGTCGAGCGCGGGGGCGTTCCCCTCCCCGGTGTGGCCGCTGTCCCGGTAGTTCACGATGACGTACCGGACGCCCGGCCTGAACCTGTTCAGCGGGTGACCGGTCTTCGCGTGCGCCTCGTCGAACGCCCGCCTGGTGTTCTCGTCGGGAGCCGCGTACCTGTCGTGGAAGTCCTGCGTCCGCTCCTCGTGGTCCGCGGCGCCCAGCCTCGGCATCCCGTCCCTGAACTTGTTGGTGGACAGGTTCTCCCCGCCGCCGTGCGCGAGCCCGAGGCTGTCCCCGGACTTCTTGGTGAAGAAGACCCGGCCGGGCCCCAGGTCCTCATGGAGCTGGTACATGTGGAGGGCCTTGCGGTCGACGGCGCGGATGGCGCGGGGGCGGTTCTCCCGCTCGTTGGTGATGTCCCTGGTGGTAGTGGCGGCGATCCTCTCCTCAAGGGCGGTCTCGTGGTCGTCCAGCCGGGCCTGCTCCACGGCGATGGCGGCGTCCACCTGGCCCTTGCGCCATTGCTTGATGGCCCTCGGTTCGGTGATCTCCGGCGGAGGCATCCGGGTGCCGGATTCTCGCTGGAACCGCATCTTGGTGGCCTTGAACGCCGCCGTTCGCTCCTCACGCGGCCTTATCTCTTCCGTCATCAGCCTGGTGCGCACGGAGCCGGTGATCCGATGCACGTCGGCCTCTTCGTCGAAGGGGTCCAGCAGGCCGTACATGAGGAGTTTGAGGTTCTCGTCGAGGAGCATCGCGGCCCGGACGTGGTACATGTCGCCGGAGTGGCTCGCGTTCACGACGAGGGTGTTGTCGGCCGTCAGGCCGTGGGAGGCCGCCTCCGCCGGGGTGCTGACCTCGGTTCCGTACGCCGGTGTGGCCGGAGCCACCGGCTCCTGCGCCGCCGGTTGCTGATCCGTCAGCGCCCGCTGGACGACAGGTGGCCGCGTGCCCCCGGCCGCGCGCTGGACCGGCGGCGCGGCGGCCTGTTCCGAAGCCACCGCCGGGCCCGACAGCGCGCGCCGGGCGTTCGCCTCGGCCTCGCGCTCGAAGCGGTCCGAGGGGTCGGAGACCCGCAGGCCGGAGCCGTTGTCCGTGCCGGCGACCGGGCCCTGGCGCTGCTGGATGACGTGGGTCAGCTCGTGCGCGAGGGTGTGGCGGTCGCCGCCCCCGTCGCCGATGACGATGTGGCTGCCGGAGGTGTACGCGCGGGCGCCGATCTCGGCGGCGGACGCGCGGGCCGCGCTGTCGTCGTGCACGCGCACGTCGGAGAAGTCGGCGCCCAGCCTGGACTCCATGTCGGCGCGAGTGCCGTCGTCGAGCGGCCTCCCGGCGCCGCTCAGGACGCCGTGCACGGCCGAGCGCTGTACGGGAGCGGGCGCGGCCTCCGGGCCCTGCGCGTGGCCGCAGCCCGCGCCGTGCTGGTGCCGGGACTCCTCGACCAGCCGGGAGACGGCGGCGTTGCCGATCGTGCGCTGGAGGGCGAGGACCGTCTGCGGGGACAGGGCACCGCCGACACCGGCAGCGGGGGTGACCGCGTCGCCGCGCGGCCTGTCACGACGGGCGCCCGCCTCCGCCCTCGTCGCGGTCGACGGCTTCGGTGCGTCCTTGGCGTGCATGAAAATCCCCCTGAAGGGCGTGGTACGGGTGCGTTCCTCCCTGTCTAGTCGGCGGAGCCGACCGGGAACAACGCCCTCCAGGGCACCGTGCGGTGGGTGAACGGGCAACCCCGACGCGACGGCGGGCACGGCACCTGTTCGGCGGCCGCCGTCGCGTCCGTGCGCTGCTAGACGGCGACCTCGGCCAGGAAGCCCGACCAGGCGGTGGGGGAGACGGTGAAGACGGGGCCGGTGTCGCCCTGCTTGGAGTCCCGGACGTGTACGGCGGCGGGGTGGGCGGCCACCTCGACGCACGCGCCGCCCTCGCTGCCGCTGTAGCTGGACTTGCGCCATTCGTAGGCGACTTCGAGGCAAGCGCCGCCCTCATCGCCGCTGTAGCTGGACTTGAACCACGACAGTGCTGCTGTGCTCATGTCTCTCCTGCCAGACGATCCAGCAGGCCCATGGTGTCTTCGGGTGTCAGGGCCTGCGATCGCAGCATTCCATATTTGGCCTGGAGGATGCCGACCTCGTCGGGATCATCGATGAGGAAGCTCACCCGCTGGCCTTCGATGTAGGCCACGTGTTCGTGACCGGGGGTTTCGATGAGCACCATGGGCCCGTTGAGCCCCGCGTGCTTCATACGCGCCTTGGGGATGATCTGGAGTGCCAGGAAGGGGAGTTCGGCCAGCGCGCGCAGATGCCGGATCTGGTCGCGCAGCACCTCTCGTCCGCCGATGGGACGTTCCAGGATGGCCTCGTCCAGCAGGAAGGACATCATCGGCGGCCACGGCTTCTGCTCGAAGATCCGCTGCCGGTCCAGCCGGTCGAGCATCCGGTCCTCCGCCTCCTGCGGAGTGATCGGCGGGTACAGGCAGTCGAAGACCGCGCGGGCGTAGTCGGGCGTCTGGAGCAGTCCAGGGACGACACCGTTCTCGTACCAGCTCAGGCTCAGGGCCTGTGCCTCCAGCTCGATGAACTCCTGCACGAACGCCGGGAAGCGCTCCTTCTTCGGCGCCTTCTCCACCAGCACGGTGAGCGCCCCGCCGGTGTTCAGGATGCCGTCGAACTCACCCGCCAGCACCAGGCGCAGTGCCCGCCGCCCCTGCTCGATCGACCCGAGCGTCTCCAGGGCCACACACGCCTCGGTGGCCAACTGGGGCTGGGTCATCCCCGCTTGTTTCCGGTAATGCGCCACCAAGGCGCCCGTCGCCACCCATGCGGGCACCTTCTTCCTGGGATTCGTCGCGCGTGTCATGAGGCGTGGTTTCCCCGAGCAACGCCCGCCCGACGCATCCGGAACCCGTACAAAGAATTTGTACGGGTCGGATCGCTGGGGCGCGTGGGGCGCGAAACGCCACCTTGATCGCCATGAACGACGAACTTCCCCTGTTCCGCGAGGTCTTCTACCGCCGCGAGCACCGTTCCGTGCCCCTCGCCCGCGACTTCGTCCGCAAGGCGCTGGCCGACTGGGGAGTGGACGCCCGCGCGGAAGACGTACTGGTGTGCGTGAGCGAACTCGCCACCAACGCCCTCCGGCACGGCGTCCCGCCCGGCCGCGGCTACCGCCTCCACCTCTACCTGGAGCGCCCCGGCCCGCTCCGGATCGAGGTCCACGACAGCGGCGACGGCACGCCCGCCGTCGTCCGCACCCCCGAGGGCGAGTCCGGGCGCGGGCTGCTGCTCGTCGAGGCGCTCGCGGACCGGTGGGGGGTGGGGGAGCGGGACCCCGGGAAGATCGTCTGGTGCGAGTTCGGGTGATGTCCGGGTGATGCGTGGGGCCCCGAGCTCGGGGCGTGGTCCCGATACGGTCGATACGATCGCGAGGATCCTCAAACGATCTTCACTCGAAACCCACGGGGGAACGCCTTGTCCGTCTCATCCACCTCACGCAGAGCCCTGGCCTTCCTGGCCGCGGGCTGCCTGTCACTCATAGGGCTCCAGGCCGGGCCGCTGGCGACCGAGGCCGCCGCGGCCACGGACAGCGGCCGGTTCCAGGGTGTCAACTGGGCCGACCCGCGCGACAATTACGCGAGAGACGAGCTGGTCCTCTCGGGCCTCTCGAAGACCGACGACTTCTCCGCCACGTACGCCAAGTCGGCGGCGATCGTCGGGCAGTTCCAGAGCAAGTTCGGCGTCAACACGGTCCGGCTGCCGGTCAACCCGGCCACCGTGAACGGCCCGTACTGGCAGTCGTACACCGGGGCCATCGACGCCGCCCTCCACAAGGGCGTCAAGGTCCTCCTCGGCTACTGGGAGGCCCCGGGCGCCAAGGACGGGAAGATCGACGACCAGGCGTCCTACGACGCGATGTGGACGACGATCCTCGCCAAGTACGGGGACTCCCAGCAGGTCTACTTCGAGCCGATGAACGAGCCGTTCGGCTACACGGCCGCGCAGTGGACCGACGTCGCCGCCGGCTGGCTCGGCACCCACGGCCGCAACATCTCCCGCGAGCGGGTCTTCGTCGGCGGCACCGGCTACAGCGAGGACGTGCGCCCGGTCTGCGCCGACTCCCGCCTCGCCGGCACCCACCTCTCGCTGCACCACTACGGCTTCTGGCACGGCGACTGGACCGACCGCGCCCAGTGGGCGGCCGACCTGCGCACCAAGGTCGGCGGCTGCGCCTCCCGCACGGTCCTGACCGAGTTCGGTTCAAACCTCGCCAGCGGGCTCGACTACAACGGCCCGGTCAACGGTTCGAACGAGATCGCGTACCTCCAGGGCGACACCGACACCCTGCGCGAGCTCGGCATGGGCTCGGTCTACTGGCCCGGTCTGCGCAACGGCGACTGGTACAGCCTCACCGAACTCCAGGGCACCGGCACCGACCTCACCCTGCGCACCACCAACCAGTCCGCCGCCGACCGGCTCGCCTGGGCCTGGTTCGGCACCGGCCGCCCGGCCGTCCAGAACGGCGTCCTGCGGGGCGTCGGCTCCGGACACTGCCTCGACGTGCCCGGCGCCTCCAAGGAGGCCGGCAGCTCGCTGATCATCTGGTGGTGCACGGCCGGCTCGCCCAACCAGCAGTGGGCGTACACGCCGGAGAAGGAGCTGCGGGTCTACGGCACCATGTGCCTGGACGCCGACCACGGCGGGCGCGGGCTGATCATCTGGTACTGCAACGGCGGCGCCAACCAGAAGTGGACCTTCAACGGCGACGGCACGGTCACCAACCAGATGAACGGCTTCAACATCGACGTCTCCGGCGAGGCCACGGCCCCCGGCAGCTCGGTCGCCCTCTGGTACGGCAACGGCGCCCCCAACCAGCGGTGGCAGCGGAGCTGATACGGGCCTGATACGGGCCTGATACGGGCCTGATCAGGCCACCTCGGCGCGGCGGTGTTCCCTCGGGCGTTCACCGCCGCGCCCCCACGGGGTCTTCTCACGGACACCCGGTCTCATTAGCGTCCCTGACGTACCAGGCCAATGGCTCAACGACGAACCATTGGGTGTCAGGTCCGCGACTGGAGGTCGGTCCTTGTCCACGGAGTCCACGGAGACGAACCCCGAGCTGTCCCGCAGGAGGCTGTTCGCCCTGGGCGGCGGCGCCCTCGGGGTGGCCGCCGCCGGATCGCTGCTGCCGCCGTCGCTCCAGGCCGCGATGGCCGCCGAGCCGGCCTCGGGCGGGCTCTCGGCGGTGAAGCACGTGGTGATCCTCATGCAGGAGAACCGTTCCTTCGACCACTACTTCGGCACCCTGCGCGGCGTCCGCGGCTTCGGCGACCGCAACGCCATCGAACTGCCCGGCGGCACGCCGGTCTTCGAGCAGCCCGCCGCCGGACGGACCGTGCTGCCCTTCCCGGTGCGCGGCGCCGCCGCGACGCAGCAGAAGGACCTCCAGTACATAGGCGACCTCGACCACTCCTGGAGCGGCGGCGCGAAGGCGTGGCGGGGCGGCTGGATGGACGGCTGGGTCACCGCCAAGACCGCCGCCACCATGGCGTACTACGACCGGCGGGACATCCCGCTGCACTACGAGCTCGCGGACACCTTCACCATCTGCGACGCCTACCACTCCTCCATCCACACCTCCACCAGCCCCAACCGCAACCATCTGTGGTCCGGCTGGACCGGATTCGAGGCCGACGGCAGCCGCGCCGTCACCAACGCCGCCTACGCGGAGGGCACCCACCCCGGCTACGGCTGGTCCACCTACGCCGAGCGGCTCGAAGCCGCCGGGCGGAGCTGGAAGACGTACACCGAGTGGGAGAACTTCACCGACAACAACATCGAGTTCTTCACCAGCTTCAAGAAGATCGCCCGCAAGGCGCTCGCGCCCACCGGCGGGCACACCTTCATGGAGTCCTTCTACGCCGCCGTCCGCGACACCGACGACCTCGCCGAGCGGGCCAGGCTCCTCGGGCTCCTGGAGCGGGGCGTCGCCACCCTCACCCGCGCCGAGCGCTCCCTCTTCGAGCGCGGGCTGCGCCGGGTCGAGACCGGCACCCTCGCCGACGCCTTCCGCGCCGACGTCGCCGCCGGGACCCTCCCCGAGGTCTCCTACCTGGTGCCCTCCGCCGTCGACTCCGAGCACCCCGGCGCCTCCTCCCCGGTCGCCTCCGCCTCCCTCGTCTACAAGGTCCTCGACGCCCTCGGCGCCCACCCGGACGTCTGGCGGCACACCGTCGTGCTGATCAACTACGACGAGAACGACGGCTTCTTCGACCACGTGCCCCCGCCGGTCCCCGCCGCCGACGACCCCGCCGGGGACGCCGAGCGCTACAAGGGCCAGCCCACCGGCCTCGGCATCCGGGTCCCGCTGCTCGTCGTTTCCCCCTGGACCGTCGGCGGCTACGTCTGCTCCGAGACCTTCGACCACACCTCCGTGATCCGCTTCCTGGAGCGCCTCACCGGCATCCGCGAGCCCAACATCACCCCCTGGCGCCGCGCCGTCACCGGCGACCTCACCTCCGCCTTCGACTTCAAGCGCACCCGGCGGCAGCCGCCCGTCGAGCGCCCCGGCGCCATCCCGCCCTTCACCGGCCGCTGGCGCCCCCAGCCGCCCGCCGTGCAGACCATGCCCGTCCAGGAGCCCGGCACCCGCCCGGCCCGCCCGCTGCCCTACCAGCCGGACGCCTCCGCCACGGTCGGCGACGGCGCCGTCACGCTGGCGCTGCGCAACACCGGCCGGTCGAGCGCGCACCTCGCGCTCTACCCGTACGCGGGCGAGTTCGCCGTCCCGCAGCACCGGGACGTGCGGGGCGCGGCCGAGTGGACCGTCCCCCTCACCCGGGACCGCTACCGCTTCACCGTGACCGGGCCCAACGGCTTCCGCCGCGAGTTCGAGGGCCCCGCCGCCGGGGGCGCCCAGCTCGCCTCGCGCGTCGACCACCACGACCGCGACCTCCACCTCACCCTGCGCAACGAGTCCCGGACCGCCGTCGCCTTCACCGTGCGCCCGCTCGGCTACGTCGACGAGCGGGACCTGCGGGACTGGACCCGCACGGTCACCGTGAAGCCCGGCCGGAGCCGTACCGTCGTGCACTCCGCCGCCGACGCCCACGGCTGGTACGACATCGAGGTCACCGGCCCCGAAGGCTTCCGGCGGCGGCTGATGGGCCACATCGAGAACGGGCGGCCCAGCGTCTCCGGGTAGCCCGTCCCCAGGGGGCCGGGACCTCCGTCCCGACCCCCTCCGGACCCCCTGTGAGGATCGCCACGAAACGGGCAAACGATCACGTTTGGCTGTAACAGTGGGGCCAGTACCGATCCACCCAGGGAGCGCGTCCGTTGGCAGCCATCGCACGGTGGTGCATCAAGCACCGCCTCGTCGCCGTCCTGATCTGGCTGCTCGCCCTCGGGGGCGCCGCGACCGGCGCGGCGATCGCCGGCAACGCGTACTCCAACGACTACGAGGTCCCCGGCACCGAGTTCGGCCGCGCCACCGCCCTGCTCGAACAGGGCTTCCACGGCGCGGGCGGCGACACCGACACCATCGTCTGGCACACCGACCGGGGCAGCGTCCGCGCCGAGGGCGTCGAGCGGCGGATGACCGCCATGCTCGACAAGGTCGCCGACCTCCCCGGCATCGCCTCCGTCACCTCCCCGTACGGCCCCGACCGGGGCCAGATCAGCGAGGACGGGCGCACCGCCTACGCCACCGTCGCCTTCGACGCGGCGGCCACCGACATCCCGGTCGGCCAGGCCGAGGCCCTGGTGGACACCGCCCGGGGCGCCGCGACCGACGACGTACGGGTCGCCCTCGGCGGCAGCGCCGTCGCCCTCACCGAGGCCCCCGGCGGGCACATCGCGGAGGCCGTCGGCGTGGTCGTCGCCGCCGTCGTCCTCTTCGTCGCCTTCGGCTCGCTCGCCGCCTCCCTGCTGCCCATCGCGACCGCCCTCGTCAGCGTCGGCATCGCCTACTCCGGCATCGTGCTCCTCGGGCACCTCATGACGGTCGCCGACTTCGCCCCGATGCTCGGGATGCTCATCGGCCTCGGCGTCGGCATCGACTACGCGCTCTTCATCGTCACCCGGCACCGCAAGGGCCTCAAACGCGGCCTGCCCGTGCCCGAGGCGGCCCGGATCGCCGTCGCCACCACCGGCCGCGCCGTCGTCTTCGCGGGCGCCACCGTCTGCATCGCCCTGCTCGGGATGCTGATCCTGCGGCTCAGCTTCCTCAACGGCGTCGCCATCGCCGCCTCCCTCACCGTCGTCCTCACGGTCGCCGCCTCCGTCACCCTGCTGCCCGCGCTGCTCTCCCTCATCGGGATGCGCGCGCTCAGCCGCAAGGAGCGCCGCCGGCTCGCCGAGCACGGCCCGCAGCCCGAGCTGCCCACCGGCTTCGCCGCCCGCTGGTCCGCCTTCGTCGAGCGGCACCCCAAGCTGCTCGGCGGGGTCGCCGCCGTCGTCATGCTCGCCCTCGCGCTGCCGACCCTCTCGCTCCACCTCGGCACCTCCGACCAGGGCAACAACCCGGCCTCCGCGACCACCCGGCAGGCGTACGACCTGCTCGCCGACGGCTTCGGGCCGGGTGTCAACGGGCCGCTGACCCTGGTCGCCTCGCTCGACGGCGCCGAGGCCAAGGTCGCCATGAACGAGCTGCCCGCCGCCCTCGCCCACACCAAGGGCGTCGCCTCGGTCTCCCCGGTCACCTACAACGGCTCCGGCGACACCGCCGTGCTCACCGTCGTACCCGAGTCCTCGCCCCAGTCGAAGGCCACCAGCGAGCTCGTCGACCGGCTCCGCGACGACGTCCTCCCGGCCGCCTCCGACGGCACCTCGCTCCAGGTCCACGTCGGCGGCGTCACCGCCTCGTACGACGACTTCGCGGAGATCATCGTCGGCAAGCTGCCGCTCTTCGTCGGCGTCGTCATCGCGCTGGGCTGCGTGCTCCTGCTGCTCGCCTTCCGCTCCATCGGCATCCCGCTCAAGGCCGCCGCCATGAACGTGGCCGCCGTCGCCTCCGCCTTCGGCGTCGTCGTGGCGATCTTCCAGTGGGGCTGGGGCAGCGAACTCCTCGGCCTCGGCAGCGCCGGACCGATCGAGCCCTTCCTCCCCGTGATCATGGTCTCGGTCCTCTTCGGACTCTCCATGGACTACCAGGTCTTCCTGGTCAGCCGGATGTACGAGGAGTGGCTGGAGACCGGCGACAACCGGCGCGCGGTCCGCGTCGGCCTCGCGGAGACCAGCCGCGTGATCAACTCCGCGGCGGTCATCATGATCTCCGTCTTCCTCGCCTTCGTCCTCTCCGGCGACCGCGTGATCGCGATGTTCGGCATCGCCCTCGCCGCCGCCGTCGCCCTCGACGCCTTCGTCCTGCGCACCCTCCTCGTCCCCGCCCTCATGCACATGCTCGGCGGCGCCAACTGGTGGCTGCCCCGCTGGCTCGACCGCCGGCTGCCCCGCATCAGCATCGAGCCCCCGGAGTGCCGGGCGGCGGCGGACGCGCGGGAGGGCGTGCCGGTGCCCGCGCAGCGCACGGAGTCCGAGGCCGCGGCGGCCCGGCGTTCCTAGCCGGGGGTCGCCTGGGGCCGTCGGCGGCCGTCACGCGTAGTAGACGGCCGTCCGGCGCCCGTCCACGTCATGGACCCGTACGGGAGTGTCGTAGACCTCGCTGAGCACCTCGGCCCGCATCATCTCGGCCACCGTCCCGGCGGCGGCGACGCGGCCGTCGCGCAGCGCCAGGATGCGGTCGGAGTAGGCGGCGGCGAAGTTGATGTCGTGCACCACCATGACGACGGTCTTGCCCAGCTCGTCCGTGGCCCTGCGCAGCTGGGACATCATCCGGACCGAGTGCTTCAGGTCGAGGTTGTTCAGCGGCTCGTCCAGCAGGACGTAGTCGGTGTCCTGGGCGATCACCATGGCGACGTAGGCGCGCTGCCGCTGGCCGCCGGAGAGCTGGTCGAGGAAGCGGTGCCGCAGGTCGCCGAGGTCCAGGAAGTCCAGGGCGTCGTCGATGTGCGCCTGGTCGGCGGCGGTCGGGCGGCCCCGCGAGTGGGGGAAGCGGCCGAAGGCGACGAGCTCCCGCACCGTCACCCGGGCGGTGAAATGGTTCTCCTGCCGCAGCACGGACAGGACGCGGGCCACGTCGCGGGTCCTGGCGCGGTGCACGTCCAGCCCGTCCACCGTCACGCGCCCGGCGGTGGGCTCGGCGAGCCGGCCGATCAGGGTGAGCAGCGTCGACTTCCCCGCCCCGTTGGGGCCGATGAGCGAGGTGAACCCGCCCTTGGGGATGCTCCCCGAGAGGGGGCCGAGGACCACGGTGTCCCCGTACGTCTTGGTGAGGCCGGTGAACTCGATCACAGGGCGCCCTTCCGGAGCAGGTGGACGAGGAAGACGGCGCCGCCGAGGAACTCGATCACCACGGTGAGCATCCCCGCGGCGTAGAAGACGTGTTCCATGATGAACTGGCCGGTCACCAGGGTGAGAAGGCCGAGCAGGAAGGCCATCGGCAGGACGACGGCGTGCCGGTGGGTGCCCGCCACCCGGTAGGCGAGCGTCGCCACGACGAACCCGAAGAAGGTCATCGGCCCCGCCAGCGCGGTGGACATCGCGACCAGCACGGACACCAGGCCCAGCATCGTCAGCAGCTCGCGGCGGTGGGCGACACCCAGCCCGGTGGCCGCCTCCCGGCCCAGGAGCAGGGTGTCCAGGTGGTGGCGGCGGGCCCAGATGACGCCGCCGGCGCCCAGGCAGACCAGGGCCGCCAGCGGCAGATGCGTGGCCTCCACGGTGCTGAGCCGCATGAAGAGCCGGGCGGAGAGCACGTCGAACTCGGCGGTGGAGAGCATCCGCTGGAGGAAGACGGAGAGGCTGCCGAAGGCGAGGCCGAGGACCACGCCGACGAGGAGCAGGACGTGCAGGTTGCCGCCCCGGGAGAAGAGCCGGCCGAAGAGCAGGGTCGTGAAGGCGACCATCAGCAGGGTCTGGGCGAGCAGCTTGGGCAGCCCGTCGGTCGCGGCGAGCGCGCTGCCGCCGAGGACGAAGACCATCAGGGTCTGCGTCAGCGTGTAGACCGAGTCGAAGCCCATGATCGACGGGGTGAGGATCCGGTTCCCGGTGACGGTCTGGAAGACCACGGTGCCCACCGCGTGGGCGAACGCCGCGACCGTCATCGCGCCGAGCAGGGTCAGCCGCCGGTCGAGCGCGAAGGCCAGGTCCCCCTCCACGAAGAGGAGGAGGAAGGCGGCGACCGCGACGGCGGCCAGCCCGGCGACCGTCCAGAGCCGGACGGAACTCGTCGGCGAGGCGTTCTCAGACACGTGCCCTCCCGTGCTGTCGCAGGGTCATCGCCACGAAGACCGCCGCTCCGACGACCCCGAGCACCACGGAGACCGGGATCTCCATGGGGAAGATCACCAGGCGGCCGATCAGGTCGCAGACGATCAGCAGCGCCACGCTGCCGAGCACCACCCAGAAGAGGTTCTTCCTGACGTCGTCGCCCCGGACGAGGGAGACCATGTTGGGCACGATCAGCCCGAGGAAGGGCAGGAAGCCCACCACCACGGCGGTCACGCCGGTCGCCAGCGAGACCAGGGCGAGCCCGGTGAACAGGGTGCGCCGGTAGGGCAGTCCGAGGCCGGTGGCCGTGTCGCGGCCCAGCCCCGCGAGGGTGAAGCGGTCGGCCGCCACGTACAGCACGGCGACGATGCCCGCGACGACCCAGATCGGTTCGTAACCGCCGCGGACGACGGAGCTGAAGCCCCCGGAACGCCAGGTCGCCAGCATCTGGAGCAGATCGGTGCGGGCGGCGACGTAGAGCGTGACGGCGCCGACGACGGCACCGAGCATGATGCCCACGATGGGGACGATGACCTGCGACCTGAGCGCGACCCGCCCGAGCACGGCCAGGAAGGCCATCGACCCGGCGAGGGCGAAGAGACTCGCGACGCTCATCCTCACGAGCGGCGGGGCGGCGGGCGCGCCGATCGTGAGCAGCAGCACGCCCAGGGCCGCCCACTCGCTGGTCCCCGTGGTCGTCGGCTCGACGAAACGGTTCTGGACGAGCATCTGCATGATCAGACCGGATACGGCCATGGCCGCGGCGGCGAAGACCAGCGCGAGGGTGCGCGGGACCCGGGAGATGAGGAACATGTTCCGGGCGGCCGGGTCGGTGAGGAGGGCGGGGACGTCGATGTCGTAGCCGCCGACCAGGAGCGAGGCGCAGACCAGCGCGAGGACGAGGAGCACGGCGAGCGCGGCGGGGATGCGGCGGCGCATGGGGGAGGGAGCCTCCGGGGCTAGCGGGGCCAGTGGGACTGGCGGGGGCTAGTGGGACTGGCGGGAGGCGGTGAAGGCGGCCGTCAGTTGCTCGAAGGCCCGGGTGTACGACTCGATCCCCTCGGTGAGGTAGAAGTCGGACGGCAGGTACACGACCTGGTTCTTCTTCCGGAACGTGGTGTCGGCCCAGGCTTCCTGCCCCTCGACCAGCCGGCGCGCCGGGGTGCCCTTGTCGCCGCCCTCCGCGACCGCCGAGTCCCGGTCGAGGAGGATCATCCACTCGGGGTCGAGCTGGGCGATCGTCTCGGGCGCGAGCCCGGAGTTGTTGTGCACCGACGTGCTGTCCTGGCCGTCGGCCGGCAGGACGTTCCGCAGGTCGAGCCGCTCGACGAGGCGGCCGATGCGGCTCGCGCCGTTGTCGATCCGTCCGGCGCTGGTGACGCCGAGGAAGACGCTCTCCCCCCGGACGGCCTTCGCGGCGGCGCCCTCGGCCGCGTCGAGCCCGGCGACGAGCTCCTCGGCCTTCTTCTCCTGGCCGAAGATCCTGCCCAGGGTCGCGGTCTGCTTCCGCAGGGCGTCGACGTAGTTCGTGTCGGAGGGGGCGATGTCGATCGTCGTGGCGATCTTCGAGAGCTTCGCGTGGTGGCCGGAGAAGCGGTAGCCGCCGATGATCAGGTCGGGCCGGGCGGCGTTGAGCGCCTCCAGCCTCGGCTCCCGGTGGTCGCCCACGTCCTTGACGTCGGGGCTCTTGTGCCAGTCCTGGTAGCCGTCGCGCGGCAGCAGCCCCTTCGGGACGGCGACCGGCTCGACGCCGAAGGCCCTGACCGTCGCGAACGCCGTGTTGTCGAGCACCGCCACGCGTATCGGCTTCACCGGGACCTCGGCGTCCCCCTTGTTGGTGGGGACGGTGACCGTCCGCCCGGCGGACGGGCCTTCGCCGCCGGACGGCCCGCCGCAGGAGGCGAGCGAGAGGCCGGTGGCGAGGGTGACGCCGGTGGCGACGAGGGGGTTGCGGAGACGGAGGCGGGGACGGGGACGCACGGGGAGGGCTCCTGTCGTCAGGGGTGCACAAAGGTGTGAACGGGGCAATTCGCTCGCCGCTAGTTAGGTAAACCTAACCTAGGGATGATCTTCTCGGCAAAAGCCCCTCTTCGGGCATCCCGACGGGCGCCTACGGCCTCCCCGCACCCCCCTACGGCCCCCCTACGGCATCCCTACGACCTCCCTAAGGCCCCCTCGCCGCCGCCTAAGGCCCCCCGGCCACCGAACATGCGGCACTCGCCCGATGTGGCCGCACCCCCTGGCGGACGAAAGTAGAGGCATCGCAAGGAGCGATACGGAAACCGAAGCCGCCACCGGGACCGGTACGGCAAGAGCCCAGGGAGCACGCCATGTTCACGTACGAACTCCACACCCTCCGCCACGCCGAGCTCCTCCGTGAGGCCGCCGCCGAGCGCCTGGCCCACGAGGCCGCCCGCGCCGGCAAGGGCCGCCGCTGGATGCGCCGCCAGGATCCGGAGGGGCAGGTGAGCCCCACCGCCCAGCACCGCTTCGCTCGGGCCGCGTGACCCCCGTATGGGTGCGAACGCGGACGCCTGTGCGATGCTCGGCGCCGTGGAGACCAAGTCAGTGAGCCCCGTGTTCGTCGGCCGCGCCGGCGAACTGACCGCCCTCACCGAGGCGCTCTCCCGCGCGACCGCGGGAGAGCCCCAGGCCCTGCTCGTCGGCGGTGAGGCGGGTGTCGGAAAGACCCGCCTCATCGAGGAGTTCACCGCCCTCGCCCACACCCAGGGCGCGGTCGTCGCCCTCGGCGGCTGCGTCGAGATCGGCGCCGACGGACTCCCCTTCGCGCCCTTCTCGTCCGCCCTGCGCGCCCTGCACCGCCGCCTCCCCGAGGAACTGGCCGCCGCCGCCGACGGACACCAGGGCGAACTGGCCCGGCTGCTCCCCGAGTTCGGCGACCTCACCCACCACGAGCCCGCCGCCGAGGACTCCACCGCCCGCCTCTTCGAGCTGACCGTACGGCTCCTGGAGCGCATCGCCGCCGACCGCACCGTCGTCCTCGTCCTGGAGGACCTGCACTGGGCCGACGCCTCCACCCGGCACCTGCTCGCCTACCTCTTCCGCACCCTGCGCCGCGGCCGGATCGTGGTCGTCGCCACCTACCGCGCCGACGACATCCACCGCCGCCACCCGCTGCGCCCCCTCCTCGCCGAACTGGACCGGCTGCGCTCCGTCCGGCGCATCGAGCTCGCCCGCTTCACCCGCGCCGAGGTGCACCGCCAGCTCACCGGCATCCTCGCCGCCGAGCCCGCCCCCGCCCTCCTCGACGAGGTCTTCGTACGCTCCGACGGCAACGCCTTCTTCGTCGAGGAGCTCATCGCCTCCCACGAGTGCGGCGCCTCCCTCGGCTCCCTCAGCGAGTCCCTCCGCGACCTCCTCCTGGTCCGCGTCGAGGCCCTCCCCGACGACGCCCAGCGCGTCGTCCGCGTCGTCGCCGAAGGCGGCTCCACCGTCGAGTTCGACCTGCTCGCCGCCGTCGCCCGGCTCGCCGAGGACGAGCTCATCGAGGCCCTGCGCGCCGCCGTCGGCGCCAACATCCTGCTCGCCGCGCCCGACGGCGACGGCTACCGCTTCCGGCACTCGCTGGTCCGCGAGGCCGTCAGCGACGACCTGCTGCCCGGCGAGCGCTCCCGGCTCAACCGCCGCTACGCCGAGGCCCTGGAGGCCGCGCCCGGCCTCGTCCGCGCCGACGCCCGCGCCAACCGGCTCGCCACGTACTGGTACCAGGCCCACGACGCCGCCCGCGCCCTGCCCGCCGTGCTGCGCGCCTCCGTCGAGACCCGCAAGCGCTACGCCTACGCCGAACAGCTCCGGCTCCTCGAACGCGCCATGGAACTCTGGGACGACGCCCCCGCCGAGGTCCGCCGCGCCCTGCGCCCCATGGACTACGCCGAGGCGTACCCCTCCTGCGGCTGCGACCCCGACACCCCGCTGAGCTACCTCGACCTGCTGGCCGAGGCCACCGTCGCCGCCCGGCTCTGCGGCGAACGCGAACGCGCCCTGAAGATCGCCAAGATGGCCCACCGGCTGCTCGACGGCGCCGGGGACGACGACCCGCTGCGCTCCGCCTGGTTCTGGGTCGAGCGGGCCCGCCTCCAGTCCAACATGGCCCGCGGCGACGGCTGGGACGAGATCGCCCGCGCCCAGGAGCTCGTCCGGGGCCTGCCGCCGTCCGCCGTCCACGCCGTGGTGCTCGCCTTCGCCGCGGGCTGGGGGATGCTCCGCAAGCCCGGCGCCGAGGCGCTGGCCGCCGCCGAACGGGCCGTGGAGTACGCCCGCCTGGTCAAGGCCGAGGGCACCGAACTCGCCGCCCGGCTCACCCTCGGCACCATCATGGTCTCCGCCGGGGCCACCGAACCGGGCCTCGTCGAGATGCGCGAGGTCGGCGAACGCACCCTCGCCCTCGGCCACTTCCACGAGGCGTCCCGCGCCGCCGTCAACATCTCCTCCGCCCTGGAGGGCCTCGGCCGCTCCCGCGAGGCCGCCGAGGTCGCCACCGGCGGCATCGCCATGGCCCGCTCCCACGGCCTGGTCGACAGCACCGGCTGGATCCGCGCCAACCTCGCGGAGTCGCTGTTCTCGCTCGGCGAGTGGGACCGCGTCCAGGAGGAGAGCGAGCTGCTGCTGCGCACCGGCGCCGCCGGATCCAAGCCGGGCGGCACCGCGCTGCTCCAGCTCGCCCGCCTCGCCGTCGGGCGCGGCGAGCCCGCCGTGGCCGCCGCCCGGCTCGCCGAGGCCGCCGCCCGCTACGGCAGCCGCGACCCGATCCCGCAGTACACGCTGCCCATGGCGCACCTGACCGTCGCCGTCGCCGCCGCCGAGGGCCGCCTCGCCGACGTCCGCGCGGAGCTCGCCGCGCTCGCCGTCTCAGGCTTCCCGGCCGGCACCCACCGCTACGGCTGGCCGCTCGTCCTCGCCGCCGTCACCGCCGAGGCCGACGCCCACGGCCTGCCGGCCGCCGCCGAGGGCCGCGCCGCCGCCCTGGACGCCGTACGCCGGGCCGTGCGCTCCCTGGCCGCCCCGGCGCCCCTCTGGCAGGCGTACGGCCTCCAGGTCTCCGCCGAGCTGGCCCGCGCGGAGGCCCGGGACACCGCCGAGCGCTGGGCCGAGGTCGTCGCCGCCTTCGAGCCGCTGGAGCACCCGCACGAGCTGGCCCGCGCCCGGCACCGGCTGGCCGACGCGCTGCTCGCCGGGGGCGGGCGGCGCGACGAGGCCGCCGCCCTGCTGCGCGAGGCCCACGCCACCGCCGTACGCCTCGGAGCGCACCCGCTGCGCGAGGACGTGGAACTGCTCGCCGCGCGCGCCCGCCTCCCGCTGCGCGCCCCCGAGGGCGCGGCCCCGGAGCCGGAGGACCCGGCCGCCGGGACCTTCGGGCTGACCCCGCGCGAGCAGGACGTGCTGCGGCGGCTCGCCGAGGGGCGGACCAACCGGCAGATCGCGGAGGAGCTCTTCATCTCGCCGAAGACGGCGAGCGTGCACGTCTCCAACATCCTCGCGAAGCTGGGCGTGGCCGGGCGGGGCGAGGCCGCCGCCCTGGCCCACCGCCTCCGCCTGTTGGAACCGGCGCCCTAGTCGGCGGGGCCGGGGTCGGGGCTAGGCGCGGTCCCGGGGGTGGGTATCCGCATGACGACCTTGCCCGAGGTGAGGTCTATCGGCCCCTTGTGCGGATCCGCGTCGCCCATGTCCTCACGGGTCAGGGCGAGCCGCTGCCGCTCGTCGTCGGTGTGCTTGCGGCCCGGCGCGAACAGCTCTTCCATCAGGTTGAACATCCGCCTCGCCCTCCTACCCGACCTCCAGCCGGAGGATCTCGTCGTCACCGGGCCCGGGGGTGCCCCGGGTGTCGGTCTCACTCGTCACGAGCCAGAGCCGGGAGCCGTCCCCGGTCGCCAGGACCGTGCGCAGCCGCCCGTACTCACCCGTCAGGAACGCCTGGGGCTCGCCGGAACGTTCCGCTCCGGAGAGCGGTACGCGCCACAGTCTCGCGCCCCGCAGCGCGGCCATCCAGACCGCCCCCCTGGCGTACGCGATGCCGCTCGGCGACGCCTGGTCCGTGGGCCACTGGGCGACCGGGTCGGTGTACCCGGCCCGCCCCGCGCGGCCCTCCACGACCGGCCAGCCGTAGTTGCGCCCCGGCCGGATCAGGTTGAGCTCGTCCCAGGTGTTCTGGCCGAATTCCGACGCCCACAGGCGCCCGGCGGGGTCCCAGGCCAGTCCCTGCACGTTCCGGTGCCCGTACGAGTAGACCACGGAGCCCGGGAAGGGGTTGCCCGGGGCCGGGCGGCCCTCCGGGGTCATCCGCAGGATCTTCCCGCCGAGCGAGCCCTTGTCCTGCGCCAGCCCGGTCCGCCCGGTCTCACCGGTCCCCGCGTAGAGCATCCCGTCCGGCCCGAAGGCGATCCGCCCGCCGTCGTGGGTGAACCCCTTGGGGATGCCGGTGAGCACCGGCTCGGGCGCGCCGGGCCGGTCGCCCGCCCCGCCGCCGTACCGCATCCGCACGATCCGGTTGTCCGTCGCCGAGGTCAGGTACGCGTACACCCAGCCGTCCCGCACGGCCACCCCCAGCAGCCCGCCCTCGCCGCCCGGCACCACCCCCGGGACCACGCCGAGCGGGGTCTGCCGCCCGGTCCGCGCGTCGACCCGGGTCAGCGTCCGCTCGTCCCGCGAGGACACCAGCAGGTCCCCACCAGGCAGCTCGGCGAGCCCCCACGGCGACTTCAGCCCCCGCGTGAGCACCCCGGCGACCCGGGCCCCGCCCGGGGCCACCGACGGCGCCGAGGAGGCGGCCGGGGCCGAGGAGGAGGGCGGGGCCGAGGAGGCGCCCGCGCCCCCGCCCGACGGCGCGGCGCACCCGGCGGCCAGCAGCAGGACGACGGCGCCACCCGCCAGGACGGCTCGCTCTCGGCTTCGGCCCATGCTCCCGGTCCCTTCCGACGGAGGTCTCCCTCCTTGATACACGGGACCACCGACACGGGGGCTGGTGCGGGGCCGGTGGGTCCCGGGGCTTCGGCTTGATACCGAGCCTCGCGCGGGGGCCGGTCGGTCCCGGGGCTCCCGCCCGGCACCCGGCCCCGCACGCGACCCGGTCAGTCCCAGGCCCCCCGCTCGATACCCGGCCCCGCGCGGGCCCCCGTCAGTCCCAGGACTCCCGCGCGGGCGGCAGCGCGGCGATCTCCGCCAGGTCCGCCCCGGTCAGCGTCAGCTCCGCCGCGCGGGCGTTCTCCACCGCCCAGCGCTCCCGCTTCGCGCCCGGGACCGGGATCACGTGCGGTCCGCGCGCCAGCACCCACGCCAGCGCCACCTGCGCCGGGGTCACCTCCGCGCCGTGCCGGGCGGCCACCCGCCGCAGCCCCGCGATCAGCGGCTGGTTGGCCGCCATCATCTCGGCCGTGAAGCGCGGGTGCCGGGCCCGCGGGTCGTCCGCCTCGAAGCCGCCGCCCGGGGTGAGCGTCCCGGTCAGATAGCCGCTGCCCAGCGGCATCGCGGCGAGGAAGCCCACGCCCCGGTCCGCGCACCACGGCAGCAGCCGCTCCAGCGCCTCCGGCGCCCAGACCGACAGCTCCGCCTCGACCGCCGCGACGGGGAAGACCTGCTGGACCCGTTCGAGCTGCCGGATCGTTCCCTCGTAGCCGCAGCCCGGCCGGCCCCGCCGCCGCGCCCGCGCGCCCACCGCGCACAGCCCGAGCGCCCGCACCTTGCCCGCGCGCACCAGCTCGGCCATGGCGCCCCAGGTCTCCTCGACGGGCACCTCGGGGTCCGCGCGATGGAGCTGGTAGAGATCGATCACATCGGTCTGGAGCCGCCGCAGCGAGGCGTCGCAGGCCCTGCGCACGTAGCCGGGGCGCCCGTTGGCCACCACATGCTGGTCGCCGCCGACGAGCAGCCCGCACTTCGTCGACACGAAGACGTCCGCCCGCCGCTCCCTCAACACCCGCCCCAGCAGCAGCTCATTGGTGAAGGGCCCGTACATGTCGGCGGTGTCGAGCAGGCTCGTCCCGGCGTCCAGCGCCGCGTGCACGGTCCGCAGCGAGCGGTCACCGCGCCGCTCCGAACCGCTGTACGCCCAGCTCATCGGCATACATCCGAGGCCCACCGCACCCACACCGAGCGCCGCCGCCCCGATCGTCCTGCGCTCCACGTGCCGCTACCCCTCCCTGTGCCGCCCCCCAAAGTAACCAATCGCGCGCGCGGTTCTTCGCATAGCCTCCCGGTCATGACGTTCGATGACACCGCCGCTGACGTGTGGCTTCCGATCCCCGCCGACGAGATCGAGGGACTTCCCGAGCCGGGCGCGTCGGGCCTGAACTACCTTTTCTGGGACGGCGGACCGGAGTTCCCCGCCGATCCCGCGCGCTGCGCGTTCTACGTCGTGCCGTACATGAAGGGCGAGGAGATCGCGGTCCGCCCGCTCGCCGGGATGAGCTCCGTCCGGGTCGTGCAGACGCTCTCCGCCGGCATCGACCACGTGACCCCCGGCATCGACCGGCTGCGCCCCGGCGTCCGCCTGTGCAACGCCAAGGGCGTCCACGAGGCCAGCACCGCCGAACTCACCCTCGCCCTGATACTCGCCTCGCTGCGCGGCATCCCCGGCTTCGTCCGAGGCCAGGACGCGGAGCGCTGGCGCGCGGGCTTCTACCCGGCGCTCGCCGACAAGACCGTCCTGATCGTCGGCTACGGATCGATCGGCGCCGCCATCGAGGACCGCCTCGCCCCCTTCGAGTGCGCCCGGATCGTGCGCGTCGCGCGCTCGGCGCGTGCAACCGAGCGCGGTCCCGTACACCCGCTGGCCGAACTGCCCGCGCTCCTGCCCGAAGCCGACGTCGTCGTGCTGTCCACGCCGCTCACCCCGGAGACCCGCCACCTCGCCGACGCGGGCTTCCTGGCCCGGATGAAGGACGGAGCGCTGCTGGTCAACGTGGCCCGCGGCCCCGTGGTGGACACCGCCGCGCTCCTGAAGGAGACGGAGAGCGGCCGGATCACCGCCGCGCTCGACGTCACCGACCCGGAGCCGCTGCCCGCCGGACACCCCCTGTGGCACGCGCCCGGCGTGCTCATCAGCCCCCATGTCGGCGGCTCCACCTCGGCGTTCATGCCGCGCGCCAAGCGCCTGCTGGCCGCGCAGCTCGGGCGGTTCGCGGCCGGTGAGGAGCCCAAGAACCTGGTCCTGACCACCTGAGACGCGCGCTCCCGGCACGCGCTCGGCACGCGCCCCCCAGACCGTCACGGAGAGTACTGCGACCCTGTCCCTGAGTGACGATCCTGGTGTATCGTCCCGGAGCGGGGGACTGCGCCGAGAACGGGCAGACGCTGGGGAGCGAAGTGACGGGTCATCAGAATCCGAGGGGGGTGACGGGTGGAGCACGGCCGAGCGAGCGAGAATCCGACGCGGCGGGGCCTTCGGCGCCCCGCCCGCGCCCCGCAGCCGCCCTGCCGGAGCAGCCGGCCCCGCCGAGCCGCGGCCGGTCCGCCGCGGCCGGTCCGGGCCCGGACACCGGCCCGGACACCGACACCACCCCCGCCGCGCCGGACCCCGGCGCACCGGGCGGCCGAGGCGCCCCCGGCGTCCCCGTGCCCCGGGCCGGCGGTGCCCCGCCCGCCCCGCCCGGCGGCGCGCCGGGCGGCTGGGACACCGCCCCCGGCGCGGCGGACGCCGGAGCCTTCTGCGGCCACGCCGTGCCCCGCCCCGACGAGGCCGAGGCCCCCTGCGGGCCAGACGCCCACGGGCACCCCGGCGAGGACCCGGAGGCCCCGGTGAGCGCCCCCGGAGCGCTCGTCCGGCAGCGGCCCTCCGGTGACCGCGCGGCGGCCCGCCCCGGCCTCGGCGCGCCCGGCCCCGGCTCCGGCCGCCAGGGACCCGGCGCCGGGGGAGTCCTCACCCAGATCGGCCTCGGCCTGGTCTGCGGGGGATACGCCACCGGCGCCGCCCTCGGCTGGGGCTCCGAGGAGCTCGCCCTGGTCATGGGCGACTTCGGGCTGAGCGCCGCGGCGCTCGCCGCCGCCGTCTCCTGCTTCCTCTACGCCCGCCGCCACCGCGGCAGCTTCCGCCCGGCCTGGCTGCTCTTCGCCTTCTCCTCCTTCATGGCCTCCGCGGGCAACGCCGTCTGGGGCTGGTACGAGGTCGTGCTCGCCATCGAGGTGCCCAGCCCCTCGCTGGCCGACCTCTGCTTCTTACTCTTCGCCCCGCCCGCCATCGTCGGCCTGCTGGTCCTCGCCAAGAAACCCGTGACCCGGGCCGGCTGGGTCTGCCTCGCACTCGACGCCTGGCTCATCGGGGGCTCCCTGCTCACCCTCTCCTGGAGCCTCGCCCTCGCGCACACCGCGCGGGTCGAGGTCGCCGAGGGCGAGAGCGTCGCCCGCTCCGCGCTCTCCCTGGCCTATCCGCTGCTGGACATCGTCCTCGTCAGCATGGTCCTCGCCCTCCACTTCCGCCGCTCCGCCCTCAACCGCTCCGCGGTCAACACGGCCATCGCCGCCCTCGCCCTCACCGTCCTGTGCGACGCCCTCTTCACCTCGCCGCTGCTGCGCGAGCACTACAGCTCCGGCCAGCTCCTCGACGCCGGCTGGTTCGGCGGCTCCCTGCTCCTCGCCTACGCCCCCTGGGGCGCCCGGCGCGCCGCGGACCAGGCCGCCACCCGCGCCCGGCACCCGCACAGCCGCCCCCTCGCCGGCTCGCTCGCCGCCCTCACGCCGTACCTCGCGGCGGCCGTCTGCACGCTGAGCATCCTGTACAACGTCGTCGAGGGACGCCGGGTGGACCGCGTGGTCGTCCTCACCGGCTGCACGGTCGTGCTCGCCCTGGTGCTGCGCCAGGGCATCATGCTGCTCGACAACATCGCCCTCACCCACGAACTGGCCCAGAAGGAGAACCACTTCAGGTCCCTCGTGCAGGGCTCCAGCGACGTCATCATGATCGCCGCGCCCACCGGGATACTCCGCTACGTGAGCCCCGCCGCCGCCGGGGTCTACGGGCGCGAGGCCGAGGAGCTGATCGGCTCCGAGCTGGCCTCGATCATCCACCCCGAGGACCTCGGCGCCGTCGTCCACGAGGTGCGCCGCTTCCTGGCCGCGCCCCCCTGCGAGGAGCCCACCACCCGGATCGAGTGCCGCTTCCGGTCCGGCCGGGGCGAGTGGCTCAACGTCGAGTCCACCGTCAACCGGCACCAGGGCGGCCTGATCTTCAACAGCCGGGACGTCACCGAGCGCGTCCGCCTCCAGGCCCAGCTCCGGCACAACGCCGAGCACGACCCGCTCACCGACCTGCCCAACCGGGCGCTCTTCACCGAGCGGGTCCGCGGCGCCCTCAGCGGCCGGCGCTCCTCCGACCCCGGCACCGCCGTGCTCTTCATCGACCTCGACGGCTTCAAGGGCGTCAACGACCGCCTCGGCCACCAGGCGGGCGACGAGCTGCTCGTGCAGGCCGCCCGCCGGCTCCAGGACTCCGTCCGGGCCGGGGACACCGCCGCGCGGCTCGGCGGCGACGAGTTCGCCGCTCTCATCCTCGGCGACGGCAACCGGGACCGGGCCGCCCGCGAGTGCCAGGTGTTCGAGATCGCCGACCGGCTGCGGGTCACGCTCTCCCAGCCATACCGCGTGGACGCGGCCAACGAGGTCCGGGTCGCCGCCTCCATCGGCGTCGCCTTCGCCGAGCCCGGCATCGGCGCCGGCGACCTGCTGCGCAACGCCGACCTCGCCATGTACCGGGCCAAGGCCGCCGGAAAGGACCGCGTCGAGCTCTACGCCCCCCAGATGCAGGCCGAGATCGTCCGCCGCACCGAGCTCGCCGCCCGGCTGCGCACCGCCCTGCACGACGGCGAGTTCGCCCTGCTGCACCAGCCCGTCGTGGACCTGAGCACCGGCCGGATCACCGCCGTCGCCGCCCAGGCCCGCTGGCGCTCCGCCCAGGGCATCCTCTTCACCCCCGCCGAGTTCCTCCGGGTCTCCGACGACGGCGAGCGCACCGCCGAGCTCGGCCGCTGGCTCCTCGAAGAGGCCGTCGAGCAGGCCGCCGAGCGGGCCGGAATCGGCCACCGCACCCCCGTCACCATCCGGCTCTCCGCCCGCCGGCTGCTCGACCGCTCGCTCCCGCTCGGCTCGATCGAGGCCCTGCTGACCCGGCACGGGCTGCCCTCCGGCTCCCTCGTCATCGAGCTGGCCGAGAGCGACCCCCGGGACCCCCGGGTCGGTTTCGACGAGCTGGAGCAGCGCCTGGCCGCCCTGCGCCGCCTCGGGGTGCGGATCGCCCTGGACGGCTTCGGCAGCGGACACGCCGCCATCAACGCCCTGCGCCGGCTCCCGGTCGACATACTGAAACTGGACCGGGGCCTCGTCGAGGGTGTCGTGGAATCGGCCAGGCTGCGCAAGATCACCAGCGGGCTGCTCCGGATCGCGGGCGACCTCGGGATGCAGTCGGTGGCCGACGGAGTGGACGTGCCGGAGCAGGTGCTGGCCCTGCGCTCCATGGGCTGCACCCACGGCCAGGGCATGGCCTTCGCCGGTCCGCTGGACGAGTACCGGCTCCGCCGCGCGCTGGTCAGGGACGAGTATCCGCTGCCCGGAGCGGTCCCGGTGACCGCCGGAAACGGTCCCTCGTTGCGCTCAAATGCTGAGACGCCCGTCCCACCCACTTGACAGTAACCGCGCGTCGGGTGGAGGGTCAGTGCCATGCGCACCCGAATTCTCGTACTTGGAAAGCGCGTCGGCTGAGGCAGGGCCAGTGAAGGCCCGCCTGTAACGCTCCGACGCGCTCCCCTCGCTTGCCTCCCCGGCACGAGGGGTTTTTTGTTGCACCGGATCACCCCGAAGACGTATCAAAACCTCGCAAAAACCCTCTGCTTCGAGAAGAGAATGCTGATGACCGAGCAGGCCACCGGGCACCATCCGCAGCCGCGGCCCCGTAACGGCGCGCAGCCCGCCCCCACCGTCGAGCACGTGACGGGTGCGCAGTCCCTCATCCGCTCTCTCGAAGAGGTGGGCGCGGACACCATCTTCGGTCTCCCCGGTGGCTGCATCCTCCCGGCGTACGACCCGCTGATGGACTCGAAGAAGGTCCGCCACATCCTGGTCCGCCACGAGCAGGGCGCGGGCCACGCGGCCACCGGCTACGCCCAGGCGACCGGCAAGGTCGGCGTCTGCATGGTCACCAGCGGCCCCGGCGCGACCAACCTGGTCACCCCGATCGCCGACGCCCACATGGACTCCGTCCCGATGGTCGCGATCACCGGCCAGGTCGCCTCCAAGGCGATCGGCACGGACGCCTTCCAGGAGGCGGACATCTGCGGCATCACCATGCCGATCACCAAGCACAACTTCCTGGTCACCAAGGCCGAGGACATCCCGCGGACGATCGCCGAGGCGTTCCACATCGCCTCCACCGGCCGTCCGGGCCCGGTCCTGGTCGACATCGCCAAGGACGCCCTCCAGGCGAAGACCACCTTCAGCTGGCCGCCGCAGACCGACCTGCCCGGCTACCGCCCGGTGACCAAGCCGCACGCCAAGCAGATCCGCGAGGCCGCCAAGCTGATCACCGGCGCCAAGCGCCCGGTCCTGTACGTCGGCGGCGGCGTCCTGAAGGCCGGCGCCACCGCCGAGCTGAAGGTCCTCGCCGAGCTGACCGGCGCCCCGGTCACCACCACCCTGATGGCGCTGGGCGCGTTCCCCGACAGCCACCCGCTGCACGTCGGGATGCCGGGCATGCACGGTTCGGTCACCGCCGTCACCGCGCTCCAGAAGGCCGACCTGATCGTCGCCCTCGGCGCCCGCTTCGACGACCGCGTCACCGGCAAGCTGGACAGCTTCGCCCCGTACGCCAAGATCGTCCACGCGGACATCGACCCGGCCGAGATCGGCAAGAACCGCACCGCCGACGTGCCGATCGTCGGTGACGCCCGCGAGGTCATCGCCGACCTGGTCCAGGCCGTCCAGGCCGAGCACAGCGACGGCCACCAGGGCGACTACGCCGCCTGGTGGAGCGACCTCAACCGCTGGCGCGAGACCTACCCGCTCGGCTACGACCTGCCGGAGGACGGCAGCCTCTCGCCGCAGCAGGTCATCCAGCGCATCGGCCAGCTCACCCCGCCCGACACCATCTACGCGGCCGGCGTCGGCCAGCACCAGATGTGGGCCGCCCACTTCATCGACTACGAGCGCCCGGCCACCTGGCTGAACTCCGGCGGCGCCGGGACGATGGGCTACGCGGTCCCGGCCGCGATGGGCGCCAAGGCCGGCCAGCCGGACCGCCCGGTCTGGGCGATCGACGGCGACGGCTGCTTCCAGATGACCAACCAGGAGCTGACCACCTGCGCCCTGAACAACATCCCGATCAAGGTCGCCATCATCAACAACGGCGCCCTCGGCATGGTCCGCCAGTGGCAGACGCTGTTCTACAACCAGCGCTACTCCAACACCGTCCTGCACTCCGGCCCGGACGACGTCAACCCGCAGGCCCGGGGCACCCGCATCCCGGACTTCGTGAAGCTGTCCGAGGCCATGGGCTGTGTCGCGCTGCGCTGTGAGTCCCCGGAGGACCTCGACAAGGTCATCGCCGAGGCCAACGCGATCAACGACCGCCCGGTCGTGATCGACTTCATCGTCCACGAGGACGCCCAGGTCTGGCCGATGGTCGCCGCCGGCACCTCCAACGACGAGGTCATGGCCGCGCGGGGCGTCCGCCCCGACTTCGGCGACGGCGAAGACGACTGACGAGCGAAGCCGAAGAGTCAAGGGAAGTGACCCACACCATGTCCACCAAGCACACGCTCTCGGTCCTGGTCGAGAACACCCCCGGCATCCTCGCCCGGATCGCCGCGCTGTTCTCCCGCCGCGGCTTCAACATCGACTCGCTCGCCGTCGGTGTCACCGAACACCCCGACATCTCCCGCATCACCATCGTGGTCAATGTCGAGGACCTGCCCCTTGAGCAGGTGACCAAGCAGCTCAACAAGCTGGTCAACGTCCTGAAGATCGTCGAACTCGAGCCCAGCGCCGCGATCCAGCGCGAGCTCGTCCTGGTGAAGGTCCGCGCCGACAACGAGACCCGCTCCCAGATCGTCGAGATCGTCCAGCTCTTCCGCGCGAAGACCGTGGACGTCTCGCCCGAGGCGGTCACCATCGAGGCCACCGGATCGGGTGACAAGCTCGAAGCGATGCTCAAGATGCTGGAGCAGTTCGGCATCAAGGAGCTCGTGCAGTCCGGCACCATCGCCATAGGGCGTGGCGCCCGGTCCATCACGGACCGGTCCCTGCGGGCCCTCGACCGCAGCGCGTGACACTCCCGACCGTCAACGGGCACTGACCGCCGGTCCATCCGGCGGTCCGCCTGACGAGACCCGAAAACCTTCCTCCCGCACCCCGCCGTACGGTGGGACGCAACACCAGCACCTCAAGGAGATACCCAGTGGCCGAGCTGTTCTACGACGCCGACGCCGACCTGTCCATCATCCAGGGCCGCAAGGTCGCCGTGATCGGGTACGGCAGCCAGGGCCACGCCCACGCGCTGTCGCTCCGTGACTCGGGTGTCGACGTCCGTGTCGGTCTGCACGAGGGCTCCAAGTCCAAGGCCAAGGCCGAGGAGCAGGGCCTGCGCGTGGTCACCCCGGCCGAGGCCGCGGCCGAGGCCGACGTCATCATGATCCTGATCCCGGACCCGATCCAGGCCCAGGTCTACGAGGAGTCCATCAAGGGCAACCTGAAGGACGGCGACGCGCTGTTCTTCGCTCACGGCTTCAACGTCCGCTTCGGCTTCATCAAGCCCCCGGCCAACGTGGACGTCGCCCTGGTCGCCCCGAAGGGCCCGGGCCACCTGGTCCGCCGTCAGTACGAGGAGGGCCGCGGCGTCCCCGCGATCGCCGCGGTCGAGCAGGACGCGACGGGCAACGCCTTCGCGCTGGCGCTCTCCTACGCCAAGGCCATCGGCGGCACCCGCGCCGGCGTCATCAAGACGACCTTCACCGAGGAGACCGAGACCGACCTCTTCGGCGAGCAGGCCGTCCTCTGCGGTGGCGCCTCCGCGCTCGTCAAGGCGGGCTTCGAGACCCTGGTCGAGGCCGGCTACCAGCCGGAGATCGCCTACTTCGAGTGCCTGCACGAGCTGAAGCTCATCGTCGACCTCATGTACGAGGGCGGCCTGGAGAAGATGCGCTGGTCCGTCTCCGAGACCGCCGAGTGGGGCGACTACATCACCGGCCCGCGGATCATCACCGACGCCACCAAGGCCGAGATGAAGAAGGTCCTCACCGACATCCAGGACGGCACCTTCGCCAAGAACTGGATGGACGAGTACCACGGCGGTCTGAAGAAGTACAACGAGTACAAGACCCAGGACGAGCAGCACCTCCTGGAGACCACCGGCAAGGAGCTGCGGAAGCTCATGAGCTGGGTGAACGACGAGGAGGCGTAAGCCCCTCGGTGCGGGGCCGGACAGGGTGTCCGGCCCCGTGCCACATCGTTGGACACCCCGTCCAACCACGGACGGGTGATCCTTCCAACGAGGCGTACGACGTGCGCCGACGCACCACTACACTGCTCAACAACATACGCGTCAGGCCCACAGCGTCGTGCGCTTTCACGCGGCAAGCCCCCTCCACGCCTGCGGCCGTCGGGACGGCCGTCCGCACTGGATCTGTGAGGACTCACGTGAGCTCGAAACCTGTCGTACTCATCGCTGAAGAGCTGTCGCCCGCCACCGTCGACGCCCTGGGCCCGGACTTCGAGATCCGGCACTGCAACGGCGCGGACCGCGCCGAGCTGCTCCCCGCGATCGCCGACGTCGACGCCATCCTCGTCCGTTCCGCGACCAAGGTCGACGCGGAGGCCATCGCCGCCGCGAAGAAGCTCCGGGTCGTCGCCCGCGCCGGTGTCGGTCTCGACAACGTGGACGTCTCCGCCGCCACCAAGGCCGGCGTGATGGTCGTGAACGCCCCGACCTCCAACATCGTGACGGCCGCCGAGCTCGCCTGCGGCCTCCTGGTCGCCACCGCGCGCAACATCCCGCAGGCCAACACCGCGCTGAAGAACGGCGAGTGGAAGCGCTCGAAGTACACGGGTGTCGAGCTCAGCGAGAAGACCCTCGGCGTCGTCGGCCTCGGCCGCATCGGCGTCCTGGTCGCCCAGCGGATGTCCGCGTTCGGCATGAAGATCGTCGCGTACGACCCCTACGTGCAGCCCGCCCGCGCCGCCCAGATGGGGGTGAAGCTGCTGGCCCTGGACGAGCTCCTGGAGGTCGCCGACTTCATCACCGTCCACCTCCCCAAGACGCCCGAGACCCTCGGTCTCATCGGCGACGAGGCGCTGCACAAGGTCAAGCCCACGGTCCGGATCGTGAACGCCGCGCGCGGCGGGATCGTGGACGAGGCCGCGCTGTACTCGGCGCTGAAGGAGGGCCGGGTCGCCGGCGCGGGCCTCGACGTGTACGCGAAGGAGCCCTGCGTCGACTCGCCGCTCTTCGAGCTCGACGAGGTCGTCTGCACCCCGCACCTGGGCGCCTCCACCGACGAGGCGCAGGAGAAGGCCGGCATCGCGGTGGCCCGTTCGGTGCGCCTCGCGCTCGCCGGCGAGCTGGTCCCCGACGCGGTCAACGTGCAGGGCGGCGTCATCGCCGAGGACGTCAAGCCGGGTCTGCCGCTGGCCGAGAAGCTGGGCCGGATCTTCACCGCGCTGGCCGGCGAGGTCGCGGTCCGCCTCGACGTCGAGGTGTACGGCGAGATCACCCAGCACGACGTGAAGGTGCTCGAACTCTCCGCGCTCAAGGGCGTGTTCGAGGACGTGGTCGACGAGACCGTGTCGTACGTCAACGCCCCGCTGTTCGCGCAGGAGCGCGGCGTCGAGGTGCGCCTCACGACCAGCTCCGAGTCGCCCGACCACCGCAACGTGGTCACCGTCCGCGGCACGCTCTCCGACGGCCAGGAGGTCTCGGTCTCCGGCACCCTCGCGGGCCCCAAGCACCTCCAGAAGATCGTCGCCGTCGGCGACTACGACGTGGACCTGGCGCTCGCCGACCACATGGTCGTGCTCCGCTACGAGGACCGCCCCGGCGTCGTCGGCACGGTCGGCCGGATCCTCGGCGAGGCGGGCCTGAACATCGCGGGCATGCAGGTCTCCCGCACCGAGGAGGGCGGCGAGGCACTCGTCGTGCTCACCGTCGACGACACCGTCCCGGCGAACGTGATCGCCGAGATCGCGGAGGAGATCGGCGCGGCCTCGGCCCGCTCGGTCAACCTGATCTGACGCAGTCCCCCCTCGGGGGGCGCACTTCGTACCCGGCCGCCGTACACCCGTCTTCCACGGGTGTACGGCGGCCGGGGTTCACGCCCCCTTGCGGAAGCGCTCGCTCAGCCGCCGGCCCAGCCGCGGCGGGACCCGCCCGGCCGGCGGTTCCTCGCCCAGGGCCCTGGCCAGCTCCGCGGCGTGCAGGTCCACCGCCGACTCCGCGAGGTCGGCCAGGGTGCCCGCGGCGTCCCGCCCCAGCCGCCGGGCGTACACCAGCAGGGCGACGCCCGCCAGGGCCGCCGGCCACCAGCGGACGCCCAGGCACAGATAGAGCAGGCCCCAGCCTCCCCGGACCGCCGCGCCGGTCAGCGCCTCGCGCGCCGCGATCAGGTCGGCCCGGCAGGGTTCCGGCAGCAGGAGCCACAGCCGGGGCCAGGCGAAGGCGAAGTCCAGCCCGTACTGCCCCCGCACCCGGACGCCCACGCCGCGCAGCCGGTCCCCGATCCAGGTGGGCCGGGCCGGTTCGGTGAGCGCGACGGCGTTGCGGGCCCCGGCGTGGGCGGCGCGCTCGGCCGCCGTGCCGAGCGTGGCGGCGCGGTTCTCGGCGGTCCAGCGGTCGCGGCGCCGCCCGACGAGCCAGCCGACCAGCCATCGCGGGCCCGACAGCAGCCAGACCCGCTCCACCAGGGCGCCGAGCCCCCGCGCCAGCAGCCCGACCGCCGCCCCGGCCAGCAGCAGGGCCACCGCCAGGAGCAGGGCGGACACCGGGCGCCGCTCGTAGCCGGCCGCCAGCCTCTCGGCGGCCCCGGTCAGCAGCCGCCAGTCGAGGGCGTGCCGGTGCCCGAGGACGGACGCCGCGGCGGCGACCGCGGTGAACAGCGCGCCCGGCAGGGCCAGCAGCTGCAGCCAGCGCTCGGCCAGGCCCTTGCCGAGGGCCGACAGCAGGGTGTTCATCCGAAGGTGAGCGGCTCGTCGAACGCCGCGCACTCGGGCAGCGGGGCGCCCGCGCGGCGGACCTCCGAGCGCGAACAGAGCCCGACCGGGCAGAGGTAGCTCCCGGCGGGCGGCGGCGCGGGCTCCTGGCCGGCGAAGGCGGAGTAGCCGCGCGGGCGCGTCGCCAGGTCCATGAGGGCGTTGACCGCCGCCACCGCGGCCGCCGCCGACCGGCTCCCGTCCCGCAGCCCGGCCAGGATCGCGTCCAGCTCCGCCGAGCAGCCCTCCTCCCGCGCATCCGCGCGTACATCCGCGAACTGCTTGCATAGAAAGGCGAGTTCGTGTGCGCCCTCGCTGGATCGAGTCATCCGTTCCTCCCCCTGGCCCGACGTCCAGCGCATAGTCTCATCGGCTATCCGGAAGCGTCAGGCATTCCGTGCGGTCCCCGGGTGGGCGGAGGCGTCGTGAGCATCAGAGAACTGGCCCTGGCACTGGAGCACCGGCTGGCGGTCTTCTACGCCGAGGGCGATCCCGACGTCCTGTGGGAGCCCGAGTCCCAGCGCGAAGCCGACGCCCTGTACCACCGGATCGACTGGTACGCCCCGGAGTCCGGCGTCGCCGACGGCGCCCGGATGTTCAACGCCGCCTATCTGCTGGCGAGTTTCCACTGGCACCGCTGCGAGTACATCCGGGACGAGATCCGGCGGGAGGACGCCGGGCGCGCCACGTTCCTCTACAAGACGGTGTACATGCTGGCCCCGCACCTCGTCCCCGAGGTCGTGACGCGGGTCTACGTGGAGAGCGACGACCCCGTGCTCGGCCTGGTGTCCGAGCAGCCGCTGTCGGCGTTCACGCAGAGCGGCGTCAACCTGCTCAAGAGGGCGGAGGCGACGGGGGACACGGAGCTCCTCGACGACGCCGCCGAGCTGTGCCTGCTCGCGGCCCGCGCGAGCCCCCGGGACGACGTGGTCAAGGCGGAGGCCCTCATCACGCTCGGGAACGTCCTCACCCGGCGTTACGAGTTCACGGCCGAGGAGGACGACCTGGAACGCGCCTTCCTCATGACCCGCGCGGCGGAGGAGATGGTCCCGGACGACGGCCCGTGCCGTCTGAAGTACTGCTCGGGTCTCGGGCACATCCTGATCCGGGAGTTCCAGCGCACGGGGGACCTCGACATCCTCGGCGAGGCGATCCGGGCGCTGCGGGAGGGGGTGGCCGCGGGCGCGGAGGACGACCCGCTGCGCGCCGCCGTCCTGACCAACCTCACCACCGCCCTGACCGCGCAGTACCAGGCCGTCGGCCGCCTCGACTCGGCCAATGAGGCGCTCCGGGTGCAGTTCGAGGCCGCCGCGAGCACCCCTCGGGACCATCCCGACCTGCCGAGCCGGCTGGTGAACCTGGCCGGCCTGATCCTGGGCCACCCCGGGGAGGTCGCGGCCCGCGCCGACCGGTACGAACTGGCGATCGGCATGCTCGACGACGCGCTCTCCCTGCTGCCGGAGGGCCACCCCGACCGGCCGGGCTGCCTGCACACCCTGACCCAGGCGTACGAGGCCCGGTACGAGCTGACGGAGGACCCCGGCGACCTGGCCGCCGCTGCGGAGGCGGGCGTCGGCGCGGTCGAGTCCAGCGCGGTCGGCCACTACCGCCGGCCGATGATGCTGCGCGGCTTCGCCCACTCGCTGAAGGCCGTCGTCGACCACTTCCCCGGCTCCCGCAAGCTGCTCGACACGGCCCTCGCCGCGCTCCACGAGGCCGACGCCCTGCTGCCGGAGAACCACCCGGACCGCACCGGCCTCCTCACCGAGCTGGGGCTCATGCTGCGGGACCGCCACCGGACCGGCGGGGCCGCCGCCGACCGCAAGGGGGCCGTCAAGGCCCTGCGCCGCGCCGCCGCCGTCCCCACCGCGCCGGCCAAGGAGCGGGCGCGGGCCGCCGCCCTGGCGGGGGACGTCCTCGCCGAGGCCGGGCGCTTCGCCAAAGCCGTCGACTGCTTCGCGCTCGCACTGGAGCAGCTCGAACTCACCGCCTGGCGCGGCCTGGAGCGCGCCGACCGGGAACGCCTGATCGCGACCTTCCCCAGCCTCGCCGCCAACGCCGCGACCTGCGCCATACGGGCCGGGGACCCGGAGCGTGCGGTGGAACTGCTCGAACAAGGGCGCGGCATCCTGCTCGCCCAGGCCCTGGAGACCCGCACCGACCACGGCCGGCTCCGCGCCCGCGCGCCCAAGCTCGTGGACCGCCTCGACGAGGTCCTCGACGAGCTGGAGCGCCTGCCCGACAGCCCGGCCGGGACGGCGGGCTGGGAGCGGCCGGACCATCTCCGGGCCCATGAGCGGCGCGTCGCCCTGGCCGGCCGGCGGGAGCGGCTGCTCCAGGAGATCCGGGCCCTGGACGGCTTCGGGGGCTTCCTGCGCCCGCCCTCGTTCGAGACCCTGCGCGCCGCCGCGGCCGAGGGCCCCGTGGTGCTGCCGGTGGTGAGCACGTACGGCTGCTCCGTCCTCCTCCTCACCACGGACGGGGCGCGGGCGCTCGCGCTGGAGACGGACGCGGAGGACCTGTCGCGGCGGGCCGTGAGCCTCGCGCTGGCCCTGGATCCGGGGTACTCGCCGATCCGGGCGCGGAAGACGGTCAAGGACACCCTCGGCTGGCTGTGGGACGTGGTGGCGGCGCCCGTGCTCGCGGCGCTGGGCCACACCGCGCCGATCGGCCCGGACGGGGACGGGCCCCGCCTGTGGTGGTGCCCCACCGGGATCTTCACCCAGTTCCCCCTGCACGCCGCCGGGCGGCCGTCCGCCGGAGGCGGGGAGGGCGTCGCCGACCGGGTCGTCTCCTCCTACACCCCGACGCTGCGGGCGCTGCTCCACGCCCGGACCCGGCTCCGGCTGCCCGCCGGCCCGGAGGGCCCGGGCCTCGTCGTCTCCCTCCCCGTCACCCCGGACTTCCGGGACCTGCCGGCCGCCGAGGCGGAGGCCGCCGCGCTGTGCCGGCGGCACCCGGAGGCCCGGCTCCTCACCGGACCGGCCGCGACCGCGCCGGCGGTGCTGGCGGAGCTGGCCCGCTGCGCCTGGGCGCACTTCGCCTGCCACGGCACGCAGGACCTCGCCATGCCCTCGCGGGGCGCGCTCGTCCTGCACGACGGTCCGCTGACGCTCCGGGACATCGTGAACCTCCGGCTGCCGCGCGCGCGGTTCGCGTACCTCTCCGCCTGCGAGACCTCGCGGGGCGGGTTCGTCCTCGCGGACGAGGCGATCAGCTTCGCCGCCGCGCTCCAGCTGGCGGGCTTCCGGGACGTCGTCGGCACGTTGTGGTCCATCGACGACGGCCTCGCGCCGGTCGTCGCGGAGGCCGTGTACGGGGAGCTGTCCCGGCCGGAGGCCCCCGGCCCGGCGGTCGCCCTGCACCGGGCGCTGCGCGCGGTGCGGGCGCTCAGGCCGAGGGCCGTGGCGGCCTGGGCGGCGTACGTGCACGTCGGCCCGTGACGGGCGGCGGGCCCGTCGCTACAGCTTCGCCGCCTTCAGCGCCATGTGCAGCAGCAGCCGGTCCTCGCCCGCGTCCAGGTCGAGGCCGGTGAGCTGTTCGACGCGGGAGAGGCGGTAGTAGAGGGTCTGGCGGTGGATGCCGAGGGCCGTCGCCGTGCGGCCCGCCTGGCCCGCGTGGTCGAGGAACACCTCGGCGGTGCGGGCCAGTTCGGTGTGGGCCGGGGCCAGCAGGGTGCGGACCGCCGGGTCGGGGCCGTCCGGCGGGAGCGCGGTCAGCAGGCGGTACGGGCCGATGGCGGACCACTCCGCGAGCGGGCCCAGGCGCGGCTGCGCGGTCGCGGCGCGGGCGGCCGAGCCGGCCTCGCGCCAGGAGACGTCGAGGTCCGCGAGCCCGCGCCGGGGTGTGCCGACCCCCGCGACGGCCGCCGGGCCCGCCGTGCCGCGCAGCCGGGTGGCGGCGGTGACGGCGGGGGAGAGGTTGTCGGCCGAGCGGAGCCGGACCAGCGCGGCGAGCGCGCGGGCCGGGGCGGGGGCGTGAGCGGAGCCGGGGGCGCCGGGGCCGTCGGCCGGGGGCGCCGCCGGGCGCCACGGCACCGTGCACAGGGCCGCCGCGCCCGGGACCGTACGCGGGGAAGGGGAGTCCTCGCCGGGCCAGGGCGCCAGGCAGACCAGGGCGTGCAGGCCGTCCGCGTCCGGGCCGAGGGCGGTGCGCAGGGCGGCCAGCGCCATGTCGTACTGCCAGCCGCGCTCCGCCGACAGGGCGGCCCGCAGCTCGCGCGAGAGGTCGGCGCCGGCCCGCTCCTCGTCGGCGAGGAGCTCGCCGATCCGGGCGGCGACCTCCATGGCGGCGGTGAGCTGCGCGTGCGAGGGGCCGGGGTGGGCGTCGAGCAGCCAGACGTAGCCGAGGACCACTCCCCGATGGCGTACCGGCAGGCAGATCCGGTCCCGGAAGACGCCCGCGTCGGGGGCGGCCGGGATGCGGACCGGGCCGGTCGCCCGGGTGATGCCGAAGCCCTCGAACCAGGCGCGGACGGCGGGGGTGGACTTGCGGGTGAGGATCGACCGGGTGCGGACCGGGTCCATCGCCTCGTCGTCCTCGCTGTCGTGCGCGCCGAAGGCGATCAGCCCGAAATCGCGGTTCTCCAGGGTCGCGGGGGCGCCGAGCAGCGCCGAGATCTCGTCCACAAGGTCCTGGTAGTCGCCTTTCACGGCGCCATTCTCCCACCGCGCGGCCCGACCTTCAGACAGATGTCTGAGAGCGTGTCCACGGATGCGTGACAGCTGTAGATGGCGGACGATCGGAGCGGTCCCTAGGTTTCACGGTGGTTCTTCGTGCTGTTCCCCGTTCCTTACGGAAGGTCGGGTACGGCACCTTTCGTCACCCTGCCCTCTGGAGGTGCCCCGTGCTGGGTCCCGTGATCCTCGCCGCGTCGCGCAGCGACAAGATGCGCCGTTTCGTGTCGGCCGCCCCCGGGACCAAGCAGGTCGTGGCGCGCTTCATCGCCGGCGAGACGGTCAACGACGTCGTCCCGATCGTGCAGGAGCTGGCCGCCCGCGGCCTGGAGGTCACTCTCGACGTGGTCGGTGAGGACATCACCACCGTCGAGCAGTCCCACGCCGCCCGCGACGCCTACCTGGAGCTCATCGGGCGCCTCAAGGAGCTGGGCCTGGGCGCCCGCGCCGAGATGTCCGTGAAGCTGTCGATGTTCGGCCAGTCGCTGGACCCCGAGGGCCCCGGCAGCGGCCACGAGCTCGCGCTGGCGAACGTGCGCCCCGTCGTGGCCGCCGCCGCCGAGATCGGCACCACCGTCACCCTGGACGCCGAGGACCACACCACCCTCGACTCGATGTTCGCCATCCACGAGGAGCTGCGGAAGGACTTCCCGCAGACCGGCTGCGTCATCCAGGCGTACCTCTTCCGCACCGAGGACGACGCCCGCCGCCTCGCCGCCAACGGCTCGCGCGTGCGGATCGTGAAGGGCGCCTACAAGGAGCCCGCCGAGGTCGCCATCCAGGACAAGCCGGAGATCGACAAGGCGTACGTCCGGATCATGAAGATCCTGATGGAGGGCGACGGCTACCCGATGATCGGGTCCCACGACCCGCGCCTGATCGCCGTCGGCCAGGAGCTGGCCCGCCGCGCCGGGCGCAAGCTGGACGAGTACGAGTTCCAGATGCTGTACGGCATCCGCGGCGAGGAGCAGAACCGGCTCGCGGCCGAGGGGCACCGGATGCGCGTCTACACGGCCTACGGCACCGACTGGTACGGCTACTTCATGCGCCGCCTCGCGGAGAAGCCGGCCAACCTGCTCTTCTTCGTCCGCTCCATCCTCACCAAGGGCTGAGCCCCACCACCTCTCAAGAAGGAGTCCCGCGACCCATGGACGCTGTCACCCAGGTCCCCGCTCCGGTCAACGAGCCGGTGCACGGCTACGCCCCCGGTTCCCCCGAGCGCGCCCGTCTGGAGGTCAAGCTCAAGGAGCTGGCCGACAACCCGCGCGAGCTGCCGATGACCATCGGCGGCGTGAAGCGCATGGGCGGCGGCGAGCGCGTCGACGTCGTGCAGCCGCACAACCACAAGGCCGTCATCGGCACCTTCGCCGGCGCCACCCAGCAGGACGCCCAGGACGCGATCGACGCGGCCCTGGCCGCCGCCCCGGCGTGGCGCGCGATGGCCTTCGACGACCGCGCCGCGATCATCCTGCGCGCCGCCGAGCTGCTCGCCGGCCCGTGGCGCGAGACGCTGGCCGCGTCCACCATGCTCGGCCAGTCGAAGACCGCCCAGCAGGCCGAGATCGACACCCCGTGCGAGCTCGTCGACTTCTGGCGCTTCAACGTGGCCTACGCCCGCCAGATCCTGGCCGAGCAGCCGCCGGCGAACTCGCCCGGCGTGTGGAACCGCCTGGACCACCGCCCGCTGGAGGGCTTCGTCTACGCGATCACGCCGTTCAACTTCACGGCCATCGCGGGCAACCTGCCCACCGCCCCCGCCCTCATGGGCAACGTGGTGGTCTGGAAGCCGTCCCCGACCCAGACCCACTCCGCCGTGCTCCTCATGGAGCTCCTGGAGGAGGCCGGCCTGCCGAAGGGCGTCATCAACCTGGTGACCGGCGACGGCATCGCCGTCTCCGAGGTGGCCCTGAACCACCGCGACCTGGCCGGCATCCACTTCACGGGTTCGACCAAGACCTTCCAGCACCTGTGGAAGACCGTCGGCAACAACATCGAGACGTACCGCTCCTACCCGCGGATCGTCGGCGAGACCGGCGGCAAGGACTTCGTCGTCGCCCACCCGAGCGCCGACCGCGCGATCCTGAAGACCGCGCTGACCCGCGGCTCCTTCGAGTTCCAGGGCCAGAAGTGCTCCGCGTCCTCGCGCGCGTACGTCCCGGCCTCCATCTGGAACGACGGGTTCAAGGAGGAGTTCGCGGCCGAGGTCGACGGCATCACCATGGGTGACGTCACCGACCTGTCGAACTTCATCGGCGCCGTCATCGACGACCGCTCCTTCGCCAAGAACAAGGCCGCGATCGACCGCGCGAAGGCCGACGCCTCCTGCACGATCGTCGCGGGCGGCACCTACGACGACTCGGAGGGCTACTTCGTCCGCCCGACCGTCATCGAGTGCTCGGACCCGGAGAACGAGGTCTTCACGACCGAGTACTTCGGCCCGATCCTCGCGGTGTACGTGTACGACGACAGCTCCGACGCGGCGTACGACGAGATGCTGACCCAGATGGAGTCCGTCTCCGACTACGCCCTGACCGGCTCGGTCATCTCGGGCGACCGCGCCGCCGCCGCGTACACGATGGAGAAGCTCCGCTTCGCCGCGGGCAACTTCTACATCAACGACAAGTCGACCGGCGCCGTCGTCGGCCAGCAGCCCTTCGGCGGCGGCCGCGCCTCCGGCACCAACGACAAGGCCGGCGCCCCCCAGAACCTGATGCGCTGGACGCTGACCCGCGCCATCAAGGAGACCCTGGTCCCGCCGACCGAGTACGGCTACCCCCACATGGGCTAACACCCACCCGCCTCCCCCCCCTCGCGGGGGAGGCCCCTGATCACCGCCCCCTTCGCCGGTCCCCCAACCGGCGAAGGGGGCGGTTTCCATGGGGCCGGTCTACGGCCGGGGGAGGCTCCAGCGGGCCCCGGTGGGGGCGTGTGAGGCGTACGCGCGGCCGTCGGCCTCGCGGGTGTACGTGAACGCGTCGTGGGACGGGCGGCCCGCCGCGCACCACCACTGCCACGCGGAGTCGACCCGGGCCCACAGACGGGGGTCGCCGCCGTAGGTGACCGTCCGGGCCGCATCGCCTGCGAGGGGAATCCGGGCCCAGGAGCCTTCGGGGTCCTGGATCTGGAGTGCCGTCGTCCCCGCCTCGTCGAGGTGGTAGACGAGTTCGGCCTCGGGGAGGCTGACCGACAGGAGCAGGCGGAAGGGATAGTGCGCGCGGATGTCGGCGGCGGCGACCGACGACGGAAGCGTCCCCGCCTCCGGTGCGGGCTCGGGGCGGTGCCGCGGAGGGTACCTCTTGGCGTCGGAGCGGGCGGCCATGAAGCGGCCGGCGGTCGTGGTGAACCGGCCGACGGCCCGGCCGCGGTCGTCGACCTTGAGGCGGACGAGCCCGCCCTCGACGCCGAGGGCGATGTCGGTGACGAGGATCGTCCCCGGCCTGCTCTGCTCGATCCACGCGGCGGGGACGCTCGGCACGGAGCACGTGGCGATGATCCGGTCGAAGGTGCCCCCCTCGGGGTGGCCGAGGGTTCCGTCGCCCGCGAGGACGTGCGGCGCGAATCCGGCGGCGGCGAGGTGCCGGCGTGCGGCGGCGACGAGCTCGGGGTCGATCTCGACGGAGTGCACGAGGTCCGCGCCGAGGCGCGCGCTCAGCAGGGCGGCGTTGTAGCCGGTGCCGGTGCCGATTTCGAGGACCCGGTGGCCGTCCGCGATGCGCAGGTCTTCGAGCATTCGGACCATGAGGCTCGGCAGGGTGCTGGACGACACGGGGATGCCGGTCCACGCGCCGTCGTCGAACTGCTCGGCCGTGTCGGGGTCCAGGGCCGTGACGAGCGTCTGGTCGCTGTAGACGGCGGCGAGGTCCTCGTCGGTGGTGGCGCCGTGGTGCTCGCGCCACACGGTGATGCCGCGGTGGTCCTGGTCCTGCCGGAGCCACCTCGGCACGAAGAGGTGCCGGGGCACGTCGCCGAACGCGCGGGTCCACGGGCGGGTGCGGATGGCCCCGGACTTGATCAGCTCCGTCGCGAGCGTGGTCATGTAGGGACGGGCCTCGGTAAGGGATGGAGGCGTGTTCATGCGGGGGCTCCTCGCAGTTCGTCGGCGATGGCCTGCGTGAGGGGCAGGCCGGTGGCGTGCTCGATCCAGTCCCATTGGCCGCACGGATTGGCCTCCAGGAACGTCCAGGTGCCGTCGTGGCCGACGACGAAGTCCAGGGCGGCGAAGCGCAGGCCAAGGGTGCCCATGTAGCGGCGTACGCCCTCGGCGACATAGTCCGGCGGGGTGCACGGGCGGTAGGTGAGCGACGCGTAGTCGCTGCGCCAGTCGGTATGCGCGGCGGCACTGCCGGCGTGCACCTCGGCGGCGAGCAGCCGGTCGCCCACAGCGGTGAGGCGTACCTCGTGGGCCTTGGGCACCCACCCTTGGAAGAGGTGGGCCGTGGTGTCGAGCCCGAGCAGGTCGTCGAGGTCGTTCTCGGTGACCCGGTGGGTGTACACGGTCTGGAGGCGGTCGCCCTCGATGAAGACGGGGGTGGCGACCGGCTTGCAGACCAGTTCGCCGCCGACGTCACCCCAGAACGCGCGGACGGCGTCGGGGCTGGTCGTGATGAGCGTCGGGGGGATGGTCAGGCCGCTGTCCCGCGCGGTGGCGAGCTGGAGGGGCTTGTACTCGGCGCGCGACATCGCGCTCGGGTGGTTCACCCACCGGCAGTCCAGGGCCGTGATGATGCCGCCCAGACCGGCGCGCGCCTGCGCGGCGGCGAACCGGCGCTCGGGTCCGGACATGCCGGCGGGGAAGGCGAAGGGGTTCGGGGCGCGGTAGTAGACGGCGGAGACGTCCGCGAGGTCGACGGAGCGGTGGGCGGTGGTGAGTCCGCCGGACCAGCCTCGCCGGGCATCGATGCGCCCGGCGAGGCTGAGTTCCTGCGGAAACATGGCGGTGTCCATGCGGAACACCTCCGCCCCACCGTCCGTGAGGGCCTTCACGACGCGGTCGGTCGGCCAGTCGTCGTCGGCCGCGATCACGAGAACGGTGGGCATGGGCGGTCAGTCCTTCGGGCCCTCGTCGAGCGGCGGCGGGTTGTGGATGCTCCCGTCGGGGACGCTCGGGGTGTGCGTCTGCATGAAGGGGAGCGGGCCGCCGTAGAGGCTGACGGACATCTGCGACTCGGGGTCGTAGACAGCCGGCGGGATGGTGACGGCCTGCGTGGAGTCGGGCGTCCGGGCGAACCGGAGGATCCACGGGCGGGTGGCGGCGCTGCTCTGGGGGTCGCTGCTCGGTAAGAGGCGGGCGGTCAGCGGGAAAACCTCCCGCAGGTCAAGGGCGGTGGTCATCTCTCGGTCCTCCTGTGTCGCGGCCGGGCGAGCGGCCGGCTGTGGGTGGTGCGGTGGGCCGCCCTGCGCACGGAGCGGATCACGCGCGCAGGGCGGGACTTGTAGGCTCGGGCCACGCCGGACCGGCCCGGAGTCTTCTACACTCCGGGGCGGTCCGGTCTCCCGTTCACGTCCATCGGCGGCGCAGACTGGTGGCGCCCATGAGGACCCGGTCGTCGGCGCCGTGGCGGAACAGGTACTCGTCGATGCCGTCCTGTCCGGTGCCGGGCGGGATGGGGGCGAGCCCCAGGGCGAGGACGGCCAGGCCGCCCGCGAGGATGTGGCGCTGCCACCTGGGGGACGTGTGTGGAAGCCGGAGTACGGACATGGGGTGCCCGTAGTAGAGGGAGGCGCCGCCCCTGATGATCAGCCGCCCTCCGATGTCGGGCAGGTTCTCGGTCATCGGGGCGAGGCCGAGGGCGTCGGCCATGCCCATCAGGTTGGTCTCGACTGCCTCGGGCGTATCGCCAGGACGACGAGCTCCGGCGTGAGCCACGAACAGCCACGCCACGTCGCCCGCATCTACGTCCGAGTCAATCCACGCTGACGTCAGCAGCGTGGCGGTGAACCCGGGGCCGGGTACGGGGCGGATGGTCACGTGTTCCACGGGACCTCCGCCCACACGTACTTCCCGAGCGGTCGGTTCTTGACACCCCACCGCTGCGGGCACAGCGCGTCGACGATGATCAGGCCGCGCCCGCGGTCGCGATCGGCGGACTCGGGCCGCTGACGCGGCGTGCGGCGCACGGGGTCGTGCACCTCGATGCGCGTGCGGTGGCTGTTGGTGTCCATGACGACCTGGATCGAGTCGCCGGGTTCACTGCCGTACCGGTAGCTGTTGGTGACGAGCTCGGACATCACCAGGACGACCGCGTCAACGTGGCTGCTCCTTGCGTCGGGCGAGTGGAACTCGGTGAACTCGCGTGCGAATGCCCGCGCTTCGCGAGCGGACTGAGGGGAGCTCCCCAGCAGCAGTACGGAGGGCGGGCCTGCGGGCGGCAGGCAGCTTGCGGGCGGAAGCGCCCGCGGTGGATCGATCACGCGTGTCCCCTCTCAAGAGTGGAGGCCGAGCCTGTCGGCGGTGCGTTTACGACGTGGAGAGCAGGGCCCACAGGCCGCGGCCGTCGGGCGAAGTGCCGTACTGCGTGGCGAGTCCGGCCACGATGCGGTGACCGTGGCGGGTAAGACCGGACGGGGGCGGTGGTCCCTGTTGCGGCGATTCGGATGCGGGGACCTGCGGTGGAAGGTTCTTGGCGACTGCGTGAGACCAGAGTGGGGGCATGGGAAGGCCCCGACTATCCGCCGTTTCGGATAGTCGGGGCCAAGGGATAACGATCCGTCAGGCTCCCAGCCAGGAGCCATACGACAGGAAGCTGTCGGGGAGTTGGCGCCGTGCCGCCTCCAGGCCGGAGTACGTCTCCCGGACAGTCAGGTGGTACCGCGCCTGCTGGGGAGCCGCCTTCCTCGCTGCGAGCAGGCTGCGGAACGAACCTTCCAGGTCTCCTGTCCACATCTGCGCCCGTGCCACCTCGGCATGGTGATGCGACCGGCGGGAGGCCGGCCAGTCCCGGGGGATCCGGACCTCGGCGCCGCGCTCGGCCGCAGCACCGTACTCGTCGAGCTCGGCGAGCGCGCTCACACGGTGGACCGCTACGTTCGTCGGGCCGAACGCGAGCCAGTGCACATCGACGGCCTCACCGGTCTCGGCGGCGATCCGGTCCGCCTCGACCAGGTGGTCCTCGGCGCTGTCGGCGTTCCGCGAGCGGGCGGCCATGACGGCAGCGCCGAGGTGCAGTTGGCCGGTGAGGACACTCCGCTCCCGCCCTTCCTCGGCCTGCCCCAGGGCGGAGAGGCCGAGGTCGATCAGGCGCTGGCCGGTGCGGTACTCGCCGCTACGGAGGTACGTCAGCGCGCGCATGTACCTGTACATGCCCCCGACCACCGCGTCCGAGGCGCGATGCGCCGCCCAGTCCATCCGGGCCAGGGAGAGCGTCGCCAGGTCCGCATAGCCGAGCTTCGACGCGACGTCGTACGACGTGCGGTACAGGCTGGCGAGCAGCAGCCACCGCTCCCTGCTGGGTGCCAGGTGCGCGGCGGTCGTGGCCTCTTCGATCAGGCCCGGCACGAGGCTGGCGACCCGCTTGATCTCGCCCGCCCGGACCGACACGAGGAGTTCCTCGGCGTCATCGGAGATGAGCTGGTGTGGACGGGGCGACAAGTCGGGGTCGGCGCCGAGGTCGTAGACGTCCAAGGACTCACGGATGGGGCGGATCAGCACGTCCAGCTCGTCGGCGCGCAGTTCGGCGGCGTACGGCTGGCCGGTGACCGTGGCGACCTCGACACGCAGCGCGCGGGCGACGGCGGCGATGACGTACGGGGTGGCGGCGGTGACACCTTGTTCGACCTTGGTGAGGGTGCCGTACGGGACCTGCGACAGGTCCGACAACGCCTTCTGGGTGAGGTGTCGTTCGAGGCGCAGACGCTTGATGCGTGCGCCGGTGTGGTCGTGTGGTAGAGCGTGCATAAGGGGCTCCGTTCTGACTCGACACCGGAACAGTAGCCGTGCACGACAAAACGCCCCCTCTCGTGCTGAGCGCGAGAGGGGGCGTTGCTCATCGGCGGTGAGTCCGGAGGTGGTAAGGCGATGCCGGCCAAGGAGGAGTACCGCGAGCTGATCTTCGGGCTGATCGCAGCGTGGCACACGTTCCAGCCGATCGAGCGGGCCGCGATGCTGCAACAAGTGGTCCGCCGGGTCGCCCGGTCCGGCCCCGGCCCCGGGCGGTCCGGGGGAGGGGTGCCAGACTGTGACCGTGATCGATGCCAAGGAAATCGTCCGCCAGTTCCTGCTCCAGGTGCGCTCGGGGCTGCACCCGGACCATGCCGACCGGTTCATGGCCGGCCGTGTCCGGGCCCACCAGGTCGTCTCGGAGGCGCCCGAGGTCGTCGAGCGGACGCCCGCGCAGTACACCGAGCACGTCCAGGAGATGCTGGACGCGTACGGCGCCTTCGCGCTGACGGTGGACGAGCTCATCGCCGAGGGCGACCGGGTCTACGCGCGCTGGACCCAGACCGGGCGGCACCTCGGGCCGGTCGACGGCCACGAGCCGACCGGCGTGCCCGTCACCGCGACGACCAGCGCGGTCTATCGCGTCGAGGACGGGCTCATCGTCGAGTACTGGATCCAGATCGACCGGCAGGGCGTCGCCGCCCAGCTCGGGTCGCCGGCCGCCGGGCACTGATCCGGGGAGCGGCCGTCGCCTCCTGATCAGGGCAGCGGCCGTCGTCCCCTGATCCGGGGCGGGCCCGGGAACCGACCCGCGCCCCGGGAGCCGTCGACCGCTACGGCCCCGGGCGTTCCGCGTCGCCGTTCCCGGCCGCCGCCGCCACCCTGCCCCGGGCCGTCTCCAGCCTCGCCGTCCAGACCGCCGTCAGGGATCCGCCCAGGGCGATCAGGATCGCGAGGCCCGGCAGGCCCAGGGAGAGGTACGCGGCGCCCGAGCCCGCGGCCCACAGGGCCAGGAGGGCCTTGCCGCGGCGGCTCAGGAAGAGGTGGCGGTCCGGGGTGGCGGGGACCGTGGCCAGGGTCGCCGCCGGGCCCGTCGTCGCCGCCTTCGGGCGCTTGAAGTAGCCGTACACCAGCCACTCCCCGCACAGCTCCCAGCCCTCCGGGTCCAGCTCGCCGAGGACCTTGGCGCGGCGGCGCAGGCCGATGACCTCGCGGCGGTACTCCCAGGCGAGCGGCGCCCCGGGAGCGCGGCGGCAGACGAAGCGGCCCAGCGGGTCCAGGTGCTCGACCTCCCAGCCCTGGTCGCCGTGGACGGCCAGCATCCGGCGGTCGTTGAACAGGTCCGCCGTCCAGGTCCACCGCTCGGCCGCCCCGTCCGGTTCGCCGGGCGCCGGGGCCAGGCCGCCCAGCGAGGCGGCGAAGCGGCCGGCCGGGCCGAACTCCTCCTCGGGCCCCGTGCCCGACTCCGCCAGGTGGCCGCGCAGCTCGTCGGCCGTGCGGGCGACCTGCTCCTCGGGCACCCCCGCGCCGGTCAGCGCCTCGCCCAGCGTCGCGAACCAGCGGTCCGTGGCGTCGGCGGCGCCGGTTGCGCCGGTTGCACCGGTTGCGTCGGTGCCCTTCGGGACTTTCGCGGTGTTCATCGTTCCGTACCCCCTGTGTGCAGCTTGGTCCCCACGGCCCGGTGGAACCGGTGCCAGGCCGCGCTCTCCGCCGCGAGATGGGTCCGCCCGGTCTCGGTCAGGCGGTAGTAGCGGCGTCCGGGGCCCCGTTCGGCGGCCCGGAACTCGGCCTCGACGAGGCCGGCCTCCTCCAGGCGGTTCAGCACGGGATACAGCGTCCCGCCCTTGATCTCGCCGACCCCCGCCTCCGCGAGCGACCTGGCGATCTCGTACCCGTAACTCTCACCGTCGGTCAGGCAGGAGAGGACGAGCAGGTCGAGGACTCCCTTGAGCCAGCTGGATCTGCGGTCTGCGGCCATGGATGGATCTCAGCACTATCTAGGTAGGAATGCAATCTAGGTGGCGGTGTGAGGGCCGTCTCAGATAGTAGGAAGTCCGAGTAATTGTGGAGACAGTTCGGGTGAGCTGGCTTAGCTTTGTAGAAGCCGAACGTCCCGCTCCATCGAGCGCAGGGCGGTCGAGAGCGCCACGCCCCGTGCAGGCAACCCCTGCGGCGGCGCTCCCCGCCCCTTCCGGCGCCTTCGATCACGCTGATCTCAAGGAGTCGATCCCTCATGGCCGCTCAGACCGCCCGCCGCGTCCGCCACTCCGCCGTCCGTCCCAGCGACGAGGCCCGCAAGAACGCCGCCGCCGCCCTCCAGCGCTCCCTCGACCGCCGGGACAACGGCGGCGAGACCGGTCACTGACCGGACCCGCCACCGCCCCCGGGCTTCCGGGCCTCGATCAGGGTGCGGGCCGAGTGGGCCACGAACGGGCCCCGCTCGCGGATGAGCGCGTCCAGCGCGCGCAGCCTCGGCAGCTCGGCCTCCACCGTGAAGCCCGGCACGATCCAGATCACCTTGCGCAGGAACCAGACCACGGCCCCGACGTCGTGGAACTCCATCCGCAGGCGCTCCGCGCGCACCTCCACCACGTCGAGCCCGGCCGCCCGCGCAGCCGCCGCCTCGTCGTCGGGGTGCCGCAGCCGGGCCGCCTCCGGCTGCGGGCCCAGGAAGAACTCGACCAGCTCCCAGACGCTGGCCGGGCCCACGTGCTGGGCGAGGTACGTGCCGCCGGGGCGCAGCACCCGGGCGATCTCCGCCCACCACACGGTCGCCGGATGGCGGCTGGTCACCAGGTCGAAGGCCGCGTCGCCGAACGGCAGCGGCGGCTCGTCCGGGTCCGCGACCACCACCACCCCGCGCGGGTGCAGCAGCTCCGTCGCCCGCGCGACGTTCGGCGGCCAGGACTCGGTCGCCACCGCCGTCCGGGGCAGCACCGGCACCCCGGCCAGCACCTCGCCGCCCCCGGTCTGGACGTCCAGCGCGGCCTCCGCCGCCGCCAGCCGCCCGCCCATCAGGCGCTGATAGCCCCAGGACGGGCGCTCCTCGGTCGCCCGGCCGTCCAGCCAGGAGAAGTCCCAGCCGTCCACCGGCGCTTGGGACGCCTCCGCCACGAGTTCTTCGAAAGTGCGTGTCATGCCTCCATTTTCGGTCCGGGCCCGAAGGTGGCGGCGCACCCCGCCGACCCCCGGCGCGCCGCCCCGGGTCCAGGAGGATCGTCCGCATCCTGGACATGATGTGTCAGACGATGGGACGAAGAGTAGGGTGCCGACATGTCTCACAGCATCGATCTCGCAGTCATCCCCGGCGACGGCATCGGCCAGGAGGTCGTGGCCGAGGGCCTCAAGGTCCTCGCGGCCGTCCTTCCCCAGGATGTGAAGCTGGAGACCAAGGAGTACGACTTCGGCGCCACGCGCTACCACGCCACCGGTGAGACCCTCACCGACGCCGACCTCGACTCCCTCAAGGGCCACGACGCCATCCTGCTCGGCGCGATCGGCGACCCCTCGGTCCCGTCCGGCGTCCTGGAGCGGGGCTTCCTGCTGAAGCTGCGCTTCGCCTTCGACCACCACGTCAACCTGCGCCCCTCGAAGCTGCTCCCCGGTGTCGCCACCCCGCTCGCCGGCCAGCCCGAGATCGACTTCGTCGTCGTCCGCGAGGGCACCGAGGGCCCGTACACGGGCAACGGCGGCACCATCCGCAAGGGCACCCCGCACGAGGTCGCCACCGAGGTCTCCGTCAACACCGCCTACGGTGTCGAGCGCGTGGTCCGGGACGCCTTCGCCCGCGCCCAGGCCCGCCCCCGCAAGAAGCTCACGCTGGTCCACAAGAACAACGTGCTGACCTTCGCGGGCCACCTGTGGACGAACATCTTCAACGCGGTGGCCGCCGAGTTCCCCGAGGTCACCACCGACTACCTGCACGTCGACGCCGCGACGATCTTCCTCGTCACCGACCCGGCCCGCTTCGACGTCATCGTCACCGACAACCTCTTCGGCGACATCATCACCGACCTCGCCGCCGCCGTCTCCGGCGGGATCGGCGTCGCCGCCTCCGGGAACATCAACCCGAGCGGCGAGTTCCCGTCCATGTTCGAGCCGGTCCACGGCTCCGCCCCGGACATCGCGGGCCAGGGCAAGGCCGACCCCACGGCCACCGTCCTCTCCGTCGCCCTGCTGCTGCGCCACCTCGGCTACGAGTCCGAGGCGGCCCGCATCGAGGAGGCGGTCGCCGCCGACCTCACCGAGCGCGGCGACACCCCCCGTACGACGGCCGAGATCGGCGACGCGCTCGCGGTACGCGTAGCGAGCTGACCCGCCGCTGCACGTTCCACCTCCAGCCGCCGGGTCGCACTCCGCACCCGGCGGCTGTACCTATGCGGTCGCAGGGTGCCACCATCGAACCCTGGACCGCGTCACACACCGTTTTCGTCCACCGGTCCCCACGAGCGATAATCGAACGTGGGGCCGCGAATGCGGGAAAGCTCGGACGTCCTAGCAGTACTGCGTAGCGGCGTGAGCGCGGTCCGACACACACAACCGGTGAAGGACAAGCACTCATGACGACGCCCACCATCGAGCTCAAGCCCTCCTCCAGCCCGCTGTCCGACGCGGAGCGCGAGGCGATCCTGGCCAACCCGGGATTCGGCCGCCACTTCACCGACCACATGGTCACCATCCGCTGGACGGAGGGCCGCGGCTGGCACGACGGGCAGCTCGTGCCCTACGGCCCGCTCTCCCTGGACCCCGCGACCAGCGTCCTGCACTACGCCCAGGAGATCTTCGAGGGCCTGAAGGCGTACCGCCGCCCCGACGGCTCCGTCGCCACCTTCCGCCCCGACGCCAACGCCCGCCGCTTCCAGTCCTCCGCGCACCGCCTCGGGATGCCCGAGCTCCCGGTCGAGACCTTCATCGAGGCGTGCGACGTCCTGGTCCGCCAGGACGAGGCGTGGGTCCCGGCGCACGGCGGCGAGGAGTCCCTGTACCTCCGCCCGTTCATGATCGCCACGGAGGTCGGCCTGGGCGTCCGCCCGGCCAACGAGTACCTCTTCGTCGTCATCGCCTCCCCGGCCGGCGCCTACTTCCCGGACGGCGTGAAGCCGGTCGCCATCTGGGCCTCCGAGGACCGCGTCCGTGCCGTCCCCGGCGGCGTCGGCGACGCCAAGACCGGCGGCAACTACGCCGCCTCCCTGCTCGCCCAGGCCGAGGCCGCCGAGAAGGGCTGCATCCAGGTCGCCTACCTCGACGCCGTCGAGCACAAGTGGGTCGAGGAGCTGGGCGGCATGAACCTGTACTTCGTGTACGGGGACCGGATCGTCACCCCGACCCTCACCGGCTCCCTGCTCGCCGGCGTCACCCGCGACTCGCTGCTCCAGGTCGCCCGCGACCTCGGTTACGCGTCGGAGGAGGCCCGCGTCTCCATCGACCAGTGGCAGGCGGACACCGAGGCCGGCACCCTCACCGAGGTGTTCGCCTGCGGCACCGCCGCCGTCATCACCCCCGTCGGCACGGTCAAGTCCGCCCGCGGCGAGTGGCACCACTCGGGCGGCGAGCCCGGCGAGGTCACCATGAAGCTGCGCGAGGCCCTGCTCGCCATCCAGACGGGCAAGGCCGAGGACGCGCACGGCTGGGTGCACCAGCTCGGCGAGTAGCGGCTCAGGGCCTGTCGGCCAGGACGCCCGGGACGGTCTCCGTCCCGGGCGTCTCGCGTGCCGGGGACGGGGTCAGCACCGCGTACAGCACGCCGCCGACGATCCCCGAGAAGACGAAGCTGCAGTCCACCCCGCCGGTCAGGGACAGCAGCGGGCCCTCGTAGAGCGGGGTCGAGACGGCGGCGAGGCCGACCGCCGCGCCGATCGCCCAGGAGACGGTGGCGCGCGGGTGCCAGCCGGCCGCGTACCAGTACACGCCGCCGCGCGAGCGCCGGTTGTAGACCTGGAGCGCCTCCGCGTCGTACGCGCCCCGGCAGCGCACGTGCCCGATCAGGGTGATCACCGCCCAGGGGGTGCCGATCGCGGTGAGCAGCAGCACGAACGAGGTCATCGCGGTCTGCGCGTCCGAGGCGAAGTGGCCGAGGAAGACGAAGGCGGTGGCGACGGCGGCGACCACCAGGGTGGCGCGGGCGCGGGTCGCCTTCGGCAGGATCGCGTCGAGGTCCAGGCCCATCGAGTAGAGCATCAGGCCCGCGTTGCCGACCGACCCGGCGGTCGCCGCGAGCAGCAGCGGGACCAGATACCAGGCGGGCGAGGCGGCGACGAGCGGGCCGGCGTACTCGGCCCCGGCGCGCGAGGCGAGCGCGGTGAAGGTGCCGAAGAGCTGGGGGACCAGCAGGCCGACGACGAGGCCCAGACAGGTGGCCCGCCAGACCTTCCGCGGGCTGTGCTCGGCGGGCGAGATGTAGCGGGTGTAGTCGCCGAGCAGGGTGATGAAGGCGACCGGCCCGCTGAGCCCGGCGGCGACGGCGGCGAGCAGCCAGGTGGGCCAGAACGAGCCCAGCAGGAGCGGGGTGTCCGCCACGGGCGCGGCGCTGAAGTCCCCGGCGTACGCGAGGAGTCCGAGCGCGAGCAGCAGGGTCATGCCGATCGCGAGCGCCTGGCTCAGCCTGAGCAGCAGCCGGTAGCCGTAGACGGCGCCGACCACGGTGAGGGCGGCGAGCAGGGCGTACACGAGGGTGTGCGCGAGCCCGCCGGTCGGCAGGCCGACCAGCCGCTCCAGGGTGCCGACCATCACGTCGCCGCCGATCCACAGGGTCAGCGCGGTGTAGCCGAGGGAGAGCAGCAGGCCGACCACCGAGCCGACGAGCCGGCCCCGGACGCCGAAGAAGGCGCCGGAGGAGGTGGAGAGGTTGGTGGCGGTGCGCAGCGAGATCAGCGCGAGCGGGGCGGTGACGGCCACGCCGACGAGGGTGCCGGTGACGACGGCGGTGACCGAGGCCCACAGGCCGAGCCCGAAGGAGACGGGCAGCCAGCCGAAGACGATCACGCCGAGGCAGAGGTTGGAGCCGAGGAGGATCGAGACGAGGTCGCGGGGGCCGCTGGTGCGCTCCGCCTCGGGGATGGTGTCGACTCCGCGCTGTTCTATCGCCATGGGTGGGGGCTCCTGGGGGGGCAGGGGGCAGGGGGCAAGGAGAGGGAGGCGTGGGGGGTGGGTACGGATTTAGAGTGCCGCTCAATGTGACCCACATGAACCTGCGGCGTCAATGCTTGGAAGCTGAGGTCACAGCATTTAGAGTGGTGTTCAAACATGAGGTGACTGGCTGGCGCACCCGGCCCCACGGAACGTGACCGCCGCCACCCCTGACCGCTAGGACCGCAGCCCATGACGTACCGCATGCCCGCCGAGTGGACCCCCCACGAGCGCACCTGGATGGCCTGGCCGAGCCCCAACCCGACCTTCACCAACCCGGAGGAGCTCGCCGAGGCCCGCGCAGCCTGGGCCTCCGTGGCCCGCGCCGTGCGCCGCTTCGAGCCGGTCACCGTGGTGGTCGCCCCCGGCGACGCGGAGTCCGCCCGCGCCCTGCTCGGCGAGGGCATCGAGCTCGTCGAGCGGGAGCTGGACGACGCCTGGATGCGCGACATCGGCCCGACCTTCGTCACCGACGGCGAGCGGCTGGCCGCGGTCGACTGGGTGTTCAACGGCTGGGGCGCCCAGGACTGGGCCCGCTGGGAGCACGACTCCACGATCGCCCGCCATGTCGCGGACGTGGCCGGAGTGCCGGTGCTGCCCTCCCCGCTGATCAACGAGGGCGGCGCGATCCACGTCGACGGCGAGGGCACGGTCCTCCTCACCGACACCGTGCAGCTCGGCCCCGGCCGCAACGCCGACTGGACCCGCCTGGAGGTCGAGGCCGAGATCCACGCGAAGCTCGGCACCAGCAAGGCGATCTGGCTCCCGCACGGCCTGGCCGGCGACTACGGCCAGTACGGCACCCAGGGCCACGTCGACATCGTCGCCGCCTTCGCCCGCCCCGGCACCGTCCTGGTCCACAGCCAGCGGGACCCGGCCCACCCGGACTACGAGCGCTCGCGCCTGTACGTGAACCTGCTGCGCGGCCAGACCGACGCCCAGGGCCGCCCGCTGGAGGTCGTCGAGGTCCCGGCGCCGACCGTCCTGAAGGACGAGGAGGGCGACTGGGTCGACTACTCGTACATCAACCACTACCTGTGCAACGGCGGCGTGGTCCTGTGCGCCTTCGACGACCCGAACGACGAGGTCGCCGCGGAGATCTTCCGCGGCCTCTTCCCGGACCGCGAGGTCGTCCTCGTCGACGCCCGCACGATCTTCGCGGGCGGCGGCGGCATCCACTGCATCACCCAGCAGCAGCCGGCGGTCTGAGCGGACGGGCGGGCGAGCGGGCGGAAAACCCCTTGAGGGAGCCGACCGGAGCCCCCTAGGGTGATCGCCAAGGCGGGGTCGTAGCACAGAGGTAGTGCGCCGCGACATCATCTCGGAGGACGCCGGTTCGAATCCGGCCGCCCCGCCCCCTCCGCTCACCGCTCCGGCGGAACGGGCTCCCGCCCGCCGTGCCCGCACGGCCGCGGCGCCTTCCGCGCACGGGCCACCCCGCCCGATCATGTAGAACGTACGAGTGAGTCAGAGCAGCGACCCCGCCCCCCACCCCCGCCGCCGCAACCAGGCCGCCCCGCCCCGCGAGGACGTGCTGGCCGCCGCCATGGACACCATCGCCGAGCGCGGGCTCGACGGGCTGACCATGGCCGGGCTCGGGCGGCAGGTCGGGATGAGCAGTGGGCACCTGCTCTACTACTTCCGCACCAAGGACGAGCTGCTGCTGCGCACCCTGGAGTGGAGCGAGGGGCGGCTCGGGGCCGAGCGCGGCGCCCTGCTGGCGCGGCCGGGCAGCGCGCGCGAGCGGCTCGACGGCTACGTCGAGGTGTACGTGCCGGTGGGGCCGCGCGACCCGCACTGGACGCTCTGGCTGGAGGTCTGGAACCGCTCGCAGAACGCCGACGACGACGCCCGCGCCCGGCAGGCCGCCATCGAGGGCGCCTGGCACCGGGACCTCGTCGCGATCCTCGCCGAGGGCGTCTCGCGCGGGGAGTTCCGGAGCGTCGACCCGGACCGCTTCGCGCACCGGATGCGCGCCCTCCTGGACGGCTTCAGCGTGCACGTCGCCGTCGGCATCCCCGGCACCGGACGCGAGCAAGTCCTCGGCCACGTACGGGAGTTCGTCGATCAAACCCTGATCGCGGGAACTCAAGGCACGTAAGTACTCCCGATCGTTGCGCCCTGCACCCTTGTTGCGCCCACGCCTCCTCCGGCACGGTCCTTCCCCATGGGACGAGAGCACTGGAAGAAGATCTGGGTCGGGTCGGCGGGCAACATGGTCGAGTGGTTCGACTGGTTCGTCTACGCGAGCTTCGCGACCTACTTCGCGGGGGCGTTCTTCCCCGAGGGCAACGACACCGCCAAGCTCATGAACACCGCCGGCATCTTCGCCGTCGGCTTCTTCATGCGCCCGGTCGGCGGCTGGCTGCTCGGCCGGGTCGGCGACCGCAAGGGCCGCAAGGCCGCGCTCACCCTCACCGTCACCCTGATGTCCGCCTCGGCCCTGCTCATCGCCGTCGCCCCCACCTACGCCGTCGCCGGATACGGCGGCGCCGCCGTCCTGCTCGTCGCCCGGCTGCTCCAGGGGCTCTCCGTCGGCGGCGAGTACGCCGCCAGCGCCACCTACCTCACCGAGGCGTCCGCCCCGCGCCACCGCGGCTTCGCCTCCAGCTTCCAGTACGTGTCGATGACCGCCGGCCAGGTCGCCGGCCTCGGGCTCCTGATCGTCCTCCAGCGCACCCTGTCCGCCGAGGACCTGCACACCTGGGGCTGGCGCATCCCCTTCGCCATCGGCGCCCTCGGCGCGGCCGTCGTCTTCTACCTGCGCCGCACCATGCTGGAGACCGAGGTCTACGAGGAGACCGCCGACGACGCCGTCGCGCGGGACGACAAGGGCACCGTCAAGGCCCTCTGGGCGCACCGCCGCGAGGCGTTCCTGGTGATCGCGCTCACCATGGGCGGCACCGTGGCCTACTACACGTACACCACCTATCTGACGAAGTACCTGTCCAACTCCGCCGGGCTGCCCAAGCAGACCGCGACCCTCGTCTCCTTCTGCGCGCTCATCGTCTTCGCCTGCCTCCAGCCGCTCGCCGGCCTGCTCTCCGACCGGGTCGGCCGCCGCCCGCTGCTCATCACCTTCGCGGTCGGCTCCACCCTCCTGACCGTGCCGATCATGACGATGCTCCGGCACGCGGGCTCCTTCTGGCCGGCCCTCGGCCTCTCCCTGCTCGCCCTCCTCGTCGTCACCGGCTACACCTCGATCAACGCCTGCGTGAAGGCCGAGCTCTTCCCGACCGGCATCCGCGCCCTCGGCGTCGCCCTGCCGTACGCGATCGCCAACGCCCTCTTCGGCGGCACCGCCGAATACGTGGCGCTCTGGTTCAAGGACGCCGGGATCGAGTCGGGCTTCTTCTGGTACGTGGCGGGCTGCGCGGCCGTCTCGCTGGTCGTCTACCTCACGATGCGCGAGACCCGCGACATCGACCTGGGCCGGGTCGGCGCCCGGACACCGGCCCCGGTGCCGGCCGCCGGGGCGGAGAAGGCGCCCGCATCCTGAGACCGCATCCCTTTCGGCCACCCGGCTGTGGCAGACTGCGGGCGTGCTCGCTACCACCATGATTATCGGCAGCAGCGCGCCGGTCCGCAGTGGCCGCTGACGCGTGGAAGAACCCCCACGCAGGCGGACATCGTGCCCCAGACCCGCGCGCAGACCTCTCGCACCCGCGAGGGGTTTTTTCGTTTTCCGGCCCCACCACCGCCGAAAACGGACCGCGCGTGAGAATGGGGGCAAGTGGATCCAGACTTCCGGAGCCACATCCGACAGGAGCCATCACAGTCATGACCACGGAGAACGGCGAGAGCCCGCGTCCCGACGACAGCTTCCACGTCTTCGACACCACGCTGCGCGACGGCGCGCAGCGCGAAGGAATCAACCTCACCGTCGCGGACAAGCTGACCATCGCGCGCCACCTCGACGACTTCGGCGTCGGCTTCATCGAGGGCGGCTGGCCCGGTGCCAACCCGCGTGACACCGAGTTCTTCGCCCGCGCCCGGCAGGAGATCGCGTTCAAGAACGCGCAGCTCGTCGCCTTCGGCGCCACCCGCCGCGCCGGCGGCCGCGCCGCCGAGGACCCGCAGGTCAAGGCGCTGCTGGACTCCGGCGCCCCGGTGATCACCCTCGTCGCCAAGTCCCACGACCGGCACGTCGAGCTCGCCCTGCGCACCACCCTCGAAGAGAACCTGGAGATGGTCCGCGACACCGTCTCCCACCTGCGCGCCCAGGGCCGCCGGGTCTTCGTCGACTGCGAGCACTTCTTCGACGGCTACAAGGCCAACCCCGGCTACGCCAAGGACGTCGTCCGCACCGCGTACGAGGCCGGCGCCGACGTCGTCATCCTCTGCGACACCAACGGCGGGATGCTGCCCGCCCAGGTCCAGGCCGTCGTCTCCACCGTCCTCGCCGACACCGGCGCCCGGCTCGGCATCCACGCCCAGGACGACACCGGCTGCGCCGTCGCCAACACCCTCGCCGCCGTCGACGCCGGCGCCACCCACGTCCAGTGCACCGCCAACGGCTACGGCGAGCGGGTCGGCAACGCCAACCTCTTCCCCGTCGTCGCGGCCCTGGAGCTCAAGTACGGCAAGACCGTGCTCCCGGCCGGCTCCCTCGCCGAGATGACCCGGATCTCCCACGCCATCGCCGAGGTCGTCAACCTCACCCCCTCCACCCACCAGCCGTACGTCGGCGTCTCCGCCTTCGCGCACAAGGCGGGCCTGCACGCCTCCGCCATCAAGGTGGACCCCGACCTCTACCAGCACATCGACCCCGAGCTGGTCGGCAACACCATGCGGATGCTCGTCTCCGACATGGCCGGCCGCGCCTCCATCGAGCTCAAGGGCAAGGAGCTCGGCGTGGACCTCGGCGACGACCGCGCCCTGGTCGCCCGGGTCGTCGCGCGCGTCAAGGAGCGCGAGCTCCAGGGCTACACGTACGAGGCCGCCGACGCCTCCTTCGAACTGCTGCTCCGCGAGGAGGCCGAGGGCCGGCCGCGCCGCTACTTCCGCACCGAGTCCTGGCGGGCCATCGTCGAGGACCGCCCCGACGGCACCCACGCCAACGAGGCCACCGTCAAGCTGTGGGCCAAGGGCGAGCGGATCGTCGCCACCGCCGAGGGCAACGGCCCCGTCAACGCCCTCGACCGCGCCATCCGGGTCGCCCTGGAGCGCATCTACCCGCCGCTCGCCAAGTTCGGCCTCGTCGACTACAAGGTCCGCATCCTGGAGGGCCGCCACGGCACCGAGTCGACCACCCGCGTCCTGGTCACCACCAGCGACGGCAACACCGAGTGGTCCACCGTCGGCGTCGGCGGCAACGTGATCGCCGCCTCCTGGCACGCCCTGGAGGACGCCTTCACGTACGGCCTGCTCCGCGCGGGCATCGACCCGGCCGAATAACCCCTCTATGTCCTGTTCGATGCTGTTCGGGTAGCGTCGAACCATGAGGATCAGGGCGATATCCATATGGTCGGCCCTCGCGGGGCTGACGCTTCTGCTGCTCCTGACCCTGGCCCCGCCCGCGGGGGCCAGGGCCACGGGTCTCTCCGACGCTGCCGCCGCCCTGAAACAGGGCCCGGTCTACGTGGACCCGGCCGCCGCCGGGCAGCTCTCCAAGGCCGAGGCCGACGCCCTCGCCAAGAAGATCAAGGACGCCGACAAGCCGCTGTTCGTGGCGGTCCTCCCGGCGAACGCGCAGTTCCCGCCGGAGAACCTGCTGCGCAACCTGCGCACCGAGACCGGCGTCACCGGGCTCTACGCGGTCCGCCTCGGCGACGGCTTCAACGCCGCCGCCGACCGCTCGGTGATCTCCGGCGACACCGTCCGCAACCTGGTCACCGCCGTCCGGCAGCCCGGCGTCTCCGCCGCGACCGAGCTGAACAACTTCGTCGACCAGGCCCTGCCGACCCTGCGCGGCTCCGCCCCCGCCTCCTGGGGCGCCACCGGCGGCTCCGGGCAGGGCTCCGGCGTCCCCGTCGCGGGCCTGGCCGTCCTCGGCGCCGTCGTCGTGGCTGGCGGCGCCACCGCCCTCACCGTGTCCCGCCGCAGGCGGCAGCGGAAGGAGGCCGAGGAGCGCGCCGCCCTCGACCGGCTGCGGGTCGTCGTCGACGAGGACATCACCGCCTTCGGCGAGGAGCTGGAGCGGCTGGACTTCCACCCCGCCGAGGCGGGCGCCGACGACGCCATGCGCGGCGACTACGAGCGCGCCCTCGACTCCTACGACCGGGCCAAGTCCCTGATGGGCGCCGCCACCCGCCCGCACGAGGTGCGCCCGGTCACCGAGGCGCTGGAGGACGGCCGCTACTCGCTCGCCGTGCTCGCCGCCCGCCGCGAGCACCGCCCGCCGCCCGAGCGGCGCGCCCCCTGCTTCTTCGACCCCCGGCACGGCCCCTCCACCGAGGACCGCACCTGGACCCCGGCCGGCGGCGCCGCCCGCGAGGTCCCGGTCTGCGCCGCCGACGCCGCCCGCATCGACGACGGGCTCGACCCCCGGGCCCGTACGGTCGAGACCGACGGCGGGCGCCGCCCCTACTGGGAGGCGGGACCCGCGTACGGCCCCTGGGCCGGCGGCTACTTCGGCGGCGGGATCCTGCCCGGCCTGCTCGTCGGCACCATGCTCGGCTCGATGCTCGCCACCCCGGCCTACGCCGCCGAGTACGGCGGCGCGGACTTCCAGGGCGGCGACTTCTCGGGCGCCGACTTCAGCTCCGCCGACTTCGGGTCGAGCGACTTCGGCGGCTTCGACGGGGGCGGCGGCTTCGACGGCGGGGGAGGCTTCGACGGCGGCGGCGGCTTCTGACCGTCCGACCGCGCCCAGGCCGGCCGGACTCAGACCAGGGGCTTCACCGACATCAGCAGATGCCGGTGGGTCCCGGCCTCCCCGTCCGTGATCAGCGCCCGCTGCCCGGGGCCGAGCAGCCGGAGGCACAGCTCCGGCGCGTCGAAGGAGCCCAGGGCGTCCAGCAGATAGCCGGGGTTGAAGGCGACCGTCAGCGACTCGGCGCCGGTGAGCGAGGCGGGCAGCCGCTGGGAGGCGACGTCGTCCTCGTACCCCGCCTGGAGGTGCACGCCGGCCGGGTCGAAGGTGAGCTGCACCGGGCTGTCGCCCTCGGCCACCACCGCGACCCGCTTCACCGCCTCGACCAGCGCAGCCCGCCCGGTGACGGCCACCGCGTGCTCGCCGAGCGCGAACAGCTTGTCGTGCCGGGGCAGCCGCCCGTCCAGGAGGCGGGTGGTGGTCCGCATCCCGCCGCTCTCGAAGCCGATGGAGCCCTGGTCGAGGGCGAGCCGGAGCGGGCCCGACCCGGCCAGCGAGCGGGCGATCTCGGTGAGCCGGCGGGCCGGGACCACCACGTCGGCGGCCTCGGCCCCGGGGGCCTCCTCGGGCTTCCACTCCAGGGTGCGCACCGCGTACCGGTAGCGGTCGGTCGCGGCCAGGGTCATCGTCGTGCCGTCCAGGCCGAGCCGGATCCCCGTGAGGACCGGCAGCGCGTCGTCCCGCCCGGCCGCCACCGCCACGTGGCCCACGGCCGCGGCGAAGGCGTCCGCGTCCACCGTCCCGCGCACGGCGGGCAGCACCGGCGGGGCCGGGTGGTCGTCCAGGGGCAGCAGCGAGAGCCCGAAGCGGGCGTCACCGCCCGTCACCGAGAGCCGGGCGCCCTCGACGGCGCAGTGCGCGACCCCGGCCGGCAGCACCTTGCAGATGTCGAGCAGCCGCCGCCCGAGGACCAGGGCCCGCCCGTCCCGCAGGGTGTCCGCGTCCACCTCGATGCGGGCGGAAGCCTCGTAGTCCAGACCGGAGACGCGCAGCCGCCCGTCCGCCGCCTCCAACAGCAGCCCGCCGAGCACGGGCACGGGGGAGCGGGCGGGCAGCACCCGGGCCGCCCAGGCCACGGCTTCGGTCAAGAGGCCGCTTTCGATACGGAATTCCATGCCGCCGACGCTAGCGGCCCGCACTGACAACGCCGGGAATCCCGCCGCCTCCTTGATCGTTCGGTCCGAGGAAGACCCGGCGCGGACCACCGCGCCACGACGAGGGGGAGGGTGCGATGAGCGAGGTCCACGGCACCGTGGCGGCCGGATTCGAGTCCGTACGGGAGGAGTTCGCGAGCGTCCTCGCCGACGAGGCCCGCGACGGCGGCGCCCAGCTCGCCGTCTACCACCGGGGGCGGCGGGTGGTGGACCTGTGGGGCGGCGAGGATGTCGACGGCGACGCGCTGCTCGCCCTCTACTCCTGCAGCAAGGGCGCCGTCGCGCTCGTGGTCGCCCTGCTGGTCCAGGACGGCGCGCTGGACCTCGACCGCGAGGTGGCCTCCTGGTGGCCGGAGTTCGCGGCGGAGGGCAAGGGGGCGCTGACCCTGCGGGAGCTGCTGGCGCACCGCGCGGGCGCGATCGCCGTCGAAGGCGGCTTCACGCTGGAGGAGCTCGCCGACGACCGGGGGGTCGCCGCCCGGCTCGCCGCCCACCGCCCGTACTGGGAGCCCGGCACAGGGCACGGCTACCACGGCCACACCTTCGGCGCGCTGGTCGGCGAGGTGGTGGTGCGGGCCACCGGGCGCACGGTCCGGGAGCACTACGAGGAGCGGATCCGCGTCCCGTACGGGGTGGACTACCACCTGGGCCTGCCCGAGGAGCTGGAGCCGCGCTTCCGGACCGTCCTGCCGATGCGGCCCACCCCGGAGGAGCAGGCCCTCCTCGACGCCCACCCGGTCGCCCCCGACAGCCTCCTGAGCATCGCCTTCGGCCTGCACGGCGACCCGCCGCTCGACATGGTCGCGTACGGGAACTCCCGGGCCCTGCGGGCCGGGGCGCCGCTCTCCGGCGGCGGGGTCGGCAGCGCGCGCGGGCTCGCCCGGATGTACGCGGCGATGGCCGGCGAGCTCGACGGGCGGGCGCCGCTGCTGAAGCCGGAGACCCTGGCGGAGTTCTCGCGGGTCCACTCCGAGGGCACGGACCTGGTCACCGGGAACCCCAACGCCTTCGCCCTCGGCTTCATCCCGCTCGCCCTCCGCCACCCCGAGCTCGGCGCGGGCGCCGTCGGGCACAGCGGCGCGCCCGGCTCGCAGGCGTTCGCGGAACCGGCCCGGTCCCTCGCGTACACCTACGCCCGCCGCCGCTTCGCGGTCTTCGGCGGGCCGGGCCCGTCATCGGCCAGACCGGCCACGGCGTCGGTCCGGACGAGCCCCGCTCGATCCTGACCGAGCGCTACCAGGGCACCTTCGCCGAGCGGGTCACC